>NZ_DEYV01000001.1:75639-135594 GCF_002364655.1 Pseudomonas sp. UBA3149
ATTCTTTTCCGCCTTTTTAATTCAATCTGAAATTTATAACTCGACAAATCTTATACACGAAACCTTATAAAAATAACTATTTATTTATTGAAACTTGCGCTGCTTCGCTCTAACCGGCATGACACACGTCCTTTCGGAACTGCCAGCATCCGGAAGCCTCTATACCTATGACGTACAAGAAGGTCCGGAAACATCACGTTACCGGATGGTTGAAAGTACCTCGCTCCAGACAGAGCCGGTACCGTTACCTCAATACAGGCAGCACCTGGTTGAGCTCTAAGACATAGACCTGAGTCGATTACTATGAGCGCTAACAAGCCTAGCGATAGTTCTGAGAAGACCCAAAACGCTTTCGTCAACCGCACGACATCCCGCATTCGCGAAGGACTGCCCTATCCCCTGGGAGCCACCTGGGACGGCTCCGGCGTCAACTTTGCCCTGTTTTCGGCTCATGCTACCAAGGTTGAGCTTTGCCTGTTTGACCAGGATACCCTTGAAGAGATCGAGCGCATCGAGCTGCCCGAGTACACCAATGAGATCTGGCACGGCTACTTGCCTGACGCACGTCCGGGGACGTTGTACGGTTATCGTGTACACGGCCCCTATGAACCAGAGGCAGGCCATCGCTTCAACCACAACAAGCTACTGATCGATCCCTATGCCAAGCAGATCGTAGGCGAGCTTGAGTGGAACGATGCGTTGTTTGGTTACACCATTGGCCATCCTGACGGTGATCTTTCGTTCGATGAACGCGACAGTGCACCTTATATGCCTCGCTGCCGCGTGATCGATCCGGCCTTTACCTGGGGTACTACAGAGAAGCCCAAGGTACCGTGGGACCGTACTGTCTTTTACGAGACCCATGTCCGTGGTTTCACCATGCAGCATCCTTCAGTGCCGGAAAACACCCGCGGCACATTCTCCGCGTTCCACGAAAGCGATGTTGTAGATTACATCCGTTCGCTGGGTGTGACGTCCGTCGAGCTGATGCCCATCCACTACTTCCTGGATGACAACCACCTGCTTGAGAAAGGGCTGCGTAATTTCTGGGGCTATAACACCCTGGCCTTTTTTGCCCCTCATGCCCGCTACATGGCCAGCCAATCCATCGGCGAGTTCAAGATCATGGTTGCGCGGATGCACAAGGCCGGCCTTGAAGTCATTCTCGACGTGGTCTACAACCATACAGCCGAAGGCAATGAGATGGGCCCGACCCTCTCGCTCAAGGGGATCGATAACGCCAGTTACTATCGTCTGATGCCGGATAACCCCCGGTATTACATCAACGATACCGGTACGGGTAATACACTCAACATGAGTCACCCTTGCGTATTGCAGATGGTGACTGACTCCTTGCGCTATTGGGCAACCGAGATGCGTGTGGATGGTTTCCGCTTTGACCTTGCTACCATCCTGGGCCGTGAACCCCATGGTTTCGACGAAGGCGGCGGTTTCCTCGATGCCTGCCGCCAAGACCCAGTCTTGAATCAGCTCAAGCTTGTTGCCGAACCTTGGGACTGCGGTCCAGGCGGCTATCAGGTGGGTAATTTCCCACCCGGCTGGATGGAGTGGAACGATAAATTCCGCGATACGGCACGGTCCTTCTGGAAAGGCGATGACGACAAACTTGGCGACTTTGCCAAGATTGTTCTCGGCTCGGGTGATCAATTCAACCAGCGTGGCCGCAAGCCGGCGTCGTCAGTCAACTTTGTCACTGCTCACGACGGCTTTACCCTCAACGATGTAGTGTCCTACAACGACAAGCACAACGAAGCCAATGGCGAGGGCAATAACGACGGCCATTCAAATAACCTGTCCTGGAATTGTGGCGTAGAAGGTGAAACGGACGATCCGGAAATCATCGACCTGCGCTACCGCCAGATGCGTAACTTCCTGGCAACCCTGTTCTTCTCCCAAGGCACACCGATGCTGTTGGCGGGTGATGAGTTCGCGCGGACGCAAGGCGGCAATAACAACGCCTATTGTCAGGACAGCGAAATCGGCTGGATAAACTGGGACATCAAGGAGCGCAGTGCTGAGCTTCAGGACTTCACGCGCCGACTCATCGAGCTTCGCATGAAGTATCCGTTACTACGTCGTAGCCGCTTCTTTACTGGCGTATACAACGAAGCGCTGGATATCAAGGACGTGACTTGGTTAATGCCCAGTGGTGAAGAAATGGGCATGGAACAGTGGCAGGACGGCAGCAATCGCTGCATGGGCATCCTGCTTGACGGTCGTGCGCAACCTACGGGGATTCGCCGTGCCGGCTCTGATACGTCGCTTCTGATGATCGTAAATGCCCATTACGACATGGTGGACTTCACACTGCCCCAAGTGCCTCAAGGTGAGCACTGGGTTTTGCAGGTTGATACTAATCAACCTGATTTGTTGGAAACCGGCGACACCTTTGCGTTTGGCGATGTCTATCAAGTAACAGGACGGTCATTTCTGTTGTTCGAATTGACCAAGCAAACCAAACGGAGGAAGCGTCAAGCATGACGAACGCAACAAAGGGTTTCTCGTTCAAGATCCTCACTATCAACACGCATAAGGGCTTTACGTCCTTCAACCGCAAGTTCATCTTGCCGGAGCTGCGTGACGCAGTGCGCACGACATCGGCTGATCTCGTGTTTCTGCAAGAAGTGTTGGGTACGCACGAGAAGCACCCGTTGCGCTTCGAGAACTGGCCAGCGGCGCCGCAGTATGAGTTTCTGGCTGATTCCATGTGGACCGATTTCGCCTACGGGCGAAATGCGGTCTACCCGGATGGCCACCATGGCAACGCCGTACTGTCCAAGTTTCCGATCGTGACGTACCAGAACCTTGACGTGTCCATTACCGGCCCGGAAAAGCGCGGCTTGCTGCATTGTGTGCTGCGCGTTCCGGATCATGACGTTGATATCCATGCGATCTGTTGCCATTTGGGGCTTAGGGAAAACCACCGTCTGCAACAGCTGAAACTGATGTGCAAGCTGATTGAAAATCTGCCGGAAGATGCGCCGCTGGTTGTTGCAGGCGACTTCAATGATTGGCGCCAACGCGCCAGTGATGTGCTCAAGGCAGGTGCAGGGCTTGAGGAAGCATTTCTGAACGCCAACGGGCAACACGCCAAGACATTCCCGGCGCGTATGCCCATGCTGCGTTTGGATCGGATCTACACACGCAACCTCACGGTGCGTACCCCTGAAGTCTTATCCAACCGCCCTTGGTCTCACCTGTCCGACCATGCCCCGCTGGCTGTGGAGTTGTGTGTATGAACCCGCAATGGCGAGACGGTAATCGAATTCAGCTACTGGAGAATGGTGAAGAATACTTTCCCCGGGTGTTTGAAGCCATCTCCCAGGCCAAGCGGGAAATCCTGCTGGAAACCTTCATTCTGTTTGAAGACAAGGTAGGCAATGAGCTACACCGTGTATTGATAGAAGCAGCCCGGCGTGGCGTACGCGTCGAGGTCACGGTGGATGGCTACGGTTCGGCGGAATTGACCAAGGACTTCCTTGATAAACTCGTGCTTGCCGGTGTTCGCTTCCGCTTTTACGATCCGCGCCCCCTCTTCATGGGGCGTAGGACCAACCTCTTCCGCCGTCTTCATCGCAAGATCGTTGTCATTGATGCTGAAATCGCTTTTGTTGGAGGCATCAATTTTTCCGCTGATCATCTGGATGACTTTGGTCCTACGGCCAAGCAGGACTACGCAGTAGAAGTTGAAGGACCCATCGTAGCCGATATTCATCGCTTTAGCCTTGAGGCGCTGGGCAACAGCGAAGAGCCTCGTCGCTGGTGGGGCCGACGGCGCAATGAACCTGCTCGCAACGATTTTCCCGGTGATGCACAGGCACTGTTCGTCTACCGAGACAACGAAGAGCATCGTACAGATATCGAGCAGCACTATATCGAAATGATGCGAAGCGCCAAGCGTGAAATCATCATTGCCAATGCCTATTTCTTTCCCGGTTACCGCCTGTTGCGTGAACTGCGAGACGCGGCTCGGCGTGGCGTGAAGGTCAGACTGATCGTCCAGGGCGAACCGGATATGCCGATCGTGAAGGTCGGTGCACGGATGCTTTACAACTACCTTGTACCTGAGGGCGTCGAAGTCTACGAATATTGCCGCCGCCCTCTGCATGGCAAGGTGGCGCTGATGGACGATTACTGGGCTACGGTAGGCTCCAGCAACCTGGACCCTTTAAGTCTTTCTCTTAACCTCGAATCCAATCTCATCTTCCATGACCGAGCCTTTAATCAGGTCTTGCGTGGTCGGCTCGAACAACTCATGGCGCAGCATTGTCAGCATGTGGACATGACCAAGGTGCCGCGCAAGACCATCTGGCACCTGGCCAAAACCATGCTGGTGTTTCACTTCCTTCGGCACTTCCCTGCTTGGGTAGGCTGGTTACCGGCACACACCCCTAAAATAGCGTTGGTCGAACCGCCCGCTCAATCGCATCTTGAACGATCCGATATAGCAGATCCGGAACGTGCGAGGACTCATACATGACCGCCACTCTAAGGCACTCTCAGGATGCCTCCGTGAAGTCGAAACCTTCTCCCAAAGGTAAAGTGTGGCCGATCGCCAAGAGGCTTCTGACCTACGCTTTTTTCATTGCCGTTACTGTTCTGCTCGTGATGTATGCCCGGCAGGTGAACTGGGTGCAGGTCTGGCATTCCATTCGCCAGTATGGCTGGACCGCTATCCTCATGGCCGTGGGCCTGGTTGTGGTCAGTTATATCATGTATGGCTTTTATGACCTGATCGGGCGAGCCTACTGCAGGCACAAGCTGGGCAAACGGCAGGTGATGATCGTGTCGTTTATCTGTTATGCCTTTACTCTTACGCTCAGCACATGGGTAGGCGGCATTGGCTTGCGGTACAGACTTTATTCTCGCCTGGGTCTGGAAAGCGGCACCATTACCCGTATCTTCAGCCTAAGCCTGGCGACTAACTGGCTGGGCTACATCCTGCTGGCAGGGATTATCTTTACAGCAGGGCTGGTGAAGATTCCGCCGCACTGGTACATCGGCAATATGACGCTACGGATGATAGGCATTGGCCTCGTCACCTTTATTGCTGTCTATCTGCTGTTCTGCCAGTTTTCCAAACGTCGCTCATGGACCATTAAAGGGCAGGACCTTAATCTGCCTTCCCTGCGCATGGCCTGTATTCAACTGGTCGTCTCCTCCATCAACTGGATGGCAATGGGTGCCATTATCTATGTGCTGCTCGGACAGAAGATGGATTATGTGTTTGTGCTGGGCGTCCTGCTCATCAGTAGTTTTGCTGGTGTCATCACGCATATTCCAGCCGGGATCGGAGTGCTGGAAGCAGTTTTCGTGGCCTTCATGGGGCATGAACTGGATCATTCCTACATTATTGCGGCGTTACTTGCCTACCGAGCCATTTATTTCATCGCTCCGCTGCTGATTGCCATTGTTGTGTATTTCTTCATGGAAAGTCGCGCTAAGAAAATCCGAGCACGAAATGAGGCCAAGATGGAAAAACAGGACGAACAGGCGCAGGCCAAAGGTCCGGCAGCCTGACCGGCTGCCGAATCCTTATCGGTTGTTGGGTTGATGCATGGTGACCAATCGGTTGAAGGTCACCTTACCCCCTTCGGTAGAAGGTCCCTCCTTGTCCTCCACATAAGCGCCCGCCTTAAAGTAAAGGTGGTAACTTGCCCAGCGCTGATCCAACTGTACAGACAGCTCCCCGTTTCCGCGCCCATGTGTAAAAAGCCTTACGCTCAGCACGCCGGTCCGACTCAAGCGCAATTCATAACTGAACGGACCGTCCAATGGAATATTGCGTAGCAGAATTTGTGGCGGAATCTTGAGGGTGTCCGGCTTGGTACGAATCAAGGCCTCAACCTGTCCAGTGACAGGCGTTTTCCCCTCCATGGTAGGGTCCAGACGATAACGCAGGCTGATCAATGCTGAGTCTGGTGTACCCTGACTATCTCCCACCGTACGGATCTGTCCGATAATCATCTTGCCACTGGAAGGCACTTGATTAACGCGCAGGTCAGCCTGCATCAGGCTGACGGAGTCTTCGTATTTCCAATTGTATTCACTGCCATCCGGGCGCGTTTCCCGAAGCTCAGTACTGGGATAGTTGAGTTCCGGCGTATAACGTCCTGTTACGGGAGCCCAGAGGGTCACGCTACCATCGGGAGTACGATAAAAGTAATCACTGCGGTAGTTGCGATTGAGTACGTTGGTCTCAATAACGACAGGACTGGATGGCTCGGGAATTGTCAGATTCCACTCTGCCAGATCTACCATGTGAGTCCTCCCTGATTACCTATAAAGACCCTGATCCGGTACTACTGCATTAGTAGAACCCATAGCGTGTCAATAAAACGTGAATGATGCAAACAGCCGCTTAACAACCTCGACAGCAGTAAAATATCAGCCTCTTTCACCAGTCAAAAAACGCAAGAAAAACGGCGCATTAAGCGCCGTTTTCTTTTGCTGTCTTCCGATCAATGCTCGGGCCGGGTGCCAGGTCTCAGGATAACAACACCCAATGGCGGCAACTTCAGATTCAAAGAGGCTGGCTGGCCATGGCTGGAGGTTTCGTCGGCCATGACGGCACCGCTATTGCCGAACCCACTCCCACCATAGATATCGCTGTCGCTATTGAAGAGCTCCAGCCACTGCCCCCCTTCGGGAACGCCTATCCGATAGTCGCTACGGGGAACGGGCGTGAAGTTTCCAACAACCAGCAGGGGCCGCTTCTGTGAGTCGAAACGCAGCCAGGCAAATACACTGTTGGCAGAATCATCACCTACCAGCCACTGGAAGCCTTCCGGTTCGCAGTCATGCTCGTGCAGCATGGGCTCTGCCCGGTATAACCGGTTCAGATCCGCTACCAGCTTTTGTACACCCTGATGGTTCTGATGCTGCAGCAGGAACCAGTCCAGTTCGCGGTCGTGGCTCCATTCACGCCATTGACCGATCTCGGACCCCATGAACAGGAGCTTCTTGCCCGGATGCGTCCACATGAAGGACAGGTACGCACGCAGGTTGGCAAACTTCTGCCAATTGTCACCGGGCATCTTGTTCAGCAAAGACCCTTTGCCATGCACGACTTCATCATGGGAAATGGGAAGAACAAAACGCTCGGAATAGGCGTATACCATACCGAAGGTCATGTTGTGATGGTCGTAACGGCGGTAGATCGGATCACGCTCGATGTAATGAAGCGTGTCATGCATCCAGCCCATGTTCCACTTGTAGGAGAACCCAAGACCGCCCTCGGAGGTAGGCTTGCTGACACCAGGCCATGCGGTGGACTCCTCTGCAATCATCAACGCACCGGGCGCTTCTTCATGCACCACATCGTTCAAATGTCGGAGAAAATCGATTGTCTCGAGGTTCTCGCGGCCGCCATATTTATTGGGAATCCACTCGCCCTGCTTGCGGGAATAATCGCGGTACAGCATGGATGCGACCGCATCCACACGCAGGCCGTCTATATGGAAATGCTTGAGCCAATGCAGCGCAGAGGACAGCATGAATCCGTGTACTTCATTGCGCCCAAGGTTATAGATGTAAGTGTTCCAATCCTGATGGAAACCTTCGAAAGGATGCTCGTACTCATAGAGTGCTGTACCGTCGAAACGCGCCAGTCCATGGGGATCCGTCGGGAAATGCGCGGGTACCCAGTCGAGAATTACACCGATGTGCGCCTGATGGCAGGCATCTACGAAGGCTGCAAAGTCAGCTGGCGTGCCATGACGAGAGGTTGGAGCGAACTGCGACAGTGGCTGATAGCCCCATGACCCGCTGAACGGGTGCTCCATCACAGGCAACAGCTCGATATGGGTAAAGCCCATCTCCTGAATATAAGGAATCAGCTGTTCAGCTAGCTCCCGCCAATTCAAGATACGACCATCGTCGCCACCGTCACGACGCCACGAGGTAGAGTGCAGCTCATATACCGAGAACGGCGCATGAACAGACTGGCGCTCCTTGCGCTGCGCCATCCAATCATCATCATGCCATTCGAACGGAGCCGGATCAGCCACTACCGAGGCGGTGCACGGGGGTAGCTCCGTTGCCAAGGCGACTGGGTCAGCTTTTAGGGGCAATAACCCATGCTGGCCAAGGATTTCGTACTTGTATGAGTCACCCGGCTTGATACGGGGGATAAACAATTCCCATACCCCTGCCCCGTGCCGTAGGCGCATTGGGTGACGGCGACCGTCCCAGGTGTTGAAGTTACCCACTACGGAAACCCGACGTGCATTGGGTGCCCACACAGCAAAGCGTACACCCTGAACACCATCGATCGTCATCGCTTGAGCACCCAGGCATTGGCCCAGCTGACGATGCTTACCCTCATTGATCAGGTAGATATCGACATCGCCCAACAGCGTACCAAAGCTGTAAGGGTCTTCTGTCTCCTGTACGCCACTGGGCCAGCGGATCCTGAAGAAATACGTTGCCTGATAGTCCAGGCGGGCATAAAACAGCCCGGGAATCTGCCCGGCTTCCATATGGGCCAAGTGGCGACCGCTCTCACGCTCGACCAGCTCGACACCCAGCGCATTGGGTAAAAAGGCACGAACCAGAAACCCGGTACCATCCGGGTGAGGCCCCAAGATGGCAAACGGGTTGCCATGCTCTCCGCGAGCCAGCGCGTCCGCCTCTGGAGCAGATAGCTGGGCGTAGTCTGGTTGGTGGTTCTGGGGTGCTACGGCTTGAGTCATCCTTTTGCTCCCGAAATGAGCGAATCCACAATGGCGGCTACGCCGCGCAGCGGTATGTTGATCCAGTTAGGCCGATTGGCCGCTTCATAACCAATTTCATAAACGGCTTTCTCTAGCGTATAGAGATCCAGCGCTGCCTGCTCACCACGCTCGCTCCATTCATGGGCGATACCGGCAGCAGCCTCACGATAAGCCTTGAGGAAGGCCGCGTAAGCCGTTGTGCGATAGGTCTCTGCTGCCTGTCGCCGTTGACGCATTGCCTCTTCCGACGTATCGGCACCACTGTTACTGCTCATGGTGATCATGGCCGCCGCATAGTCAAAGGATCGCAGCAGACCTGCCACGTCCTTGTGCGGACCATACTTGGCACGACGCTCGTCCAGCGAACGGGCAGGCTCACCTTCAAAGTCGATCAGGTAGGCATCGTCCTGAGACACCAGGACTTGCCCAAGGTGCAAATCTCCGTGAACACGGATGCGCAAGCCACCGGCTACGTCTTCGGCAAGGGCTTCGATACGCTCGCCAAGCTCCTTGCGCTGAGACACTAACTTGTCGAGGTGCTGGGTGCTGGCGCTATCCAGGGAGGCGCGTTTGTTCTCAAGCGTATCTAGCGCAGCGTCAACCTGCTCTCGTACACGGTGAGCAAACGTACGCGCGGAGTTTGCATCGATCTTCTCGGGTGCAAACGCAGCGTCATCGGTGTCCTGAGCAAGCAAGGTGTGCATTTCACCCAGGCGCTGCCCCAGAATGGCGGCAAAGTTTTCCAGATCGGACATGGCAGTGAACTCATTCTCCACCTCTGACAGACCTGCCTCCAACATGTCACGGGTTACCTGGTCCAGCTTGTCCAGCGTCCACTTCCAGGCATCCCCCTGGTTATGGATCTGAGGCTGCACCAGCATGAGCACATTGGGTGTGCCCTCTTCGTTGTAGCGTGTCACCTCACCCAGCAAGGGCGCCATGTTGGCAAAGCCTTTGTCCGTCAGGAACCGCCCCATTTCGACTTCAGGGTGAATACCTGTAGCTACCTTCCGGATCAGCTTGAGCATGTACTTGTCGCCTACAATGAGCGAACTGTTGGACTGCTCTACACCCATGTGCCGAATTTCAGTTTCATCGGTTGTAGTGAAGTTCTCGACATCCATGTACGGCTGAAAGCGGATTTCACCTGCAGGCGATTTCAGTACGGCCTGATCCTTGAAGGCCTTGAACACCCCATGCACAAAGCTGGTCAGCGTAAAGGCATCGGTAACCAGACCTACGTTGCGAACATGGCGAATGCGGGACATCGCCAACTGGGTAGCCAACGGACTGCAATGCTGGTCACTCTCGGCCAGGAAGCCCAACGGCAAGGCATAGTGCTCCTGCCCCTTGGCATTTTTCACGCAGACTTCCATGAACAGCACGGGGAATTTCGGCGTTGGAATTTCCACAGCGTACATGAGGGTGACCTGCTGGATCGCCTCGTCCTTGCTGCCGAACCAGCGGCGCTTGGGCAGATACAGCGGCAGGATTTCCTGCTCAAGAGCCTTGCGCGGCGTACCGCTGAGCAACTCTTGCAGATTCTTTTTAATGACGAGCGTTTGGAAGTCAGGCATGGTTTCTGGAGGCTCGGAGTGCCACGCAGGCATCTGTTCATTGCCTGCGAGGTAGAACCAATAAAATCCGTACGGCTGAAGTGTCAGCATGTAAGGCAATTGGCCAATGGGCGGAAAGGCACTGCCTCCCAGCATTTCCACGGGCACCTTGCCTGCCATGGATGACAGATCCAGTTCGACGGCCTGGGCAGCACGCGACACGTTGGCAACACAGAGAATGGTCTCGTGCTCGCCTTCGGGCGTAGTGTAGTCACGCAAATACGCCAGAATACGGCGGTTGGTTGGCCGGAGCATCTTCATGGTGCCGCGACCAAAGGCTTTCTGTTGCTTGCGCACGGCCAGCATGCGGCGCGTCCAGTTCAGGAGCGAATGAGGATCGCGCGCCTGTGACTCTACGTTGATCGACTGATAGCCATATAGCGGGTCCATTACCACCGGTAGCACGAGGCTGGCCGGATCGGCACGGGAGAAGCCACCATTGCGGTCGACCGACCATTGCATCGGCGTACGTACGCCGTCTCGGTCGCCCAAGTGAATATTGTCGCCCATGCCGATTTCATCGCCGTAGTACATCGTAGGCGTACCTGGCATGGAGAGAAGCAGGCTATTGAGCAGTTCGATCCGCCGGCGATCCCGCTCGAGCAGCGGTGCCAGGCGACGGCGAATCCCCAGATTGATGCGCGCGCGCCGGTCCGAGGCGTAAAAATTCCACAGATAATCCCGTTCCCGGTCAGTCACCATTTCAAGCGTCAGTTCGTCATGGTTGCGCAAAAAGATCGACCATTGACAGTTCGCTGGAATTTCAGGGGTCTGACGCAGGATATCGCTGATAGGAAAGCGGTCTTCCTGGGCAATAGCCATATACATGCGAGGCATCAGCGGAAAGTGGAACGCCATGTGGCACTCGTCACCTTCGCCAAAGTACTGCTGCGTATCTTCCGGCCACTGATTGGCTTCCGCCAGCAACATCCGGTCCGGGTAATTCGCATCGATCTCGGCACGAATCTGTTTGAGTACCGCATGGGTTTCGGGCAGGTTTTCGTTATTGGTGCCGTCACGCTCCACCAGATAGGGAATGGCATCCAGACGCAAGCCATCGACGCCCATGTCCAGCCAGTAGCGCATGATCGAGATCACCGCTTTCATGACCTGAGGGTTATCAAAGTTCAAGTCAGGCTGGTGCGAGTAGAATCGGTGCCAGTAATACTGCTCAGCGACGGGATCCCACGTCCAATTGGACTTTTCGGTATCCAAAAAGATGATCCGCGTACCGTCGTACTTCTTGTCATCATCTGACCAGACATAGAAGTTGCGCGCCGAAGACCCTTTCTTCGCCTTGCGTGCGCGCTGAAACCAGGGGTGATCGCTAGAGGTATGGTTGATTACCAGCTCAGTGATGACCCGCAATCCCCTTTTGTGCGCCTCGGCAATAAAGCGCCTGGCATCCGCCATGGTGCCGTAATCCGGATGCACTCCACGGTATTCGGAAATATCGTACCCGTCATCGCGGCGCGGCGACGGGTAGAACGGCAGTATCCAAATGGTGTTGACGCCCAGGCCAGCAATGTAGTCGAGCTTATCGATCAGGCCAGGGAAGTCACCGATTCCGTCGTTGTTGGAATCGTAAAACGACTTCACGTGAACCTGATAGATGACCGCATCCTTGTACCACAACGGGTCATTGATAAAGGCCGCCGGTTTGCGTGAGCGCGTTTTTTTTGGTTTCGCCATTTATAGTCTTCCTTTGGCCTAGATGGCCGGGCGGATACGCCATATGCCAAATGGCATGGAAGGATCGAGACGCGTCCATTGTGTTTTCCCGTGCCATGTCCAGCGGTGGCCGGTCATGAGGTCTTCGCCATGCATGGATGCATTGTCGTCGAGTCCGAATTCCCACAAGGGGAGTTCAAAGTGGCCTTCCTGGGCGTTATGGGGATCAAGATTGATTGCCACGAGTACGAAATTGCTGAGATCGGGCGTGTACTTGCCGAACAGGATGATGTTGTCATTGAACACGTTGTAGAACTTGATCCCCAGATGTGTCTGGAGAGCAGGGTTCTGCTTGCGGATCCGGTTGAGCTGTGCAACTTCCGCCATGATGTTGCCCGGCGCATACCAGTTGCGGGGGCGCAACTCGTACTTCTCGGAATCCAGATATTCTTCCTTGCCGGGCGTTAGCGGCGTGCCTTCACACAACTCAAAACCTGAATACATGCCCCACAGGCCCGACCCCATGGTGGCCAGCGCTGCGCGAATCAAAAACCCTGGACGCCCACTGGTCTGTAGGAAAACCGGATTGATGTCCGGCGTGTTGACGAAGAAGTTGGGCCGATAGCATTCGCGCCAGGGCGAACTATTGAGCTGTGTGAAATATTCCGTCAGCTCAGACTTTGTATTGCGCCAGGTAAAATAGGTATAGCTCTGCGAATATCCGACTTTGCCCAAACGCGCCATCATCGCTGGCTTGGTAAAGGCCTCGGCCAGGAACATGACTTCTGGGTCACGGCCACGGATATCCGCAATCAGCCATTCCCAGAACGGCAATGGCTTGGTATGGGGGTTATCGACCCGGAAAATCTTGACGCCCTGCTCCACCCAATGCCAGACCACGTCACGCAGCGCGAGCCAGAGGTCCGGGACGGAATCCTTGGCATAAAAATCGACGTTGACGATGTCCTGGTACTTTTTGGGCGGGTTTTCCGCGTAGCGCATGGAGCCATCAGGACGCCAGGAGAACCAGCCCGGATGCTCCTTGAGCCAGGGATGATCAGGTGAGCACTGGATGGCAAAGTCGAGTGCGATTTCAAGACCATGGTCAGCCGCTGCGGCAACCAGCGCACGGAAATCTTCAAGCGTTCCGAGTTGCGGATGTACGGCATCATGGCCACCATCGGGACTACCAATGGCATAAGGGCTGCCAGGCTGATCAGGGCCCGCACCCAGGGTATTGTTCTTGCCCTTGCGGTGGGCGAGACCGATCGGATGGATCGGTGGGAAGTACAGGACATCGAAGCCCATGTCACGTACACGAGGCAGCTCACCGATTACATCGCGAAAGGTGCCGTGACGCTGCGGGTCATTAGTGATCGAGCGGGGAAAAAGCTCATACCAGCTGGCGAATTGTGCCTTGAGGCGCTCAATGTCCAACGGGTACTCGACGCTGTGCGTCAGATGCGGATAGGCATCGGCGTCGCGCATGTTGCGCTCAGTTTCCGAGCTAAGCAACAAAGCCACCTTGTCACCTTCGGTAGCGCACTGATCAAACCGTGCCAGCAAGGATTCCAGACCGGGCCGCACCTCGTCATCCGCACGAGTCAGGGCCTGCTCCAGATGGATGCGTCCTTCCTGTAACTCAAGTCCGATCGGCACACCAGCGCCATATTTCTTTTCAAGCTCGTAGCGGTAACTGCCGTACACATCCCACCACGCTTGAACGACAAATTCATGTCGAGCCACCTGTACCGGCGTGAACTCGCACAGCCAGAGGTCATTGGTTTGAAGCTCCAGCGGTACTCGCTGCCAGTCTTCAGCACCCTCCACGCGCCACAGTACGCAGGCGGCCAGCTTGTCGTGCCCGTCTGCGAAAATGGTGGCCTTTACGGTAATGGGCTGGCCGGCGATGCCCTTGGCAGCGAATTGTCCGTTATCCACTGTCGGGCTGACCGACTCGATGGCAATTCTCGGTGTTTGCGACGCCGTTTCCGGGTCATAAGGTAGATACGCGAGTGAACCGGGGAGATCGGTATTCGACATCGAGCCTGACTCCTTAAAGTGCTGTTGGCTGGCTCATGCCCAGCTTCCGGCGATCGGAACATCCTTCGATGCCTTGTGGCGGGTGCGGCGGAGGGTCATAACCTCTACCGCGCTGAGCCCAATAGGTATGAAATACTGAGCCGACGCCTAAGGGAAAAGTTCAGGCTATTGATGGAGATAAGTTGCAAGCAGCCGAACGGTTGACTCGGCTGCAGCACAGACGGGGGGGGAAAGAATTCAGGCGTGTCGGGCAATGCACTGCAGGCGCACTGCCCGTCACTTACTCAACGGTCAAGACGACCCGCCCCTTGAGGCATTCGTTTTCTACGAGCCGATGGGCTTCCACAAACTGGTCAAACGGCAACGTATGCGCAACGACGGGCTTGAGCAGACCATCCCGGGTCATTTGATTAATCACCGTCAGCGCGCGCTGTACCGCCTCGGCATGGGGCTCCAGACCAAGCTCTGGATGGCCTGTAAAATCCAGGACGCTATGCCGAAAAATCTGCAGGTGTTTCTTGAACGCAGCGCAGGCCGGAAAGGACGCCTCGTTACCACCACCCATGCCGTAAATGATCAGCTTGCCCCGTGTCGCGGCAATATCACCCAGGCGGGACAGCTGTGGACCACATAGCGCATCCAGCACAACCTCAACGCCACGGCTCTCGGTAAAACGCTCTACTTCCAGCACCAAGTCCTGTTCGTCGGTCGATACGACCTTCACAGCACCCAACCCTTTAAGCATTGCGCGGTTTTCCGACTCGCTGGTAGCCGCGATCACCTGGGCGCCCAACGCGGCCGCCAGCTGAACCACCGCCGGGCCGACGCAGTTGCTGGCTTCGGTGACTAACACCTGCTGTCCGGCCTTGAGTTGAGCCAGATCCACCAGAGCAAAATAGGCCAGGAGCAGACCGGCATAATGCACCGCCGCTTCAGCCGGCGTCAGCGTGTCAGGGTATTCGGTCAATGCCTGCTGGGGCATCAGCACCATGTCACCACTGGCCGGATACTGGTTGATCGAGTGGGCAGGAAAGCTGGCCACTCGCATGCCTGGTTGGAAATGGCGGACGCCCTCGCCCACGGACACAACCTCACCCGCCAGCTCAGAACCAAACCCAGCCGGCAATGTGGCAGGCTCATCGGCTAGGTTCTGCCGCCAGAGCACGTCGCCCCAACATACGCCCAGCGCCTGTACACGCACCAGTACTTCCCCTGCACCAGGCTCAGGAGTGGGTTGGTTTTCGCAGCACAGGACATCAGCACTGCCGAACTGGTGAAAGCGAATCACACGGGACATCGCAAACCTCTTTGGTGGATTCCGTATGGCTACGGACTGTATCCAAGCTGGCGCCTCAACGCTACCCGCCCGTATCGATAGTTGTCATGAATGCCAGTGATGCAAGGCTTGACGCCGCCCTCGACTCACTACAGTCTCATGCGCTCGAACAAATGCATGGCCACGGTTAAGGGCATACCATGAATCGCAACGATCTTCGCCGAGTAGACCTCAACCTGTTGATTGTGTTCGAGACATTGATGCGGGAGCGGAGCGTAACCCGCGCTGCTGAAAAGCTCTTCCTGGGCCAGCCTGCCATCAGCGCCGCCCTTGCCCGTCTGCGCAGCCTGTTTGACGATCCATTGCTGGTCCGCACCGGCCGCACGATGGAACCTACGCCCCGTGCCATGGAGATCTTCGGCCTGCTTTCACCGGCCCTGGACTCAATCTCCTCGGCCATGAGCCGCGCACAGAATTTCGAACCGGCAAGCGCCGATCGCGTATTCAGAATAGGACTGTCGGACGACGTCGAGTTCGCCCTGCTGCCGCCCCTGCTCAGGCGCCTTCGCGCAGAGGCACCCGGAGTAGCCTTGGTCATACGCCGAACCAACTACCTGAACATTTCCAGCCAACTGGCCTCCGGCGAGATCACAGTAGGCGTTGCCTACACCTCGGAACTGCCCGCCAATGCCAAACGCAAGACCTTGCGGCGCTCGCGCTCAAAAGTGCTTCGGGCCGATTCCATTCCCGGCACGCTGACCTTGGACGACTTTTGTGCTCGCCCTCATGCGCTGGTATCGCCTGCCGGCGACCTGAGTGGGTTTATCGATGATGCGCTGTCGACGCTGGGCAAGCAGAGGCGCGTCGTGCTGGCAGTCCCCCAGTTCAACGGCCTGGGAACACTACTGACCAATACGGATCTGCTCGCCACCGTCCCGGACTACACCGCCCAGGTACTGGCTTCCAACGGCGGCTTGCGCATCGAAGATCCACCTCTGGAGGTGCAATCCTTTGAACTCTCCATGGCCTGGAGCGGTGTGCACGATAACGACCCTGCCGAACGCTGGTTACGCTCTCGTATACAAATGTTTGTGGGAGATCCAGACAGTTTATAATAATGGGCTGGTATTACATAGCTAAAGATAGTCTGCTATCGATATATTTGAAGGCTTTTATCATTTTGATCGATAGTTAAATTCAGAGTGTTCGATTCGATCGTGCCAGACCCTTGAGCCAGACTCCGCCGTACTTAAATTTTCCTCACTTTGTCCGGCGGAAACGAACATGGAACAGTCCTCCACTCTCTGGCGATCTTCTCTGGCATTAGCCAGCGTTCTATTGCTCAGTGCCTGCGACAACAAGCCTGATGCGTCGGCCACAGCACCAGCCAAGCCCAAGGTCAGCGCCGCTCAGGTCATCCAACAACCGATCACGGAATGGGATGAGGTTACCGGCCGCCTCGAAGCGCCCGAGTCTGTCATCATTCGTCCGCGCGTTTCGGGCTATATCGATCGGGTTGTCTTTCAGGAAGGCACCCTGGTCAAGAAAGGCGACCTGCTTTTCCAGATCGACCCCCGCCCCTTCCAGGCCGAAGTGAAGCGTCTGGAAGCGCAGCTGCAACAGGCCAAGGCTCATCTGGATCGGGCTCAGAATGAAGCGCAACGTGGCGAGCGCTTGCGCTCAAGCAATGCGATCTCTGCCGAAGTAGCGGATGCCCGCACCAGCGAAGCACTGGAAGCCAAAGCGACGCTTGCCGCTACGCAAGCCGAACTGGACGCAGCTCGTCTGAACCTGAGCTTTACTCAAGTTACCGCCCCCATTACAGGTCGCGTTGGCCGGGCCGAGGTCACCGCGGGTAACCTGGTAAATGCTGGGGAAAACCAGCTCACCACGCTGGTATCCACCGACAAGGTGTATGCCTATTTCGATGCTGATGAACGTGTTTTCCTCAAGTATTCCGACTTGAAACGCCAAGGTGTGCGGGGCGAAACCAGTCCGGTCTTTATGGGGCTTTCCAGCGAAACCGGCCACCCTCACCTAGGCAAGATGAACTTTCTTGATAACCAGGTTGATCCCCGTACAGGCACCATTCGTGGACGGGCCGTATTCGAAAACACCGATGGCCAGTTTACTCCCGGGCTCTATGCAAGGCTGAAGCTGGTTGGCAGCGGTACCTATAACGCGATGCTCATCAAGGATGAGGCTGTAGGTACTGATCTGGGCAAAAAATACGTGCTGGTAGTCAAAGACGACGGCACCGTGGATTACCGCTCGGTTGAACTGGGTCCGAAAATCGAAGGGCTGCGGATCGTCCGTACAGGTCTGGCCAGCAATGACAAGGTCATCATCAATGGCCTGCAACGCATCCGTCCGGGCTCCCAGGCAGACGCTCAGATCGTACCCATGGCTGACGAGGCCACCCTGGCTGCACTCAAGCATCAGCGCGAGCTGGTAGCGAAAAGCCTGCCTCTGCCGGACAAGCCGATTCAGCTTACTGCCAACGATACGCGTCGTTAACACCGTCTAACCCTGCCGCCAAGCCCATGCGCCTCGCTCTTCTACCAGAAGAGCGACGGTGCCCTGTTGCTCGCGTTTACAAAGGAATGGTCCGATGAACTTCTCACAGTTCTTCATCAAGCGTCCCATTTTCGCGGCCGTTCTCTCGCTGATTATCCTGATCGGCGGAGCCGTCTCGCTCTTTCAACTTCCTATCAGTGAATATCCGGAAGTCGTGCCGCCCACAGTAGTGGTTCGCGCCACCTTCCCGGGTGCCAACCCCAAGGTTATCGGCGAGACCGTGGCAGCCCCGCTGGAGCAAGCCATGAACGGCGTCGAGCACATGCTCTATATGTCGTCCCAGGCCACTGCCGACGGCAAGATGACCCTGACCATTACGTTTGCCTTGGGCACAGATCTGGATACGGCGCAGGTACAGGTGCAGAACCGTGTCACCCGTACCCTGCCCAAGCTGCCTGAAGAAGTGCAGCGTCTGGGTGTAACCGCTGACAAGGCCTCACCGGATCTGGCCATGGTGGTGCACCTTACCTCGCCCGATGAGCGCTACGACATGCTGTACCTGTCCAACTATGCGCTGATCAACATCAAGGACGAGCTGTCCCGCCTGGACGGTGTGGGTGATGTCCAGCTGTTCGGCATGGGCGAGTATTCCCTGCGTGTGTGGCTTGACCCGAACAAGGTGGCCTCCCGTGGCCTGACGGCAACAGATGTCGTCAACGCCATTCGTGAGCAGAACCGCCAGGTTGCGGCAGGTTCTCTGGGCGCCCCGCCCGCGCCCAACGCGAACAGCTTCCAACTGGCCATCAACACCCAAGGCCGCCTGGTCAATGAGGAAGAGTTCGAAAACATCATTGTTCGAGCCGGCGCAAATGGTGAAATCACCCGCGTGAGGGACATTGCGCGCGTTGAATTGGGCTCGAACCAGTACGCCTTGCGTTCACTGTTGAACAACAAACCAGCCGTCGCCATACCGATCTTCCAGCGTCCAGGCTCCAACGCAATCGACCTGTCCAATCAGGTACGGGCAAGAATGGCTGACCTGAAGAAGAGCTTCCCTCAGGGTATGGACTACTCCATCGTTTATGACCCTACGATCTTCGTCCGTGGCTCCATCGAAGCGGTTGTGCATACCCTTTTTGAAGCCATCGTGCTGGTTGTGCTGGTTGTGGTGCTGTTCCTGCAAACCTGGCGAGCCTCCATCATCCCGCTGGCAGCCGTTCCGGTTTCGTTGATCGGCACGTTCGCCTTGATGCACTTGTTCGGGTTTTCACTGAACGCACTATCCCTTTTCGGGCTGGTATTAGCTATTGGGATTGTGGTGGACGATGCCATCGTGGTCGTGGAAAACGTCGAACGGAACATTGGGCTGGGCCTCTCTCCGGTTGCCGCAACCCAGCGAGCGATGCGGGAAGTAACTGGTCCTATCATCGCTACCGCGCTAGTGCTGTGCGCTGTGTTTGTACCCACCGCCTTTATTTCCGGATTGACGGGACAGTTCTATCGACAGTTCGCCCTGACCATTGCTATTTCAACGGTCATCTCAGCCTTCAACTCGCTTACGCTCTCCCCTGCACTGGCAGCCGTCCTGCTCAAGGGACACGATGCTCCCAAGGACCGTTTTTCGCGCTTGCTGGATCGCCTGTTGGGCAGCTGGCTGTTCGCGCCATTCAACCGTATGTTCGAACGCGCCAGTCATGGCTATGTAGGCGTGGTTGCACGTGTGCTTCGCCGCGGCTCGATTGCGCTAGTGGTCTATGCCGGTCTGATGGCGCTGACGGTGTTTGGGCTGACGAACACGCCTACAGGTTTCGTGCCGCAGCAGGACAAGCAGTATCTGGTCGCCTTTGCGCAGCTGCCTGACGCTTCTACGCTGGATCGTACCGAAGACGTCATCAAGCGGATGTCCGATATCGCGCTCAAGTATCCAGGCGTGGAAAGCACCGTGGCGTTCCCGGGACTCTCCATTAATGGGTTTACCAACAGCCCCAACAGCGGCATTGTTTTCGTGACACTCAAGCCCTTCGAAGAACGTAAGGACCCGAGTCTGTCAGCCAACGCGATTGCAGGTGCACTCAACGGCAAGTTCAGTTCTATTCAGGATTCGATCATCGCGATCTTCCCGCCTCCGCCGGTTCAGGGCCTGGGTAGCATCGGCGGTTTCCGTGTGCAAATCGAGGATCGAGGCAACCTGGGCTACAACGAGCTGTTCGCCCAAACGCAGAACATCATTGCGAAAAGCCAGAGCGTGCCGGAACTGGCAGGCCTGTTCTCCAGTTACCAGGTAAACGTTCCGCAAATCGATGCCGATATTGATCGTGAGAAAGCCAAAACTCATGGCGTTGCGATCAGCGATATCTTCGATACGCTACAGGTCTACCTGGGCTCGCTGTATGCCAACGACTTCAACCGCTTTGGCCGTACCTTCCAGGTCAACGTACAAGCCGATCAGCAGTTCCGCCTTGAAGCCGACCAGATCGGCCAGCTGAAGGTACGTAACAACCTGGGCGAGATGGTGCCGCTGTCTACCTTCGTGAAGGTAAGCGATAGCGCAGGTCCCGACCGCGTGATGCACTACAACGGGTTTATCACAGCCGAAATCAACGGCGCCCCGGCACCCGGTTACAGCTCGGGCCAGGCACAGGCCGCGCTGGAAAAACTCATGAAGGAAGAGTTGCCCAATGGCATGACCTACGAGTGGACCGAGCTGACCTACCAGCAAATCCTGTCGGGCAACACGGCCTTCCTAGTCTTCCCGCTGTGCGTGCTGCTGGCCTTCCTGGTGCTTGCTGCCCAGTACGAAAGCTGGAGCCTGCCGCTTGCCGTTATTCTCATCGTACCAATGACGCTTCTGTGCGCTATCACAGGGGTCATTCTGTCCGGGAGTGATAACAACATCTTTACTCAGATCGGCCTGATCGTCTTGGTTGGCCTGGCCTGCAAAAACGCAATTCTGATCGTGGAATTCGCCAAGGATAAACAGGAAGAAGGCATGGACCGTGTGGCCGCCGTACTGGAAGCATGCCGGTTGCGTCTACGTCCGATCCTGATGACCAGCTTTGCCTTCATCATGGGCGTGGTGCCGCTGGTGACATCTACCGGTGCAGGTGCCGAGATGCGTCATGCCATGGGCGTTGCGGTGTTCTCCGGCATGCTGGGCGTGACCTTCTTCGGCCTGTTGCTGACCCCCTTGTTCTATGTACTGATCCGCGCGTTCGTCGAGCGTCGCGCTGAGCGTCGTGTCGCCGCACAGGAGGTGCTGTCATGAGAATCTTCGTTCCCAGTCTATTGGCCCTTGCCTTGAGTGCCTGTGCGGTCGGTCCGACCTATCAGGCACCGCAAACCGAACCGGCTCATCTGCAGACCGCGGCGGGCAATCAATATGATCACTCCCGTTTCGAGGCGCAGTGGTGGCAACAATTCGAGGACCCCACCCTTAATCAGCTGGTGGCGCGCTCGATTTCCGGCAACCGGGAGCTTCGTGTGGCCTACGCCCGGCTGCGCTCGGCTCGTGCCCTGCGTGATGACACGGCCAATGACCGCTTTCCTGTTGTGACCAGTCGCGCCAGCAGCGAGATCGGCAAGGCGCAGCAGCCGGGCTTCACCGATAAGCGTACAAACAATGAGCGTTATGATCTTGGATTAGACATGGCCTGGGAGATTGATCTCTTCGGCCGGATCCAGCATCAACTGGAAGCCAGCGATGCTCAGGCAGACGCCGCGCAGGCAGAACTCAATCAACTGCAGGTCAGCCTGATTGCAGAACTGGTAGACGCCTATGGCACGCTCCGCGGTGCCCAGCTGCGCGAGCATATTGCGCAGGAAAACCTGAAGAATCAGCGGGCCTCCCGGCAATTGACCCAAACCCTGGATGAAGCAGGCGTAGGCAGCCAGCTGGATGTCTTGCGGGCTGATGCACGCCTTGCGGCCACCGAGGCGACTCTGCCGCAACTCCAGGCAGAAGCGGCGCGGGCAAAGAATCGGATAGCGACTCTGATAGGCGAACGGCCTGATGCGATGAGCATTGACCTTTCACCCAAGCCATTGCCTGCAATTGCCAAGGCGCTTCCCATTGGTGACCCGGCCGAGCTGTTGCGCCGCCGCCCGGATATCCAGGCAGCCGAACGTCAGCTGGCAGCCGCAACCGCGAATGTCGGTGTAGCTACTGCAGATCTTTTCCCGCGAGTTAGCCTGAGCGGCTTTCTAGGGTTCACCGCGGGGCGGGGTTCCGAGATCGGCTCTTCGGCCGTCCGCGCATGGGGCCTGGGTCCTACCCTGAGCTGGCCAGCCTTTGACTTAGGTAGCGTTCGCGCACGCCTGCGTGGGGCCAAGGCAGATGCCGAAGGCGCCTTGGCCAACTATGAGCAGCAAGTGCTGCTTGCCCTTGAAGAAAGTGCCAATGCCTTTAGCGACTATGGTAAACGTCAGGAGCGCCTGGTTGCACTGATTCGCCAGTCCGAAGCCAGCCGCGCAGCAGCCGAGCAGGCAGCGATCCGCTACCGTGAAGGCGGGTCGGACTTCCTGGTATTGCTGGATGCAGAGCGCGAGCGACTGGCGGCGGAAGATGCCCAAGCCCAAGCGGAAGTTGAGCTCTACCAAGGCATTGTGGCGATCTATAAATCACTAGGCGGCGGTTGGGAGATCCCCAACGTCTGATCCTTCGGTTAGGGGCGACGATGTCGCCCTGGCCCGCGGCTTTCCCTGCTCCTTGGGCCGCGGGCTTTTTCTTGTTACGGCTCACTCCTGGCGAGCGGATCCTGCTGAAGCTCAACGGCATCCCAGCCACCACCCATTGCAGCAATCAACTGAACGCTGGTAACCAGACGACTACCCAACAACGTCAGGTTGGTGCGTTCGTTGTTTAATGCTGTGGTTTGCAGCGTTACTACGTCAAGATAATCGATCAGACCTGCACGGTACTGATTCTCTGCCAGACGCAGCGACTCCCGCGCCGAATCCAGTGCCTCCTGCCTTACACCGGACTCCTGATTAAGAACGTCCAGCTCAACCAGGTAATCTTCGACCTCCTTGAAACCGTTGAGTACCGCCTGACGATATTGAGCAACAGTCTGATCATAAGATGCTTCGGCCTGCTCGACCTGTGCACGGCGTGCACCGAAGTCAAACAATGTCAGATCGAATGCTGGCCCGATGGACCAATAACGGTTAGGGGTGCTGACCAGATTACCCCACTGGCTGTTTCGATAACCGCCCGAGGCTGTCAGGGAAAGCGTCGGGTAATATGCCGCCTTGGCAACACCGATCTGGGCATTGGCAGACATTACCTGCCGCTCAGCCTGAGCAATATCCGGACGACGCTGCAACAGCTCGGACGGCACGCTGGCAGGGATGCCGGGCACGGTCGGTACTGTCTCCACTGCCGCTAGACTGAACTCGGATGGCGGAACACCAATCAACACAGCAATCGCATTTTCCAGCTGCGCACGCTGGTACTTGAGGTCAATGGCATCCGCCTGGGTACTTTTGAGCTGGGTCGTAGCCTGGGCAACGTCTGAACGCGTAGTCATACCGGCGCGATACTGGTTTTCGGTGACCCGTAGTGACCGCTCATAGGCCTGCACCGTAGCATCCAGGAGCCGTTGCTGGGCATCCAGAACCCTCAATTGCAGATAGTTCTGGGCCAGCTCCGATTGCAGACTCAACTTGGTAGAGGCCAACTCGGCCACGCTGGCTTGCGCCGATCCTGTTTGGGATTCCACGCTGCGGCGAATGCTTCCCCACAGGTCAAGCTCCCAGCTGACACCAAGACTGGTGGTGTAGCTGTTGGAAGTAGTGGCGCTGCTGGTGCCTTGTGGCAATGTGACGGTCGTTCCTGTTGACGTCTGATACTGATAACTCGAACTGCTTCCACCGCCCTGCCCCGAGCGTGTTGCGCCAGCGCTTCCGGTTACCGCGGGAAGGAAGGAGGCGCGTGCTTCGCGTACCAGAGCGCGTGCCTGGCGATACTGGGCTTCATACTGGGCCAGTGTCTGGTTAGAGTTCTCCAGGCGTTGCATCAGACCATCAAGGGTGCTGTCTCCATACACCTCCCACCATTGCCCCCGCTTGGTGGCATCGCTGGGCTTGGCCATCTGCCAACCTTCAGCATGCTTGAATGCGATGGGCGTAGTGACCTGGGGTCGCTGGTAATCTGGTCCCACTGTGCAGCCACCCACGGCTAAGGCAAGGGCAAGTCCCAAGTAATGGGGACGAGCTGAAAACGACATCATGATGATTTCTCCATGGGCGCATGCGTGCGCGAGCCTGCTCGGCGTCCCGCCCAACGGCGGTTAAACCAGTGTCGCAGACGGTCCAGATACAGGTAGATAACGGGAGTGGTATATAACGTCAGCAACTGACTGCCAATCAAGCCACCAATGATGGTGATCCCCAGCGGCCGACGCAGCGGCGCATCACCGCCCATGCCCAGAAGCAAGGGCAAGGCGCCAAGCACTGCAGCCAGCGTGGTCATCATGATTGGTCGGAAACGTCTGACGCAGCCATCCAAAATCGCCTCGCGAGGCGCCAGCCCCAGACGCCGCTCGGCATCCAGCGCAGAGTCCACAATCATGATGGCATTCTTCTTGACGATCCCGATGAGGAGGATTACGCCAATAAGTGCGATCAAGGTGAACGGCGTATTGAAGAGCTGCAGCGCCAGCAAAGCTCCAACGCCCGCCGAAGGCAGCGTCGACAGAATCGTCAGTGGATGAATATAGCTTTCATACAACATACCCAGCACGATATACACCGCAACCAGGGCAGCCACAATAATCAGGGGCATAGCGCTCTGGGACTGCTGCGCCATGCTGGCATTTCCCGCAAACGCCGTCTGTAATCCAATCGGCAGCTTCAACGGCTTGATCGCGTCATGGATCGCATCCCTGGCCTGACTGATACTTACATCAGGCGCGAGATCGAAGGAAAACGTCGACGCGGCAAACTGACCGTCATGGGCAACCCGCAGCGGAGCGTTACTGAACCGATAACGAGTGAAGCTGGAAAGCGGGACACGATTACCCTCGCTGGTGACTACATACACCTGGCTCAAGACGTCCACACTCTGCCTGTACTGATCACCCACACCCAGCACAACGTGGTATTGGTTGCGGTCCTCGTACATGGTCGAGATTTGCCGCTGCGAGAACGAGTTATTCAAGACGGCATTGATCATCTCTATGTTGACGCCGTAACGGCTGGCCGTGTCGCGATCGATGTCCAGCGACAACTCAACCCCTTTGTCCTGCGAATCACTGTTCACGGAAATGATCTGCGAGACCTTTCGAAGAGCAGCCTCGATCCGTGGATTCCAGGTACGCAAAAGCTCCAGGTCGTCACTTTTGACCGTGAACTGATAGGCACCATTTCCTTCCCGCCCTCCGGCGCGAAAGTCTTGTGACGCCACCAGGAAGAGGTTGGCACCAGGCACCTGAGCTGCCGCGGCTTTGCGCAGCCGCATGGCGACGGTCTCGACTGGATCGCGCTGGGAGATATCCTTGAGCGTAATGAAAAACGACCCGCTATTGGTAGATGAGCCGCCGGGCCCTCGACCTCCGGTAAAGCCCAGCACATTGTCGACCGCCGGATCGGCCATGAGCACTTTCCGATAAGCCTCCATCTTGCTCTGCATCCCACTGAAGGAGATTCCCTGATCTGCCACAGCATAGCCACGCAGGCGGCCGGTATCCTGATCTGGCAGAAAACCCTTGGGTACTACGGCATACAGGTAGAAGTTGAGCGCAATCGTGGCGATCAGAATCAACAGCATGAGAAACGAGTGATCCAGCGCCCAGGCAAGGCTTGCCCGATAATACCGGGACATTGCCGCAACCAAACGACTTGTCTTTTGCTCTACAGGCGTTTCCTTGCGGGGCCTGTGCGCCCTGAGAAGCCTGGCGCACAGCATCGGCGTAAGCGTCAGCGATACGACCATCGACACCAGAACGGCAACCGATAGCGTCACTGCAAACTCGCGGAACAGGCGACCGATAATGCCCGTCAGCAACAGAATCGGCAGAAAGACTGCCACTAGCGACAGGCTCATGGAAAGAACCGTGAATCCTACCTCGCGCGCACCCAATAATGCGGCCTGATAGGGTTTCTCGCCCTCTTCGATCCGGCGGGCAATATACTCCACCACCACAATGGCATCGTCGACCACAAACCCAGTACAGACGATCAACGCCATGAGTGACAGGTTATTGAGCGAAAACCCGCACAGATACATCACCGCAAAGGTGCCCACCAGAGAAATTGGTACGGCAATGCTGGGGATTAACGTCGCACGTATGTCCCGCAGGAACAGGTACACCACCAGAATGACCAGGGCGATGGAAATGATCAGCGTAAACTCGGCCTCATGCAGCGAATCGCGAATGCCGGGGCTACGGTCATCCATGATGCTCAGCGTGACGTCCTTACCCAATGTCTCCTGTAGCGCTGGCAACTGCTCCCGGATACCGTCGATGGTTTCGATGATATTGGCGCCGGCCTGCCGTGAAATCAGAATGAGCACCGCCGGAGAATTATTGGAGAAACCAAGGTTGCGGGTGTCTTCGACTGAATCGGTAATAGTGGCTACATCGTCCAGTCGCGCCACTTGCCCATTACGGGTACGAATGATGAGCGGTTGATAGTCACTCGCCTTGTTCAACCGGGAATTGGCGTCAATTTGCCAATGCAGATCGCCGTACTCAAATGCGCCTTTGGGCGAATTGGAATTGGCCGCATTGATTGCGGTACGAACATCGTCTAGAGACAGGCCGTAATGGTTGAGCGCATCCGGGTTCAGATCAATCCGCACGGCAGGCGACGAACTGCCGCCTACGCTGACCTGACCGACCCCTTTGGCCGAGGCCAATTTAAGGGCGACCGTATTGGATGCCAGATCATAAAGCTTGCCCTTGTCCAGCTTATCCGACGTGAGCGCCAATACCATGATGGGCATATCGGCCGGATTGATCTTGCGGTAGGTCGGATTGCTGGGCATTCCCGTGGGCAACGAAGGCACCGCCGCATTGATGGCAGCCTGAACCTCACGCGCGGCACCGTCGATGTTCTTATCCAGATCGAACTGGATGATGATGGTGGTACTGCCCTGAGAGCTGGTGGACGTCATTTCAGTAATGCCCGAAATACGTCCCAATGAGCGTTCCAGAGGTGTAGCCACTGAAGAGGCCATGGTCTCGGGACTGGCTCCTGCCAGAGTGCCGCTGACAACGATAGTAGGGAAATCGACCTGAGGCAGCGGCGCAACTGGCAGCAAACCGAAAGACAGCCAACCGGATAGCACGATAGCCAGCGTCAACAACAAAGTCGCAACCGGTCGCCGAATGAACAGTGCCGAAAAATTCATCGGATTTCCCCGGAGAAATCCAGGTTATGCCGATAGCGCCAGCGGTTGAATCGTGTGGCTAACCGGCCAAACGCCAGGTAAATGACCGGAGTGGTAAACAAGGTCAGCAGCTGGCTAACCAGAAGACCGCCTACCATCGCAATACCCAGCGGCTGGCGCAGCTCGGCGCCTGCACCACTGGCCAACATCAATGGCAAGGCGCCCAGCAAGGCAGCCATGGTAGTCATCAGGATCGGCCGGAAGCGCAGCAGACAGGCCTGGTAGATAGCCTCCTCCGGTGTTTTACCCTCTTCCCGCTCGGCTTCAAGGGCAAAGTCGATCATCATGATGGCGTTTTTCTTGACGATACCGATCAGGAGAATGATGCCGATGATGGCCACCATGCCGATGTCCTGCCCGGCAATCCAGAGCGCTAGCAACGCTCCTACCCCGGCCGAAGGCAGCGTCGATAGAATCGTGACGGGATGGATAAAGCTCTCATAAAGAATTCCCAGCACAATGTACATGGTGACCACTGCGGCCAGAATCAGCAGTAGCGTACTCGACAGGGAAGACTCGAACGCCAGCGCTGCACCCTGGAAATGGGTATCAACAGTTGCCGGCATCTTGAGATCCTGCTCCGCCTGACGGATCGCTTCCACAGCCTCACCCAGCGATACACCTTTGGCCAAGTTGAAGGAAACTGTCGCGGCGGGTAGCTGCCCGGCATGGTTGATCGCTAGAAGGGTATTGCGTTCCTCTACATGGGCGATGGCCGATAGCGGCACCTGCCCACTGGTTGTAGTGGTCGTGCCGTTGGTAGTGGTCGTCGTGGAGCTTGGCACGTAGATCTGCGTCAGCGCTTGCGGTCCCAGCTGGAACTGCGGCCCCACTTCCAGTACGACCCGGTACTGGTTGGACTGAGTAAAGATGGTTGAAACCAGGCGCTGACCAAACGCATTGTACAATGCGCTGTCAACATCGCTCAGGCTGACGCCCAGCCGAGACGCGTTATCCCGATCAACGCTGATATAGGCCTGCAGGCCGCGCGGTTGCAAGTCACTGGCGACTTCCGTCAGCTGCGGTAGCGTCTGCAAATGCTCGACCAGCTTTGGAACCCAAGTCTTGAGCGTTTCCAGGCTCGAGTCGACCAGACGGAACTGGTATTGCGTACGACTAACCTGATCTTCCACCGTTAGATCCTGTACCGGCTGCAGATAAAGCTTCATGTCAGGCAGATCGGCCATCTGGTCCTGAAGGCGTGTAATGATCTCCGAGGCAGATACATCTCGGGAATCATGAGGCTTTAAGTTGATCAACATGCGCCCGGTATTGAGGGTCGGATTATCACCATCAACTCCGATAAATGATGACAGACTGTCGACCGCAGGGTCCTGCATGATGATCGAAGCCAGCGCCTGTTGCCGCTTGGCCATCCCTTCAAAGGACATGCTTTGCGGGCCTTCGGAAATTCCCTGAATCAGGCCTGTGTCCTGAAGCGGGAAAAACCCCTTCGGCATGAAGAGATAAAGCACCGCGGTCAGCACCAGCGTACCGATGGCAACCATCAGTGTTAGCGGTTGATGCCGAAGAACCCAGCGCAAACCTGTAGCGTATCGATGGATCATCCCGTCGATAACGGCTCCGGCCTTGCGCGAGAATGCGCTCTGCTTGTCTTCCGGCACATGGCGCAACAGTTTCGCGCTGAGCATCGGCGTAAGGGTCAGCGAAACCACGCAGGAAATCAGAATGGAGACAGCCAGCGTAATGGCAAACTCACGGAACAGCCGCCCGGCAATGTCACTCATGAACAGAAGCGGGATCAGTACGGCGATCAGCGAGAAGGTCAGCGAGATGATCGTGAAACCTACCTGCTTTGAGCCTTTGAGTGCAGCCTCAAGTGGCGATTCTCCCTCCTCCAGATAGCGGGCAATGTTTTCGACCATGACAATGGCATCGTCAATGACGAAGCCGGTAGCGATCGTCAGCGCCATCAACGACAGGTTGTTGATGGAAAAGCCAGCCAGGTACATGACTCCAAACGTACCAACCAACGACAACGGCACAGCGACGCTGGGAATCAGCGTCGCCGAGACGTTGCGCAGAAACAGGAAAGTCACCATGACCACCAGTCCTATGGCCAGCACCAGTTCGAACTGAACATCACGGACCGATGCCCGGATAGTGGTTGTGCGATCCGTCAGCACCATCACATCCAGGTTTTCCGGCAAGGTCTCCTGCAGGGTTGGCAGTAGCCGCTTGATCTGATCCACAACCTGAATGACATTGGCGCCGGGCTGCCGCTGAACGTTCAGAATGACTGCAGGAGTGTCGTTGGCCCAGGCAGCCAGCTTGTTGTTCTCAGCCCCATCGATTGCCAACGCAACGTCTTTCAGCCGTACAGGCGCACCGTTCTGATAGGCAATGACGAGGTTTTTGTACTCCTCGGCTGATTGCAGCTGATCATTCGCGTCCAGTGTCGAGGAGCGTGTCGGTCCGTCAAAGCTTCCCTTCGGCCCGTTCTGGTTGTTGTTAGCGATGGCGGTCCGCAGGTTTTCCAGACTCAAACCATAGGCCGCCAATGCAGTAGGATTGGCCTGAATCCGAACAGCAGGACGCTGCCCGCCGGATAGGCTAACCATACCAACGCCACTGACCTGAGCGATCTTCTGCGCCAGGCGGGTTTCCACCAAGTCCTGAATCTTGGGCAAGGGCAGGCTGCTGCTGGTGACTGCCAACGTCAGAATCGGGGTGTCGGCCGGATTGACTTTGCTAAAGATCGGCGGCTGCGGCAGGTCGTTGGGCAGCAGGTTATTGGCGGAGTTGATCGCCGCCTGTACTTCCTGCTCCGCCACATCCAGATTACTGTCCAGACTGAACCGCAGCGTTATGACAGAGGCGCCTCCAGAGCTGGTGGAAGACATCTCCTCCAACCCAGGAATCTCCCCTAACTCTGACTCCAACGGCGCGGTCACGCCTGAGTTCATGATTTCAGGGCTGGCTCCCGGATAAAGGGTCTTGACCTGAATGGTGGGATAATCAACTTCTGGCAGCGAGGCTACAGGCAACAACCGGTAAGCAATAATACCGGCCAGCAGAACAGCGACCATCAATAAGGTGGTCGCTACCGGCCGAAGGATAAAAAGACGAGACGGGTTCATTCACCGGCTCCGCCGCCTAACGTGGCCTCATTGGCGTCCGGATCTGACTTGGGCGCAGTTTCCGTAATAGGCTGAGTAACCTTGACTGTCTGGCCGTCACGCAGGCGGTCGAGTCCTTCTGTCACAACAGTTTCACCGGCATTCAGGCCTGAGCGGACCTCTACTTGCTCGCCCTGTATCTCGCCCAGGCTGACTTTGCGCGTTGCAACCTTATTGCCTTCGCCAACTACGAAGACGTAAGGCCCTTCGTCGTTACGTTGAATGGCCGAGATCGGAATGACAATGACATCGCTCAGCTCCAGCGCATGCAAGCGGACATTAACGAACTGATTGGGAAACAGCGACTCATCCTGATTATCGAAGCGAGCCTTGAACTTGACCGTGCCCGTGCTGGTATCGATCTGGTTGTCCACCGTTACCAGCGTACCCGTTGCCAGAACCCTGTTTCGCCCGCGGTCCCATGCCTCTACGGCCAGCGGCTTTCCGGTCGCCATCTGGCGACGCACCGTGCTGAGCTGATCCTCAGGCAGGCTGAATGTCAGGGCAATAGGCTTGGTTTGGGTAATGGTTACGATCGGCGTAGTGTCACCGCTAGCCACCAGATTACCCACGTCCACCTGACGCAGACCCAACCGGCCGCTGATGGGAGCCCGTACTTCGGTAAAGGTCAGGTTCAGTCTGGCATCGGCTACCTGCGCTTCGCTGTTCTTGACGGTTCCCTGATACTGAGCAACCAGCGCCTGCTGTGTATCCAGTGTCTGCTTGGCTACTGAGTCTTCCTTGAAGAGCTGGCGATAACGCTCCAGATCGATCTGTGCATTCTTCAGCTGAGCCTGATTCTCCTGCAAGGTGCCCTGGGCTTGTGCCAGCGCCGCCTGATAAGGCCGCTGATCGACGACAGCCAGTACGTCCCCGGCCTTCACCTCCTGCCCTTCAGTAAACAGTACCTTGGCCAACTGACCGTCGACACGGGCATGAACTTCAACCGTGTTGTAGGCCGTTACCGTGCCCAATGCATTGAGGTAAACCGAAAGCGTCGTTTTTTCGGCCTTTCCAGTGCTCACGATCATGTCTGTTGACGCCATGGAACCACGGCGTCCGGCTCCAGCCGGCCCTTTCTGCTCAGTTTGAGCAGCGTTACGACCAGTAGGCCCCGCCTGTTCAGGGGATTTACCCAGAAAATGCCATGCAGCTACAGCGCCAACCGCCACCACCACAACAGCAATCAACAAAGGAAATTTGGAGCGAGAAGGTTTGGAATTGAGGGAATCGCTCATGAACGCCACAGCAATAAGTTTCGGAAAGATAACGGTAAGCCGCAGCCTTCATCAGGCCAAGCGGATTTACGTGTTGTTTACATACAGGATTGAATGGTGCGGAGCAGCAAGCAATACACTGCCGCCAGAATGTCATAAGAGTATGACGGAACGTTGGATTCTGCCTTGCCTTGTTACATCTCGAAGCGCATCGACTTCATGCATCAGCACCCGGGCCTTGATCGAGGACCGGGTGCTTTTCTTCTACCTTATTTCAGCGCTGCGATGGCCGCTTCGTAGTTGGGCTCCTGCCCAATTTCGGGTACCAGTTCGCTATAAAGCACCTTGTTGTTTTCATCCAGAATTACTACCGCACGTGCGGCAAGACCCGCCAAGGGGCCGGACGCGATGGCAACACCGTAGTCTTTCAGAAACTCGCGACCACGCAGCGTGGATAGGTTAATTACATTTTCGATGCCTTCCGCACCGCAGAAACGCTTCTGGGCAAACGGCAAGTCAGCTGACACGCACAGGATCACGGTGTTTTCCAGCTTGGCGGCTTCGGTATTGAACTTGCGAACCGACATGGCACAGGTCGGGGTATCCACACTGGGGAAAATGTTCAGCACCTTGCGCTTGCCGGCAAAGCTTTCCAGCGTGGTATCGGCCAGATCGCCATTGACCAGGCTGAATGCCGGTGCGGACTGACCCGCCTGAGGCAGAGTACCTTCAATCTGAACCGGATTACCGCGAAGAGTGACTTCTGTCATGACCTGTTTCCTACAATTGAATGGAACATCAAGTAAACACGCTTCGCCTCAGGCTTTAAAGCCTGAAGACCTGTTTATTGCAAATCATCCCTACCGTGCACTAACGGGTCACTACCCAAGCGTTACCCTGTCGCCCGACCAATACGATCGGGCAATCCTGGCGGGTTAGAAGTCTCGCTTGTAGAAGAAATCCAATGAGCTGGCAATACCACTGGCTGCTTCAAGATACAGCTGCTTGGTAAGCTGATAACGCAAGGCGACCGTATTGGCCGGCTCGAAGACGCCTACACCGTATCGAAGCGCCAAGCGGTCGGTAATATTGCCTGACGCAACGACACTGGTCTTGTCGCCTGTCCCTTCGGTATCCAGCTGAAAGTTCTGTACACCCAAACGCTGCGCCAGCTCACCCGCCGTGGATGATCCCCCGGCAAGGCCCAGCGCAAGTGCGGCCTGCCCCAACATGTTGTTCTCGCCTTCGTCGTTGTTGCTCAGCGGGCGCCCTAGAACAATATAGGCCAAGGCTTGCTCCTGGCCCATAGTAGGGTCAGAAAACACCTCGACGCGTGGCTGATCGGCCAGACCTGACAAACGTAACCCTGCGGTTACGTCATCCACGACACGTACCGCTTCCACATCCAAGAACGGCTGAGCGATCGGACCCTGAAAGAATATACGCGCCCGCCGAATCGTCAGTCGCTGACCGTAAGCACGGTAGCGACCATCCATTAAACGAACTTCACCGCGCGTATCCAGGTTGTCACCAATATGCACGTTCCCTTCAAGGTTGGCAGTCAGACCGAACCCTGAAAACGTGAGCTTGTCCTGGCCCACCAGTACATTTACATCCATGGACAGCTGGATCTCCTGCTTGGGCACAGGCGCTTCCTGTCCAACGATTACCGCATCATTGGAAACCTTGACGGTAGACGGTGGCAACTCCCGAACCGTAATGGCACCGCTCGGCACGCGAACCGTACCCTTGAGCGCCAGACTACCGTTCTGCATGACAATATTCAGGTCAGGCGCCACGATAAGGTTAGCATAGGGCTCAACCACAACAGGAAGACGATCGCCACGTACGGCGACATTCATGTCCAATCCATCCGCCCAGGATATCGCTCCACTCACATTACCCTGGCCGCGCTCGCCGCTGCGCCATCCACCGCTCACGTTCGCTTGGTTCCCGGCAATCAGAGCAGTCAGCCGAAGATCTTGAAGACGGGTTGGAACGATACCGCCCCCGATCTGACCATTGCTCAAATCGATCCGACCATTGATCGAAGGTTGAAGCAGCGTACCGCTTACCTGACCACTACCGTCGATTCTTCCGTCCAGTTGCTCAATACCTGAAACAAAACCTTTGGCAATGGCTACATTCAACCCGCGCAGATCGAAGCGCCCTGAGACAGGCTTGTCATCAGGGCGTGGATCAATCTGTGCATTCAGGGTGAGGTTGCCAAGCTGCGGGCCGCTAAAATCCAGAGAGGCGCGCACATCATCGGGGCGCAACGTACTATTGAGCTTGAGCGTGTCATAGGCAAAGTCTGCCCACTGGCCGTCGGCGTTACGTGCTCTTAGCGTCCCTGTGCCTGCGTCGACTGTAACCGTGCCGTCTGGCCCGCTCTCAGGAAGATCAAGACGGATATCAGCATTAAGCGCACCTTGCCAGCCGAAATCCTCGGGCAGGAAAGGTGCCAGTCCGGTAAGGTCAAAGTTGCGCAGATGGTAGCGTAGCCGTGGTTCCGGCATCAGGCGCTGGTCCTCTCCACAAAGCGAGGCTTTACCTGATAGCCAGCAGTGCTGGCCAAGCGTCAGTTGCCCGTTTGCCAGACGCTCAAGGCTTGCAGGGTTTTGCAGGCGCCAGTCCTGGGGACCACTCTGGACAGCACCTCGAGTAAGCCGCCCTCGCCAGTTCATCGCATCATCGAGCGTACCCTCCAGGGCAAGCGCCAGATTTGCCAGCGGCCCTTTTACATCAAGCGTGACTGCCTGCTGATGACGGTTACCCTGTCCATCGAGCGTCACACGTCCAATGTCGCTAGTGCCTGCACGCACACCGGAGGTTAATAGCTGGATTCGTCCCTGCTGACGCGCATCAAGCGTACCTTTAAGGCTCAAGGCCGCCAGCCGGTTGGTTTGATAGGCAACCTCTCGCCCATTCAACACCAGCTCCCCTTGCGGCGCCTGCTGAGTTCCGCGCAAATCCACTTTTCCATTAATGGCGCCAGCCAGACCAGGCCATAACTGGCCGAGACGAGGCAAGTCGATATCCAGGTGCCCTTTCCATTGCTCGGCCAGCTGACCGCTTCCCTGAATGCGATTACTGCCCAGACGGACAGTCAGGTTATCAAGATCCCATTGCTTATCCTGACCACGCGCCTGTGCTGCCAGCTGAGCAGGTTGACCTCTCAGCTGTCCCTGCAGTCCCAGATCAGCCGTTACACGCAGCTGCTCACCCTTGATTTCTCCTTCACTGCGTAGCGGTCCGCCCAGATTGCCAGGCAGCTGGGCGACCCAGAATGCAGGATTAAACTGGCTGAGGTTCAGGTTCGCCTTCCAACCAATGCCATCAGCAAACCGGACATTCACCTGCCCCTCGGCACGTCCTTGCCCGGCATGCAGATCCAGCGACGGCAAATTGATCTGTGTGAGATCACCTGTAAACGGCGTCACTAGCGTGAAATCACCGGCAGGCCCCGTTAGTGCAGCGTCCACATTTCCGATATAGCGCTCATCGGTGTACTGAACTTCACCTTTCAGTCGACGCAGCGCTACGGGCGGCTCCTCAATCTCCGGGTACAGCCGACGCCATGGGAACTCATTCCAGTTGATAGTGGCATTCGCATTGAGTCCTTCCGACCAGCCTGCTTTGCCGCTCAAGACGACTTTACGCTGCTGCCCCGCATCGAGCGTCAGTCCTTTAAGGTCTGCACCTTCTGCCGTAACGGTGCCATCAAGCTTCAGGGCGACCTCACCTCCTTCACCCGGCAATACAGACGTGCCTACCAACTTATATCCATCTGTAAGAGTGCCGTTTGCAGTCAGGTCGAGCGCATTGAACGTCAGGGTCTTTGGCAGATCCTGTGTTGGCTTGAAACCGTTGGCCGTCAGATGCAGCGAAGCTGGCACACCCTCTGCCAAAGGCTGCACGTCGCCTGTCAACCGGCCCGGCAGGTAACCGCTGCTGTCGGCCTGAAGAGTCAAGCTTCCCTGCAGATCACCTTCCACATGTAAGGTCAGTGGCCACTCCTGCTGGTCAGGCGCAGGCAGACGGGCATTGGCGTCCGCCGTCAAAGGCCATTTTCCAGAAGGCTGCAACGTCCCGGTAAGGCTGAGCATCATGTCGTCGCGGTGTGCATCCAGCTGCTCAATGACCAGGCTGCCACCTTCAGAATGAGCGCGTAGCGTGGCGTTTGCGAACTGCTCATTGCCATCGAGCGTAAACCGTCCTATGCGTACATCACCCAGCTGAACGTCTATCGGTAGCTTGAGGTCGGGTAACGTAACCGGCCCCTCATCGGGCGTCTGTTCCTCAGTGGGCGCCAGATCGAGATTGATCTCGCTGGCTACGAGCGTATCGATGCACAGTGTTCGCTTGAACAGGCAACCAGGCGACCAAGCGAACTCAGGAGACACCAGCCTAACCTGCGTACCGGCCTGAGCCCAGGTCAGCGTGTCGGCCTTCCAGTGCCCTCCCAGTCGACCCGTATAGCCTTCCACTGCAAGCCCGGGAATCCGGCCCAACACCCAACGGCTTCCAGACTCGGTTCCCAATAAAATGGTCACGCCCAATACAAGAACAACGACAACCGTCAGCAGCGTGGCGCCAACAATCTTGAGCGCACGCATCATAATTCCGGCCCCATCGAGAAATGCAAACGAAAGCCACCTTCTTCATCAAGGCCATGAGCCAGATCGACACGTATGGGCCCCACTGGCGAAACCCAACGGATACCAAGGCCGATACTGGTCTTGATATCCGGATTATCGAGCGCATTGAACGCTCCCCCCTGGTCGACAAAGGTCGCCAGTCGCCATTTATCCTTGAGCGGATACTGGTACTCAACGCTGCCGGTGACCATGTATCGTCCACCGATTCTATCTCCGTCGGAGTTCGTGGGCGATAGCGTCTGGTAGTCATAGCCCCTGACGCTCTGATCACCACCGGCAAAGAAGCGCAGCGATGGCGGAATCTGCTTGTACCCATTGGTGGCGTTGCCGCCGACCTGAACCCGCCCTAGCAGCCGGTGCCCACCGGCAAAAGTAGTCAGGCCACGCGCCAGCGCCGTCACATGCACCATGTTGGCGTCGGACACGATGCCCTCTTTGGCAGCCGAGACACCAAACTGCAGTCGGTAACCATGGCTGGGATCGATCCGGTTATCGCTGCGCAGGTAGGAATAATCGACACCCGGCATGAGCAGTGTCGATAGACCCGAATCGTCTCCCAGACGGTATTCCTCTCGCTGGAGTTTCAGGGAGAGCACCCGTGTCCAGCCGCTGGGCAATTTGCGATGCCATTCGGGCCCGACGGTGAGCAGGCGACTCAGCGAATCGTCATCGGCGATTTCTTCATACTGATATCCCCCCGCCAAACGGAATTTATCGTTGATGGGGTCGCGCCCGGGAATGTCATACCAGGCGCCGATGTTCTGACGTGGCGCGGAAAGCTCCATCTCCGCGCCCAAGCTATGCCCCTGCGCATTGAGCCAATGTCGATCCCAGGTTGCGCGAACACGCGGGCCGACGTCGGTAGAGTAGCCAAGCCCCAACCCCAGCGTGCGTGGCTTGCGAGTAGTCAGATTCACCATGACCGGAATCGTCTGGTCTTTGGCATCTGCCGGAATAGCGTTGACGCGCACGCTGTCGAAATAACCGCTTCGGAGCAGCGTCTGCTGAAGCTCAGCAAGGGTTTCCGAATCATAGGGCTCGTCTGGCTTGAACGGTACCATGCGATTGAGCAGGTCTTGATCGAATGGAAAATCCCCTTCGTATTCAACGTTACCCAACCGGTAGCGAGGCCCGCTTTCGTAAACCAGTGCAATGTCTGCGTAGCCAGCCTGCGGATCGATGATCAATTTCTGCTGGGTGAAGTGCCCACTGAAGAAGCCATAACGTGCAGCCTGATTCTGGATCAGTGTCTTGGCATCTTCATAGAAGCCATGATTGAGCTGAGCGCCAGACTTCAGATTGGCACCATCAGGCGCCTTGAATGACCTGAGTTCCCGCGCCGGGCCTTCCACGCGGATATCTACCTGGCGCAGTCGAACGGGCTCTCCAGTCTGGATATCCAGGACCAACCGAGGCGTCTGCCCCGGCTCGACCCGGCTATCAATCTGCGCATGGTAGTAGCCCAGTGCCTGGGCAGCCTGCTCCGCCTGGCCTTCAGCCGTACGCCGCAGCCGTTGCAAGGCAACCGCATCCCGATCGGCAAGGCTGCCAATATACGCAGCAATGTTATCCCGCAGCGCACGATTATCAGGCGTAACGTGCACGGTGAGTTCGGCCGCTTGGGCCATGGCGACGCCGCTCATTAAAAGCAGGCCGGCAATACTGAGTCGGAGTCGTAGATGAAAAGTCATGACGCGATGCTACCGGGCGAGTGGTCGTGAGACAAACGCAGCGTCGTGGCGTTCATCGGCTATACCAGCGAAGCAGGCTCGTCATGAAGCCGTTCTATACGCTAGGATGGCCATTTTACCGAGAGTCTTCTTCGCCCATGAAGATTGTTTGCTTTAATATCAATGGTTTGCGAGCACGTCCTCATCAGCTGGCTGCCTTGATCGAACGTCACGCACCCGATGTTATCGGGCTTCAGGAAACCAAGGTCTCGGATGACCAGTTCCCGCTGGCTGATATCGAGGCGTTGGGCTATCACGTTCACTATCACGGGCAGAAAGGTCACTATGGCGTAGCACTGCTTTCACGCCAGGCACCGCTGGAGATCCACAAGGGCTTCCCCAACGACGGCGAAGAGTCCCAGAAACGTTTCATCTATGGCGTTTATGCCGACCATAACAACCAGCCGGTCGTCATTATGAACGGCTATTTTCCGCAGGGCGAAAGCCGGGACCATCCTGTCAAGTTTCCCGCCAAGACCAAGTTCTATGCAGACCTGCAGCAGCTTCTCGAACAGCGCTACTCCACCAATACACCGCTGCTGCTAATGGGCGATTTCAATATCTCACCTGAAGACTGCGATATTGGCATTGGTACGGATAATGCCAAGCGCTGGTTACGTACCGGCAAGTGCAGCTTTCTACCCGAGGAGCGCGAGTGGCTGGCCAAGCTCAAGAACTGGGGGCTGGTTGATAGTTTCCGCCACCTCAACCCTATTGTTGCGGATCGTTTCAGCTGGTTTGATTACCGTAGCAAAGGATTTGAAGCGGAGCCCAAGCGGGGTCTTCGCATCGATCTGATCCTGGCCTCGCAAGGTGCCCAGCCTCGCCTCAAAGACGCCGGTATTGACTATGACATCCGTGCCATGGAAAAGCCCTCTGACCATGCCCCTATCTGGGTTGAGCTGACCTGACGCGATACAGTGGTCTGCTCAAGCAGGCCACCTCACAACGCAATAGTGGCAAAAAGCTGCCGTTGTAATGTTTTCGTCATTTTTCCCTTTTATGCTGCCCGCGTCTCATTTCCAGGGTAGCTGTAGGAATATGAATTCCGCCCGTCAGGATTCCACCCGTTGGAGCCGTCTTCTTGCCGGCGCGCTTCTCGGCATCGTTTGCACCGTCTCATCATGGTCGACCGCGGCGCAGCCATTACCGCTTCGCACAGATGGCAAACCGGTATTGAGTATCCATGGCTCCAACACCATCGGCGCTCAGCTTTCCCCGCTCATGGTCGAAGGCTTTCTCAAAACACATGGGTTCGAGACCATAAACAGCCGGACTGGCAGTCATGAAAACGAACGTATCATTATTGGCAGACGCGCCAACGGTGATCAGGTTCGCATCGATATGGCGGCGCATGGATCGAGTACCGGCTTTGCCGATCTTATTCATGGCGATACCGATATCGCTGCTGCCTCACGTCCTATCAAGGACAGCGAGGCACTCGAACTCAAGCGCTTGGGTAATGCACGAGATGCCAGATCCGAGCATGTCATCGGTATTGATGGCATCGCTATCATCCTGAACGCGGCGAACCCATTGACCACGCTCTCAACCGATGAGTTGGCCCGACTCTTTTCAGGCGATGTGAAGAATTGGAAAGACATTGGGGGCTCACTAGGTCCTGTTCACTTGTATGCGAGAGATGACCAATCAGGCACCTTTGATACCTTCAAGGAACTGGTCATGTCCTCTCATGGCAAAAGCCTTTCGCCTACAGCTACGCGTTTCGAATCCAATGACGAGCTATCCGACGCTATCAGCCAGGATCCATATGGAATCGGCTTTGTCGGACTGGCTGCTGTAGGCAAGGCAAAAGCCGTATCGATCTCTGACGGATCGGCGCTAGCTCTCCCCCCAACGGTTACCACCGTTGCTACGGAAGACTATCCCCTCTCACGTCGTCTGTTCCTCTATAACAAACCCGACGAGAAAAATCCGTGGGTAAATGCCTTCATCCGCTACGCTCAAAGTTCGGAGGGGCAAAGATGGGTCAGCAAGAGCGGATTCGTGGCTCAAGAAGTACTGGCGGTCCAGCCCGTCGTGCCGGCAGATGCGCCAGCGTTTTATCGTCAGCTTGCCGACCATGCGCAGCGCCTTTCGGTCAATTTTCGCTTCGCTGAGGGTAGCGCCACGCTGGACAACAAGGCCAACCTCGATATCGAACGTCTGATGACCTACCTCAGAGAAAATGACAAGCTCGACAAGAAGGTAGCACTGATTGGCTTTAGCGATACAAAGGAAGACTTGAAGCGAGCCGAACTGCTCTCCAAGCTACGCGCCATGGCCGTACGGCGGGAGCTGAACAAGGGTGGCGTGATGTTCCATGACATCGTAGGGCTGGGCGATGCCTTGCCTGTAGCAGCCAATAGTGATGAAGGCCGGATGAAGAACCGGCGCGTAGAAGTGTGGGTCTATTGACATGACGAAGCCAACCGCTTTGTTAGATTCAACCCTACCTCTATGGAGGTGTGACGCCGGGCCCCTCTGACGATCACCCGATCGCCATGTCGGAGTCACCTAACGACATCGACAGGATCGATCATGCCCGACGCATTTGATTTCCTGACTACGCCCTTCATGGGCGCCGCCGCTTGGCTGTGGCTGAGCTTTCTTATCATCGTACTCTTGCTTCTGATCTTCGATCTGGGTGTCCTGCAGCGCAATCATCACGAAATAGGCATCAAGGAGAGCCTGGTGATGTCGGCAGGCTACATCTCGTTCGGGATCGCCTTTGGTGGATGGATCTGGTACGAATTTGGTGCCACTCGCGCCCTTGAATATTACACAGGCTATCTGGTCGAACAGTCGCTTTCGATGGATAACGTCTTTGTCATGGCGCTGATCTTCAGCTTTTTTCAAATTCCGCGTAAATACCAGCATGAAGTCCTGTTCTGGGGTGTACTCGGCGCCATTGTCATGCGTGCCATCATGATTGGCGTTGGCGCTGCGCTGGTACAACGCTTCGATTGGATCCTTTATGTATTTGGCGCGTTCCTATTGATCTCAGGAATCAAAATGCTCTTCAGCCGCCACGACGACCAGCCCGACCTGGCCCAAAATCCCATGCTGCGCTTCTTGCGCAAGCATATCCGCGTGACGGACCAGCTTCATGGTGATCGCTTTCTGATACGCAAGGAAAAGGAAGGCTTCAGCAAGCCCCTGGTCTACGCCACTCCGCTTCTCTTGGCGTTGATACTCATCGAAATGGCGGACCTGGTTTTTGCGGTGGATAGCGTTCCGGCCATCTTCTCGATCACCCAGGAGCCTTTTATCGTTTACACATCAAACATTTGTGCCATTTTGGGCCTTCGAGCGCTCTACTTTGCCTTGGCTGCCATGATCAGCCGATTCGCCTATTTAAAATATGCGTTGGCGTTGGTGCTCATTTTCATCGGGGCCAAGATCTTTGCACACTCCTTCATTGGCTCAATCCCGGCACCGCTATCACTGGGTGTAACCTTTGGTCTGCTGGTTGGTGGTATTGTGTTGTCGTTGTTCAAGACACGCGGACACGCCGAGCACTTAAAGACAGGCACCTCTAAAAACAACTCCGGCCCTTGGGGGGATCATAAATAACGGGTCCAAAGAATCTGGACCGTAGGCTGAGCCCGACCAATATCATACATAGCGCCACTGTTTGTCGTACCAGAGCCTTCCGGCGCATTACCGGGGGCCTGCTCGGGAGAAAAGGTGGAAGGCCACGCTGTGGTATCAATCGTGGTTGAGCCTCCAAGTTGTTGAATGCCTCCGCCTTGAGCGGCAGACGTAATCGTACCGTGGACCCGTGTGTTCCCGGTTGTCACAACGTTATTACCCGCCACTACGCTGCCATAAACATCGTTACTGGCTCCCAAAGTGACCGTCCCCCCAGAGAAAGTGCCGTTGAGGTAACCCCCCGCTAGCAGCGCCACGTTTCCTACAGCAGAGGGCTTATAAAGACCTTTTGCTATATCACAAAGATTCAAAGGATAGAGTCCAGCCAAATCCAGGCTGGCCGGAACGTTGTCTTCTGCGCGTCGCGTATTTCTACAAATCGGATCAAAGCCAGCATAATTGACAGCGATAGTTTTATTTTTGGCGGTAGTTGCTATGTTGCCCGTCGCAATAATGCTGTTGTAATAAACACCGCTCCCAGCTTGAACATCCCCTTGAAACCATAGGACACCTGGCGCAAGGCTCCAGCCAGAAAGCGACCACAATCCATCTCTGTAAGTTATGCAGCCATTAAATGTAGTTGCGCCCTGACATATCGTCTTATTAGGCTGAAGCGGAGCGGTACACATACCCTGAGCATTAACTTCGTTACAAAGAAAATCACGGTAACCTCTTCCGCCAGCATCCGGGTAATTTCCCAGGAGATAAACACCATTAGCAATACCACTGACACCTTGGACAGTTACCTGTCGCTGCCCAGTGGATGAGAGTTGAAATACATAATTGGCGTTGGAACGAAGTTGATAAGCGTCTACCTTACTCGTCTGCACTACTGTTTCTTTCACAGTTTGAACAGTAACGCGCGGTACATTGACCTGATAATTAATAGTCCGTACTACGTTTACCTTGGAATTTTTATCTACCGTGAGCGCACCGCCAACTGTTCCGCTTGCAACAAGACCAGTACTTGCGGTCAAAGCGCCTTGTCCATCGAGGCGGCTAGTTATCTCTCCTCGATTTATTATTGTATTACCCTGGGTTTTAACCGTCTGGACCGCGCCGTCATCAATTCGTATATCGCCAATAGCCGCTACAGCCGTACTGTTATTGGAACCGAAATAAGTAACCTTACCATTGGTATTGATTTCTCTAGCTGAATCCTTACTTGTCCAAAAAACGTCTGCTTGACTATTAAGTGTCGTGATAGCGCCACTGCTTATATTGACATTCCCGGTTACGTTCGCTGTCGAAATCTGACGCCCAGCCATATTAAGCGTGCCATTGGCGGTAACCGTTCCCGCGCTAGCATTTCCGGTTAGGGTTACGTTCTTGATAGCTGAGACAGTTAGTGCCGAAGCGTTTCCTTCCAGCGTCACGTTGCCGTTTGTCGTCAATGAACTGACAGAAACCGAGCTGCCGACCGTAATATCATCCGTTGAACTGATTGCATCCAGACCCGTGACATTACCAGAAAGATTGACCTTTCCTTTGACACTTATATTGGCCTGTTGCGGCCCTTCGAAGCTGACAGACCCATTTAGGTTGAGATCTGTACTAATTCGGATGAGAGGCGGTACTGATGCAGGACTTGAGGGACCGGTTGCACCTGAAGCAGCTCCAGTCGTCGGGCCTGTACCCGTTGAGGTGTAGTCCAGCGGATTGACCTCAAAAATCGCTTGTACGATAGCAGTTGAGTCGGCTGCTCTACCCGTAACATTAGCTACTATGCGGTACTGATCGCTTTTGGGCTTAGTCTTGGACAATAGCTCTACCCGTAATCCTTCAGTTCCACCCACAGCAATTTCACCCGCTGCAAGCGCCTCCAGATCGTTTGTAGATCGGTTTGTCAAAAATTGCCTCAGCAGCTCCACGCCTGTCCAGGCCTTCAACTGGGCTGGCGTTGTTGCATGAACCGCCAGCTGCCGCTCCTGCGTGCCTTGCACCATGTACATCATGCCTAGCGCTGCAATGGTCAGCGTCATTCCAGTCAGCAGAATGACCATCAGTGAGGCGATACCTTTTTGGCGAGCCGGAAAGCTAATCATGGCGCGAAATTCGACAGGCACGTGGTAAAACTAATCGTCAGCGGCTCAGGCTGCGGTTCCAGATCCAATACGGGAAAACGCACCTGTACCGCATGAACCCCTTCATTTGTACTAAAAGGCCAACATGTCGCTTCGACCACCTGCATATAGGCGCCCTGTGTATCGCTGCCCATCTCGTTGATCAGGTCAGCCGTGATCCAATCCAGCGATGCCCACATCTTCGCACTTGTGCACTTCATGGGTTTGAGCAGTACAAGCCCTGAGGAAGTCGAGACCAGACCGCTGCATTGATAGGCATCCGCGATCGGAGCAGCCGTAATAGTGCTGGCATTGAAGCCCCAGATAATCGCGTTTCCCAACGACCCTTTAATCGGGTCCGCTTTGGTAAAATCGATTACCGTTCCACCCGATAATTTGCGCACATTGTTTTCGTCTGCCTTGGACAGCACTGCATCACGGATGAAGACCAGATCCGTACCTAGTTGAGGTCGCTTGGTACCAGTTACCGGCAAACCAAACCCTGCCTGTTGCAAAGCGATCTGTGCTGTCAAAAGTCCCGAGGCTTTCTGCCCCTCCACCTTAGCCAGGCTTGCCGACTCTACACTTACACCTACCAGGGTCCGGTATAGCGACAACATCGCCAGTATGGTAATCAGCGAAATGACCATGCCTATCATGAGGCTGATCAGGTTGAATCCCCTCTGACGACTGTCTGTCACAGATCGCCCACCTGAATGGGCAGACCAAATACCTCCTGATCCATGGCACGGGTCTGTAGCATAACGTGTTGAGGAGACGCATCTACCGTGCGTCCACCCAGCGAAATAGCACCCGACGTCGTCGTGCATTCCACATCCAGTGGAAATGGGGAACCATCAATGGGTGAATAGACAATGGCTTTGCTATTGGCGCTATTACCTGGACAGAGCGTTGTTCCATAGACATGCAGCAGGTTGCGCATTTGCACCACGATATAGTTCTGGATATGCAGGTCTGTTTGCGTCTGCTGAATACGCGTGGCGATATGAATCATGCCGATGCCTATGATTGACATCAGCAAGACACCCACCAGGGCCTCGATCAGCGTATCGCCGCGCTGGCAAGACCTGCCATTAAATGATGGTGATCGGAAGCGCATCTTCTCGACCCGCCTTCACTGCCAGATCCACCGTGGCGCAATCAAGTCCCGACGGGCTACTTTGGAAAGGTAGCGCTCGGTTATCCAATGCGACGCACTGGAAGGACTTGTTGTCGGACTCGATGGTAACTTGTTTGGGTAGCGCACTGCTCCATACAACCTGGGCATTACCCACCTGCCCGCAGTTAAAGGCGCTTTGCCCGGCAACTGGCTGGGCCAGCACCAAGGAAGTATCGTTCAAACAGAGCAAGGCAGCAGGTTTATCCGCTCCGACGACGCCCGCCGGGTTCCTCAATGCCATCGCCTTGGCCCGCGCAATTCCCTGTTGAAGAACACTGGCAGCATCACGCTGATGAGCACTGTTCAACCATCCCTGAGTCAAGGGAACGCCTGCCATCAAAAGAATACTCATCACAGCCAACGTGACCATCAGTTCGATCAGGGTGAAACCCTTGGCCTGTTTTACCATGATGTCACTCCTGGGCACCCGGTCGCGGTACGTTCGTTCTTGCTTGTCAATGTAAGTGTACAGGTGCTCAACTTGGCACTCTTGCCACGGGCAGATAGCGTATAGGCCGTATCGGTGACTTGAGTGATCATGTATTCGAAATCCGCACCCTGAGCAGGCTGCCATTTGCCATTGAACAGCGCCTGTGTGGCAGCTGTGGTCGTTGTAACCGGCGCAGAGGAATATTTCAGGGTACGCTGCCGCACGTTCTCCATATTAAGTCCAAGCGCCACAAGGTCGCCCTGCGCTGTCTTGATCTGGCTGCGAGTGACATACGAGCTGTAGGACGGAACCGCGATAGCCGCCAGGATGCCGACTATGGCGACCACAATCAGAATTTCGATAAGTGTAAAACCGCCGCTGCGGCGAGTATCGATATGCTTATGCATGTGTTTGAACCTACGTCTCTTTAACGTCCATGCACGATAATTCCGAACAGTGTTCGGACTTTCCCTGAACCATTGATCGTTATACAGCCAACTACCAATACCTATTCAAATGCTGTGCCAGCTAAGCAAACTGTTGTTCTGCTTCAGGCTGGACACAGCATCAATAAAGGGCCAGAGCACTTTCAAACTTTATGCATATACGATAAGAGAAGCTGGTAAAGCGCCATGATGCAAGTCGTTGATGACAATATTCTGGCGCAAGGCTAGCGAAGCGGAAGACGCTGCCAGAAAACAGTCTAGCCAGAAGGGCCCTTTCCTCAATCAAATACTTACTTTCAGCTTTAACTTTATTCATTAAGTAGCTGATTAATCTATATAAATCAAATAATCCTGGAAATTACTTTAACTTTTTAATCTGTGTTCTGAAATGAGGTATAGCTTGCTAGGCCTCTCATCTGATAACGCTTTAATACGGCAAATACCTCATGCAGTAGCTTACGTAACGAAACCCTGCTCAGCAGCGTCTACACGGTAATATCGCTTTATTGGATGCTTAGCTAATGATCCAATAAACAGTTCAAACATTCAGGAACGCTTTTGTTGTCCATGTCGAACACCGAGTCCCAATCACAGCGACCTTTTGCAATTACGCTTGTAGTCGTTTCAACTGTCCTCTTTACTTTCCTTGCTTATCTGACCATCGGGATTCCACTTGCGGTCCTGCCCAAATATGTGCACGACCAGTTGGGGTTCAACTCGGTCGTCGCCGGACTCGTCATTAGCAGTCAATACCTCGCTACGCTTCTCTCACGATCCCATGCTGGTAAAGTCATCGATACCATAGGCGCCAAGCAAGCTGTCATTTATGGCATGGCTGGATGTGGCGTAAGTGGGACGCTCATGCTGGCATCGACGCTTTTACAGAACGCACCCTCAATCAGCTTAGGGTGTTTGCTGGCAGGACGCCTTATCCTGGGCTGCTCGGAAAGTCTTGTAGGCACGGGAGCCATCAGTTGGGCGATTGGTCGTACCGGGGCGGCGCATACGGCCAAGGTGATTTCCTGGAATGGCATCGCCAGCTATGGGGCCTTGGCCGTTGGCGCACCCTTGGGCGTCATGCTGGTCAATGGTCTGGGCCTATGGAGCATGGGTGTCAGCATTCTTTTGCTTGCCCTGCTAGGCTTCTACCTGGCCAGACCTAAACCTGCCATTGCAATTGTGCCTGGTAAACGCATGCCCTTTCTCAATGTGCTGGGGCGGGTTGCGCCGTATGGCATGGGCCTTGCGCTAGGCGGAATCGGCTTTGGAACCATCGCAACCTTCATCACACTCTTCTACAGCAGCCGTCATTGGGACAACGCGGCCTTTTGCCTGAGTGTATTCGGCTTTTTCTTCATCTGTGCACGCCTCTTGTTTGCCAATGCCATCAATCGACTAGGCGGATTTCGGGTAGCGATTGTCTGCCTGACCGTCGAGACGTTCGGATTACTGATGCTCTGGCAGGCCTCGGCACCTTTCCTTGCGCTTGCAGGCGCAGCTCTGACCGGGTTTGGCTTTTCCCTGGTATTTCCTGCACTGGGTGTCGAGGCCGTCCGGCTGGTGCCAGCCGCGAACCGAGGCTCGGCGCTGGGCGCCTACTCAGTTTTCATTGATCTCTCATTAGGTATCACGGGTCCATTGATTGGGGCCATTGCAGCGAACTTTGGCTATCCCATTATGTTCCTAAGCGCAGCCCTGGCGTCGTTAATGGGCTTGGCATTGAGTATCACGCTGCTAAAACGGAATCCTAACGTCTGAGCCGGGAGGCCTTACCTACTGATGAACGCTTCAGAATCCGTTGCCATTACCTTGCGTATCGCCTCAATCGTCGTTTTCAGCTTTTTGACGTTTCTGGCCATTGGTCTACCGCTTGCCATCCTGCCCGGATATGTCCATGACACCCTGGGCTTTGGGTCGGTCATGGCAGGCCTGACCATTAGCATCCAATACATCGCCACCCTGTTTACGCGCCCGATTGCAGGCAAGATTGCTGATAGCATCGGCCCCAAGAAAGGCGTAATCGCAGGGCTGTTTGGCTGCGGCATCTGTGGCATCCTGACTTTCATCTCAACTCTGCTACAGGACTTTCAGGTTGCAAGCCTGGTGCTGCTTATCATAGGGCGAGTCTTTCTAGGATGCGCCCAGGCACTGATTGGTACAGGCTCGCTGAGCTGGGGCATGGGCAGTGTTGGGATGCAGCACGTCAGCAAGGTAATTTCCTGGAACGGGATCGCAGCCTACGGCGCCTTGGCCATTGGTGCTCCGCTAGGCGTCGCCATGGTAAGCAGCCTGGGGCTCTGGAGCCTGGGTGTAAGCATTGTTTTACTGGCCGCCATCGGCCTGGCCCTGGCCTGGAATAAAGAGCCTGCTCCTGTCATTCCTGGCGAGCGCCTCCCCTTTCTTCGTGTCTTCTGGCGCATCAGTCCTTATGGATTGGGCCTACTGTTAAGCTCGATTGGCTTTGGCACCATCGCGACGTTCATTACGCTGTACTACGGCAGCCATGGCTGGCCAAACGCTGCCTATAGCCTGACCGCATTTGGTGCTGCGTTCATCTGCGCCCGTCTTTTATTTGCAGGAACAGTCAACCGCTTCGGCGGATACTCCGTCGCCATTGCCTGCTTTATCGTAGAAACACTAGGTCTGCTGCTTCTGTGGCTAGCCGTTTCACCCGGCATGGCCATGGCAGGAGCCGCGTTAGCAGGCTTTGGCCTCTCGCTTGTTTATCCCGCCCTGGGTGTAGAGGCCATTGTAAAGGTCCCCGCCACTAACAGAAGCGCTGCGCTAGGTGCCTACTCACTGTGCCTAGACATGTCGCTCGGAATTACCGGCCCCGTAGCCGGCAGCATTGCCAATGCGTTTGGCTTCAACTCCATTTATCTCTTTGCTGCAATAATGTCTCTAGCCGGCCTTCTGCTGTGTCTTTATCTTTTCAAACAGGCGCAGCGTGCTATGGAAACACCTAACGCCAGGCAGGATCGGCCAAGCTAGGCTTACAGATGAAATTAGCCAGCTGATACGCATGTCAGCTGGATACTTTCGTTCAGCACACACTAACAACCTATGGCGTAAAAGCTTCGGGCCAAGTTAGCAAGATATTATCAATAATGCCTCGCATTACACATCAAGCACTTACTGTAGAACCCGTGCTCATCATCATGATGGCTTAACAAGCCCTCACAATGGATACACCCTCCATGCAGCCTTCCTTTTTTCCAGCGCAGCAGTTTTTGGAGGCGTGTTAACAGCCACGACAGACCTATCGACAAACTTACCAACCACATCATCAAGCTAATCAGCTTGGCAGTAATCGCTAGATCCAAAAGCACTAGCGCTTCAACGTTACCCGCCCAAACGAAAAGAACGATCGAAACAGCCTGGCCTACCAACAGCACCAATACAGGCATGGCAAAAAGTCTAAAACCCATAGAGCCCAACACGAATAAAAGACAATTAATGACTCCTTTGAAGATGCCTGCCCATACAAACAACCGGGACAATCTTATCGGGTAAGCCGAAACGTTGACTCAATGTCAATTTAACGGCCTCCTATCCCAAAGCTGAAATGAATATCAGACTCAAAGCATTCAACGCTACGTCGATCCAAGAGAGCCCATTATACAATTACCATACGCCATCAAATGGCCACTAGTCTAAAAACTTTGCCGCTGGTGCCATAAGGAGCCAACAGAGCATGGCTCCCATATCCAAGTGATTAATAACAACTCTTTCCGTACCTAAGTCATTACCAAAGCTTGCGCCTAGGCTGCTTGTCTTGAAAAAGCCCCTACATCAGGCACCCGCTTAATGCTCATGTTTTTTAGAAATGGAATTTTCTATATAAATTCATATCAGGGATTCGTAATTTCATTAATGACCTGCAAAACGCCAGCTTATATTTCTTACTCTACGATCCAAACACTTGAAAAAGCGACAAGCGGTCCATACAACCCAAACAATTGATATTGTTTTTAACCCTCTCGCCCCCATATCTGTAAAGCACGACCTAGAACTTCGAAAATTTAAAACGAGCGCGCAATTTACTTATAAAGCACGCTTCTGACCGTTTAGATGTCAGCTTACTGAGCAACTCTCAACTTCAGTTTTCAGGAATGATTGAACGTATCGATGGGCAAACTAAAATAGTCGGCTTATACGTATGGACATCAGTAATGTATACAAAAGACCGCAGCCCTAGTGCTGACTGTGAGGTTTCGAATGGCTAGAGGTATCAACAAGGTTATTCTCATTGGTAATGTAGGTGCCGATCCCGAAATCCGCTATACGCCCAATGGTAACCCCATCACCAATATCACCCTTGCAACCAGTGAAAGCTGGAAGGACAAGCAGAGTGGTCAGTTGCAAGAACGAACCGAGTGGCATCGGGTCGTTTTTTTTGGCCGGCTGGCCGAGATAGCCGCCGAATACCTTCGCAAAGGGTCACAGGTTTACATAGAGGGTACGTTACGCACACGAAAGTGGCAGGGCCAAGACGGGCAAGACCGCTACACGACTGAAGTTATCGTCGACATAAGCGGTACCATGCAACTGCTTGGCGGCCGAGGGGATAACGAACCATCGAGTAACCAACAATCCGGCAAACAATCCTCTGGGCAAGCCCGTAGGCCTACACAGCCGCAGCCCTCAACCCAGCCGGCTCCAGACTACGACAGCTTCGATGATGATATTCCCTTTTAAAGGCGCTTAGGCGCCTTTTCTTCTGCCATGTGATGGCTGGCTCTCAGTTCTTCAGGGCATACGCACATCGCTTCTCAGGCGGTGAATGATGTTTCATTCACCTTTTGAGCTAATTTTTTTCGCCCGCTGTGCAGCGCTTTTAAATTTTTATGGTCATAGCTGGCAGATCAGCTTCATCACTTCGTTTTGTCGCCCAGCTGACTCACGCTTCCGCTCTATCTCTACTCAGCAAGGAATGCTTTATGACCCGCATACAACTTCGCCGTCGACTCATCTGGACAAGTTTTGCTTACGCACTGCTTTTTTATGCAGGGGTTATTTCTGTATTAGGCCTGGCTGATTTTGTATCCAGTTAGTGATAGTTAAGAGTTAACATTAGTCACACCTAGAGCCCCTTCTTCTTTCGTGCAATCTATTAGGCAAAGCACTTATGAGAAGTTAGCTACGCAACTAACTTAAGCTGTTCCACATATTTTTAAAAGACGCTGTTAATTGTCAAACAAGCACTAGCCAACTTCAAACGTTAAGAGTAAAAAGAGAGCGGCGCCAAAATGCCATCATCCTTAGCGTATTCATGGAGCGAAACGTTATGAACGAGTCGTCAAAAGTAGAGACCGGTAATTTGCTGAGCTGGCTATTTCTTGCCGCTTTCAGTATGACAGTATGGTGGGCGTATGATGGAGACTCCTGTCTTGAGCAGTGTAGGCCATCGGCTGACATGTCATTAGCGGCCAATGTCAACGACCAGCGCAGTGTTGACATGAGCCTGACGGCGAAAACAGATTTCGATGTTTCTCATCGTCGTTATCGCTAACCGTAAAACAAAGCTCCACTGCATGTGGAGCTTTGTTTTTAAAAGGCTTAATGATCGCTATCGCTATTTACAAGCAGCCTGATACGGTGCTTCTGATTCCAGCAAAAGGAAAGGGATTATTCGCCTTGCCGTCTCGCAGGACGACTTTAGTCCCATGCGAAGTCTTGTCAGCAATAACCAGTGCCGGAGCTGGCGAGGCCAACCCTTGAGGAACCAGGGCCTTGATACTACTTCCCTTCCTCTCAATAATAACTTTTGACTGATTGACAGACAGGTCTGCCATCAGGCACTCCATAAAGGCATCTGGATCTTTATTTGATCTTCCCGCTAGAGAAGGCTGTACCTTTTCAATATCGCCAACCCCAGCGCAACCTGTTAAAGCAAGGCTGATAACTACTACTAAACGCTTCATGCCTACCCCGGCTAAACCGCTCCATTGATTAAATACGAATCCAGAACCTCTGGAGCCGTCTCGATCAATTAACGTCAAGAAAGATGTTCGAATGAAAGCTGCATCAACAGTATTGGTGCGGCCGCGTCAGATTGGCTAAGTGTCACGGTAGTTCTTCAGGATCTTTGTCTGGCATCAGTCGATGCCAATCAACACCCAACCCTAGACACAACGGGACCAGCATCCACAGCCAGTAACTGTGCCTGAATCCAAAGAAAATACAGCCAAACGCCAATAGAAACGCCCACCCCTCTATCTGGAGATTGCGCTTCAGGTTGATCCATTTTCCCATATACACTCAGCCGCTCCAGACTATTCCGTACAGAGCGAACTACAACGTTAAACGTGTAAGGATACTCAAGATTTGAGTGATCGAAAACACAACCCGACACTCAGTACCGATTTCAAGATCGCTGGTTATCGATCAGGATAGCGCGCGTTTCTTTCGATACTCTCTATTTTACACCAAATAAAGTACTGCTTAACCGACTATTGCGGCAGAGTTGTCGATGTGCAGGAAAGGCTTTGTATATCCCACCATCAAAGTTACGCATCGGCGCTTCAGAAATACAAATAATTCTTATTTATAATACAGACTAAATGCATAATTACGTCTGAAAGTAATTTAAGAGTATTTTAACGCGCTACCAATTAGCGTATTCAATAGCTCGAACTACCCTGAAATACCAGCAGCCCTAGCGCTTGCCTCTAAGTATTCATCGGTCAGTACAAGAGCCACGTCATCATCAGTCAAAGACATTTTTTGTATGGATCTGGGTCGCCCTTCTAGATGCTTCATTAACTTCCTTGGAAGCCCAGAAGTCCAGCAATGTAAAACTGGTCAGCCAAAAGAAGCATTCAGTACCGAAATGGCTGAGCGCTTATAGCCTGTTTTCTCCAAACAAGCTCCATTTGAGTACTGCTTGCAGATCATCAGTGAGCAGAACACACGTTTGGCTAGTCGCACTAGCCAAGCAGGCAACACCAGACGGCACAACTATTCTCCAAGCCGTTTCAGCCTCAATGAGCCTACTTCCCAATGTTTATGACTCGATCGAATATGACCCGATCGAATATGACCCGATCAACGACTTTACGCCCCTCGCCTTGTTAGGGACTACACTTATGCTCTTGCTGTAGGGCCAGCAGTTCCGCAGTCTATCCAGAGCGTGGGTGCCTATGTCGACTGGGTTAGCAAAAAACCACACTTCCGATATGTAGGTATAGCTCTGTATGGGTCTCAAAGTCATCTGGCAGGCTTGATGTTGGGCTGCGAAGAAGAAATTGCTCTGCGCATGCAAACATACAGTCACACCACAGCTATTGTCGGCGACCTACTCGACGGAGGATTGGCCGCCACGATATTTGTATGCGGACAGGTTAACAGCCGTAGAGCAGAAGGAAAGGTACACGCTCTTACTGTAACCAGCAAAGATCGCCTTCCTAACTGGCCGGCCGTCAAAACCTTCACTGAGCAAGATATGCCGATGGATATAAATGGCTGGATTGGATGGTTCGTGTCAGCTAATACACCAGACCCAACGATTTCCGACCTATTTAATAAAGTAGCCCGTATGCAGCAGACCCAGGACTATCAGGAATTGCAAAAGCGTTATCTGCTTACTCAGGCTTCTCTTTCACCCGAGCAAACTCAAACAACGCATCACTGATGAAAATGGTTATTCCGGTAAGCTCATAACAGAATTAGGTATAAGCAAGCTAAGCAATAGCGCCTAAGCGCCACAACGGATAGATTCTGAACTTAACCAGCACCGCTTCGGCAGCCTGTTTAAGGGCCTATCTGCACAATCAGCAGGCACATAAGCTTAGACAACGTGAAGACCAGCTTGATACGAAAGCGAAACCCGACTCATCGGCCGGGTTTCAACAAGCTGAATCAGCACTTATGAATACTCTCCTCAAAAGCAGGCCATAGCACTGCGTGCTTCGTACCAGTGTATAAGGAGCTGCTTTCAAACATTATTTCTCTTGTGACGGAATAAACTCAGCGACTGCCTGATCCGCCGCCCGAGCCGGATGAAGATCCGCCCGCCCCGCCAGTGCCGCCCATACCGCTGCCCGCACCTCCAGGTCCACCTGCCGCACCACCTTGCTCCTGCGGACTGACATCTCCGCCCCCTTGATCTTTGCCCCACGGTACACAGCCAGTCGCCAACAATGCCCCGAATAAGATACTTGTCACCCATGCTGCTCGTTTCATTTTGGATTCTCCTGTCTAGACTAAGTGGGACCTTCAACATGGCCAATAAGTGCAAGACGAGAGGCTTTACGGCGTTTCTTTCCTAGTGTGGTGAATCACAACTACCAAGCACAAATATGGTCTGCAGAGTGAATGCTCAAAGCTGAGTCAAGAAGGCATGCGATGAGAACAGGCCGTCCCGCTGTACAGATCACACTAACCAGGCAAGAACATGCCGAGCTCAGCCGTCGTAGGGCTCAGCGTAAAGGTCCTGCGGATTCAAAACTACGCGCTGAAATCATCCTTTCTTGCGCTAGCGGTGAACCTGGCTCATCGATTGCCAGGCGCCTGGGTATTACCGCTCAGACCGTATCGCGGTGGCGTCTTCGCTTCTCACAGTGGGGACTTGAGGGGCTTAATGATGAGCCCAGATCTGGGCGACCCCGCAGTATCAGTGACGAGAAGGTTCAGGAGGTTGTTGATCGGGTCCGGCAAACCAAGCCTGAGGATGCCAGCCACTGGAGTTCGCGCCGCATGAGCAAGGCTACCGATATTTCCATGGCCAGTGTGCAACGTATCTGGCGAGCCTTTGGCCTTAAGCCTCACCTTGAGCAGACGTTCAAACCCTCAACCGATCCGGCCTTCGTTGATAAAGTTCATGACATCGTTGGGCTATACCTGAACCCACCGGATAAGGCTCTGGTGCTGTGTATCGATGAGAAAAGCCAGATCCAGGCCCTGGATCGAACCCAGCCAGGTCTGCCTTTGACATCAGGCCATCCGGTAATTCGAGCACATGATTATCAGCGCTTTGGCACAACGTCCTTGTTTGCTGCGCTGGATGTTGCCACAGGCGAAGTGATCGGGCGTCTCAAGCGTCGTCATCGTAGCGCTGAGTTTGTGGAGTTCTTGAAGGCTATTGATGAAGAGATCTGTACGGACCTACCGGTTCACTTGATCATGGACAACTATGCGGTGCATAAGACCGATCAGGTAAAGGCCTGGCTAGCCGCACACCCTCGTTATCAGGTGCATTTCACCCCAACCTCGGCTTCCTGGCTAAACCTGGTAGAACGCTTTTTCTCGACCCTTAGCCAGAGATGGATCAAGCGGCAATCACATACCAGCGTAAGCGATCTTGAGCAGTCTATTAACCATTACCTGGCTACTTACAACCAGAACCCGAGGCCCGTCCGCTGGAGTAGGAGCGCTGGTGAAATCCTGGCTTCGGTAGGTCGGGCAGCACGAGCTTTTCGTAGGAACTAATTAAACGTACTTGTGATTCACCACACTAAGAGTCATTCTGGTGCTTGTCCTGGGCACTATCCATAAGCGTCAGAAGAGCTTCACTAATGAAATCAGCATTTGCTGCAAGCTCTTCAAGATGCTCCATGGCACGACCTGACACATCGGTTAACCCGCGCTGATCAATCCAAATTGCAAGCTCCTCAACCGCTGCGCCGAGCGCTAATTGGTTCCGGTTCAAACGGGACAGTAACGCCACCATGATTTGTTGATTACCGTAAAGCATACCGGGCAGACTCCTGAGCTTAGGAATGAAACTACACATCACTTGAACGTTATACCTAACCTACTCATACGCCGATATGATCAAAAGATCATGATTCGTTAAAGCATGGCAAGACAAGCTCATCACCAGGCTAGCAACCGCACAAAAGGCAGCGATGCCGTCTTCGTACCCTTTCGTCAGCAAACATAGACGTACTCTGGAGCTTGGCCTGAGTATTGCTAAAACGCTGAGGCACTATACATCCAGCTCTATTCTGTCAAAAAACCATCAAATTAAACTTTCGGCCGTTTTTGACGATAAGCAGTCGTGCGCTCCGTTGTCCATATTAGGTGTGAGCAATGAATATACTTTTTTATCTGTCCGGCTTTACCAGAAAAGCGCCGCTTTTCCTGTCATTTTTTGTTTTATTGACCGTCCAAACCGAAACTGCTAAGGCATCTGTAGACTTGATAGGTCTGAATATGTCTGGAGCAGGGTTTGCAGGACAAGTGCTGCCTGGCGTAAACGGCCGTAATTATATCTTTCCTACAGAGCCTTACTTTCAGCAATGGAGCGCCAAAGGCATACGGCTGATTCGCTTTCCTATTCTTTGGGAACGCCTTCAGCCTACCCTAGGTGGGCCGCTGGATCCGACTTACACTGCCTTGATAGATGGTACGTTTAATCTTGCCAATAAATATGGCATGAAGGTAATTCTGGACCTGCATAACTACATGCGTTATCGGGGACAGATTATTGGTACAAGTGGTGTGCCTTATCAAAGATATCAGGACATCATGGCCAAGATTGCACAGCGCTGGAGCACCCAACCATCGTTGTATGCTTACGACATCATGAACGAGCCCCATGATGCCCTAGCCTATTGGCCAACGGCTGCTCAATATGGGATTAATGGTATTCGCAGTATAGATAATGTTCGCCCCATCATGATCGAAGGTAACGGATGGGCTGAGGCCACCCGCTGGGCATACTGGAATGATCCACTGCTCAAACTGCAGGATCCTGCAAATAATATTATTTTCGAAGCACATACCTACTTTGATGAGGGAGCTGGCGGCACATACGACGCTGTCGACGTTAGCACCCTAAGCCCAACATATGGTGTTGAACGTGTTAAGCCCTTTATAGAATGGCTGAAGAAAAACGGCAGGCGAGGCTTTATTGGAGAATTCGGTGTTCCAGATAACGACCCCCGCTGGCTCACTATTATGGACAACATGCTGGCCTACCTAAGACAGAACTGTATTCCAGCAACTTACTGGGCGGCAGGTCCTGGCTGGGGAACATATAACCTGTCAGTAGAACCCGTTGGCGGACAAGACCGCCCTCAGTGGCCAACACTGAAAAAATATATCGACAATACAAGCTGCTCTTCCTATGGACCTGCAGTAACACCTGTTACAGCTCTGCCATCAGGAGCAGGAGTCATTACCCCGTCGACACCTAATACAGCTATACCAACAGCCACACCTACAAATACGGCTCCTGTTTCAAATATTCCTGTGTCACTATCCGGGTTTGATGCACTAAACTATATAGCATCGTATCCTGACTTAGCGGCTGCTTTTGGTACAGACGTTCAAGCTGCAACGCAGCACTATATCAATACTGGATACAAGGAAGGACGGGTAATATCATTTAACCCTTTAAGCTATATAGCTTCATACCCTGACCTAACTACAGCCTTTGGTACAGATACTAATGCTGCGACCAGACATTATATCCTTTATGGATATAGGGAAGGCAGAACGGTATCCTTTAATGCTCTATCTTATATCGCAAGCTATCCTGATCTTATAAAAGCGTTTGGCACTGACATCAATGCAGCAGCCAAACACTACATACTAAATGGATATAAAGAAGGTAGAAAAATTTCTTTCAGCCCAGATAGATACTTGGCAAAATATGCAGACCTTCGCGCTGCGTTTGGGTCTGATAGATATCAAGCAACATTGCACTATATTGTCAGTGGCTATAAGGAAGGACGCACACCCTGACGCTCATATAGATTTCGAATCGCACGAAACTATCCGCTTGACGATTCGAAATCCAAAAAAATCTTTATAGATATTTCAAAGCAGTTTCTGGTCAGCCACGACCTTCAACAATTTATTGCTAACCAAGCCAGCCACTTATTTCAGCTGTAATTCACTAGGTTTTAACTCTCACTGATCAGCATCATTGAAAAGCGGGCAAAACTAGCGGCAAAATCAGGGTACAGTAGACTTATGTCTAGGCCTGCACAGGCGGACCCGATTACCACCTGCAATATAATTAGCGCTGCGGACTTACAATGCTGACCCCTAGCGATCACAAAGACCTTTTTTGAAGGAATCCCTTAAATGGTATGAGTCTAGGCATAGATCTGCCTCTACTCATGGATCAATAAATAGCAGTTTTCTCGCCACTGAGCTAGGAGTCCCAAGCGCTGCGTTGGCCCTCCCCTTGCTAGCGATGCCCTAATTTGTCAGCCCTCGCGTTGCATAGATAATCGCCTATCGCATATACAACGCCAAAGACAATCTGCGTTTCCCCCGCTCTTCTATCCGCAGCACATGCCGAAGGAAGCGAGCTGGTGGATAGCTTTCCACGCTTGTACAACCGTAATCAATTTTTAATCCCCCAGCGCCCTGGTAAACTGAAAATATAAACCATCTAGACTCTTTCACACCTCTCGGGCGGTCTTTATACTCCGCAACAAACTCACACCCCCTTAAAAGACAATAAGAATATGAAATAAAAAAACACTTCACTTCAAACTTTCATGAATTTTATAAATCATCCATTTTTAAAAATGGATCAAGAATAAGCAACCAGCCAGATGTTTTTAATAAATACTTTAAAAATTTGGCTTTTTAATACGCTCCTGATACTAGTCATGCCTTAATTGGAAGTCCTCATGCTTACTAACGAATCTTATTTATGGCACAACAAAAAAGCACCCAGGTCATCTACTGCAATTTCGGCACTTGTAGCAATAAATCTTTTCGCAATAGCATTCATGTTATTTTTTATGCGAAATTCAGAGCCACTCCTCAATCCGACTGTGTTTGCTGAAGATGGTGTTTGGACAGGTATGGGAATGGAGCATGGATGGCTACAAACTGCATGGAATGCAAGGCCTGATTATAAGGTCGTCCTAAATGTCGCTATGCTTTGGCTAGCTGCAAAAACAAGCTATATTTTTACAGGAAGCCACATAGAAGGATTGGCTTTCTTTATAGCTATATTTTCATATGCTTTTTTTGCCGCTATCGCTACGCTTGGCTACCTTGCTACGCAAGGTATTATCAGCCACCCATTGAGGATCGTGCTTTACATTCTAATTGTAATGGCTCCAGTGGGTCTGCATGGAAATGAAATATTTGGAAGGATTCTCCAAATAGGGTTTTTTTTGCCGCTGGCTTCTATTTTTCTTCTGATGATAAGAGACCAAACGCTTGGAATTATCGGCACTATTACTATCGATGCGATTTTAGTTTTGTTCGTGATAACAAACCCAGTCGTTGCGTTACTGGTATTTCTATACGCAGCGCTTTACCTCCTAAAAAACAGGAACCTCCACGCCACTATTAAAAGCTTAGCGCCACTATGCTTGATTTCTCTAACCTACATTATCGCGGTAAAGGACAACGTTCGACCAGGCTCGTCGCTGCCTATAGCGTGGGACCAAAATCATGCTGTAGAGGCGATTGTAGCAAGGAGTGTGCTCTACCCATTCGTTCATTTAATTTATAGAAACATGACCGATGTTACTTCTATAGTTTTACTGGTTGTATTTATTACACTTATTGCATGTGCACTTTACCTTTCCCGCAGGAACGGTAAGTGGTTTATACTCGCATTCTCAGCTGCATCGCTGTTCATCTACGTCGCGCTAACATTCAAGATGCGCGGGGGACTGACGACGCTGCTAAACGGATACAACTCGACGTTCCCTGACCGTTATTTTGTCGGAATAAACTTGATTGCGATGCTTTGCTTTGTTCTGGCACTCTCGATTATTATCGAAAGCGCAGGTAGGAATGTGCGCATTGCATGCTATTCATTATTGGCACTGATTGTTTTTTCCTATGTTTGGAAAGCAAGCTCAATATTCGAAAGAGGCAGGCCGACGATGGTAATTTACCAAGACAAATCATTTGGAGACCGACTGTGTGCTGCTAAAAAAACTATGGATGGACTTTATTCTCAAGTGCTAATAGAACCGGCAGGATGGTCAATGAAGATACCAAATGGAGAGCTTCATTTAACCAGATGCCCGTAGCTAGAATAGGCCACGATCAGGCAACCAGAATATACCAAGGTGGCGATATTAACATTTTCACCTTGGCATATACTTATTTCTAGCAATGTGAGCTATATCTGCCATTTAAAACCAAAAGAATTAATTTAGAAACGCGCATCACTACTAGCCACTTTATTATGCACATAAACAGCGAAACCCGATGACTTCTCTCTGTATTCTTATTAGGGAAGGTCTGAAGTAGC
>NZ_DEYV01000002.1:0-107921 GCF_002364655.1 Pseudomonas sp. UBA3149
GGGTTGCAGGCGCTCCCAGATAATGGGGAAGCGGAAGGTCTTGATACCCCTGGCGCTCCACTGCTGGAAGTAGGATTCCACTGGAAAAATATAGTTGGTGCCGTTGATACCTGGCAGCACTTGAGGCGCGAAACCTGCGCCGGACAGGTTCAGACTAACCAGATCGACCGGTTCGGCTTGGGCCGCTGCACTGCCAAAAGCCAGGGCAGCGATGAAGGGAAGACTTTTTAAAAAACGCTTGGAGAAACGAACGGACATACTGATATTCACCATACTGCAAGTAGTCAGGTAAAGGCGTCTTCTATCCGTATCCGTGAGGCCAGAACTTGAAAAATAAATGTTTCGGTCGTGTGGGTTACGACTGAAGCGCTTCCGGGCATGCAGTACCTAATACAACTAGTGTGCCAAGACATGCTCAAGTGAGACGTGGCAAACTCATTATTTTTTGGGTTCGCTAAGTATTTGCCTGCTAAAGAGTTTTCAATATCTATCGGCTAGCTATTCTTCGTGGCAGCGTGGCGCACCAAAGAAAAAGAGCTGGCTGGTCAGTCAAATAATTGAGGCCATATATTTGACATTTTCCTCGCCGGCCTATACCTGACGCCTGAAAACCGTCTTATGAATTGATCGGTAACTCCTGCCGGTTAGCAGCGGTCCAACCTGCAGACAAGAGGTTTTTTGCTCCCTTAGAGATCTGCTCATGGTAGATCCGCTTACGCCAGATATTGGTGTTGAATAGATCATCTTGATGTCACTGTCGCGTCAGAGAACCATGTGATGAATAAATCCTTAATGGGTTATCTGGTTAAGCTCCTGTCTGTTCCAGAGCACCACCCAGGGTTACTAAAGGCCCAATACGTTGCGTTAGCCCGGCAGTTACCACTCATGTATTTCGTACTGTTGGTCAACTCGTGGGTCTTGGCTATCACTCACGTTGCGGCTGCGCCCTACTGGCTGACTCTTCTTGTGCCGACACTTCTGACAGTTATATGTGGAATACGGGCCATAAACTGGTGGCGCGTCAAAGCCATCCCCCCAACCGAAGCTATCGTAGCGACGCTCAGGCGAACGAACCGGCTAGCACCTTTGATCGCTGGAGGGTTCACGCTCTGGTCGTTGGCTCTGTATCCCTATGGTGATGCCTACAGCCAGGCACATGTTGCCTTCTTCATGGGTATTACCGTAATTGTCTGTATCTTTTGTCTGATGCATCTGCGCTCCTCAGCGCTCATCGTGACGGCAGTGGTGGATCTTGCTTTCATCATTTTTTTTGCAGCGACCGGTAATCCTACCTTTATTGCCACCTCCATAAACATTCTGCTCGTATCCATAGCCATGTTGGTGGTGCTGCAAAACCATTACCGGGATTTCACCAACCTGATTGATGTTCAGGAAAAGACTGAAGAGCTAAGCAATGAAAACCTGCGCCTGGCCAATAAGGATAGTCTGACCGGACTACCTAATCGCCGTCAGTTTTTCAACACGCTTGAGAGTGCGTTAGCCGAGGCAACCCGTAAGCGGAGATCCCTTGCAGTAGGCATTATCGATCTTGATGGGTTTAAGCCGGTTAATGATCTGTATGGCCACAGCACAGGCGACAGGCTTCTGGCGATGGTTGCACAACGGCTTCAAGGCTTAGCCAGCGAGACGGTACATATTGCGCGTTTGGGAGGGGATGAGTTTGCGGCAGTGATTAATGATCCGCTAAGCAATGAGGAGTTAGACACGTTTGGTCAGAGGGTCTGTCAGGCATTACGCGCCGAGTTCATGCTGGCCGATGTGTCTATCCAGATAGGGGCAACGGTTGGTATCGCCACCTTTCCACGAATGGCTGGTAGCGCAATTCAGTTATACGAGTTTGCAGACTATGCGCTGTATCAAGGCAAGCGCCATAGCCCTGGCACGGTATGCCTCTTTTCAGAGAGCCACTATGAAGAGCTGCACTCTGCAGTTGAGGTGGAGCAGGCGTTACGGAGAGCTAATTTCGACCTTGAGATATACGTGCTGTTTCAGCCGATTATCGACTGGTCCACTCGCACGACCGTAGCCTTTGAAGCATTGGCCAGATGGCAAAGTCCAGAACTCGGTTTTGTGCCGCCCAACCGGTTCATTCCAGTTGCTGAGCGCACTGGCTTGATCAACCGTTTGACCCTGGCGCTGTTAAACCAGGCATTGCATAAGGCATGTTCATGGCCTGGTGAGATACGCTTGTCATTCAACCTGTCAGCCCATGACTGTGGAACCTGTGAGAGTGTCCAGCGCATCATAGATGTAATTAAGGGAAGCGGTTTTAATCCATCCAGACTTGATCTGGAAATTACTGAAACGGCAATCGTGCAGGATGTCGTTCAAATGAAGCAGGCCATTGAGCAGTTTCGCAGATTGGGTTGCGGGATCTCTATGGACGACTTCGGTACAGGCTATTCGAGCCTGAGCCAGCTTCATGCGCTTCCCTTTACGAAGCTGAAGATTGATCGTAGCTTTGTGACCAATATCCAGGACAATCCTGCGGGTTACAAAATAGTGAAATCTCTGATTGGCCTAAGCCAGGATATGCAGCTGGATTGCATTATCGAAGGTGTCGAGACACAAGAGGAGATGGCGGTGCTTGCCGATCTAGGAGGAACCCTGGTGCAGGGCTATCTATTCAGCCGCCCGATTTCTTTTGAAGACTCATTAGAGTGGTTGAAAAAAGAGGCAGCCTAAAAGCACATTCAACCGTAAGGGATGGTCCTTTGAGGCTAGCGCAAGGCGCGACAATTTCAGTAAATGCAAACCCACAAGGCAGCGCTGGCTAATACGGGCTACTGAGATAGATAAAGGAATCTGAGTTTTGTCAGCAGTAATTTGGTTTGTCTGACTACAGTCAGCTAACTGCGGCAGGACAAGCCCCGGCTCCAGTTAGTGAGGTAATCGAGAGTGGTTTTGCCGCGACTTAACAACCTCGTCTCCAAGCGAGCTGCTTACCTTGCAGATAATCGCTTCACGCGCAGCAGCATGAGCATAAATGCAGGCTAGGCTGCGAGCAGAGCTCCTTAGTGCTGAAGCAGCGTAAGCAGGTTTGAGGTGACCGAGTTGGTGACACGTGTTGGTCAGCACAAACATATCTACGAAGTTCTTGACCTCGCACGTTGCAGCGGGGTTAGCTGGAAGATACGGCTGAATGGTTTACCTGGCTTCGCCAGGAGATTTAACTTCTCGGTGCATACACTTCAGCTCCAGCTCTTTTCCCAGTCTGGGCCTTTTGGCTCGCGCCACTCAGCGCAGGTTGTACTCGCCATCCCTATATTTTGGTTTCAGCACCTCTTTCCCTTCGAAGCAGCCACTGACAGTTATGATGGTGCCAGTAAGTAAAAGCGTTCCTTCTACTCTGTTCGTGATCAATCTATTAGCAGCCCTTTAATGGGGTGATTCTATGTCTGCAGAACAGTCAGCCTGAAGGAAACGTAAAAACGAACCTGTGCCACATCCATGAAGGCTGGCTAATAAGTGGTGACATAAGAGCTCCTGCTTGCAGCTAAGGACCAAGCCAAGAGAAATCCGTCCAGACGTGTCTGCATGGGTAGGGGTGGTTTTTGCGGCTGCTAGTATTGTGGTGGCTGTGACCCAGGCTATGGACCTGCTAATAATAGCGGCACTGGTTGAAGCGTGCCTTATAAAGCCAGTGGCGTGGTGTCCATGCTGTGGCCTCGATTAGGAATAGCCGTTCTCCCCGTCCTTTACAGGGCAAGGAGGACGGTAATTTACCGTCAATAGTCAACCCATGCGCCGTCCTGATCTGCAGACTGTACGCAGCGCTCAACCCAACGCACTCCCTCGACGCCAGCATGGATGTCTGGGTAACGAAGCGCCTTTAATAGCGTGCTATCGCTACGGTCCGTCGCGTCCATGGCCAGGGCGAAGCGGTAGTAGAGATTGGCCCACGCCTCGAAGAGCCCCTCGGGGTGGCCTGCGCCGATGCGGTCGTCGATCAGGGCGTTGGCGTGGAGGTAGGTCATGCCGCGCTCCAGCACTTGAGCTGGTTGACCCTGAATTTCGAATGAAAGCTGGTTAGGACGTTCATCCCACCATTCAAGACTGGCCCTGGAGCCGATCACGCGGACCTTCTGACCATGCATGGAACCTGCGTTTACAGCACTGGACCAGACCATGCCCATGGCGCCACTGTCATATTCCATGAGGGTATAGGCATTGTCCTCCAGCGGGGCACGGCTCTTGACGAAACTCTGGCGCGAGCACATCAAGCGCTTGATCTTCAGGTCAGGCAACATAACTTCTGAAATATACAGTGGATGTGTACCTATATCGCCTAGCACGTAGCTAGGGCCCGCTATGCGCGGGTCCATACGCCATAGGGCGGCCCCGTTTTGTGACTCTACGGAGTCACTGTGAAAACCGTGGGCAAATTGCATGTGTACCATCCGAATTTCGCCCAGTTCGCCTTGGGCAATCATTTGGCGGGCCTGCTCGATCAGTTGATGGCCGGCGTAACCATAGGTCACGCCTACGATTCTGTTTTTCGCCAAAGCTACTTCACGCAATGTTTCAGCTTCCGCCACTGTAAAGCACAGGGGCTTTTCGCAGATTACGTGCAAGCCTGCCTCCAGAGCCGCCTTGGTAATAGTGTAATGCGTGCCATTGGGTGTGGCGATGGATACCGCCTGAATACTATCTGGTCGCTGGGCCTCCTGTTCAAACAGACTGAGGTAGTCCGGGTAACAGCGTTCAGGATCGACACCTAGTGTTATGCCAAATTCGAGGCCGCGTTCAGGATTGATATCGAATGCTCCAGCTACCAAGGCAAAGTTCTGATCACGCAAGGCGGCCGAACGATGAATATAACCGATCTGGCTATCACGACCGCCTCCTACCATGGCCCAGCGGATGGGGTGGGGAATACGCTTGCTGCCATTAATCATTGTTATTGTCCTTTAGCAGAGTGGGTTAGAAACCGATCGTAGAGAGATAGCTGCGGCTGGCCGCAACATCGTGCAGGGTACCCTTGGCGTTGCGTGGGTCGCGCTCCTGTTCGACGGTGATGTAGCCCTGATAACCCAGTGTTTGAATGAGTTCGTATAGGGCGGGGTAGTTGATGACGCCGCGTCCAATTGGGCACATGACGCCTTTGGCACAGGCATCAAAGAAGCTAATGCGTTCATCCATGACCTGATCGAATATCGCCTGATCGATATCTTTGAAATGCAGGTAGTCAAGGCGACTTCCGTACTGGCGGAGCGTCGCTACCGGGTCCATGCCGGCGTAATACAAATGGCCTGTATCCAGGCACAAACCCGCAACATCGTCGGGAATATCTTCCACCAGCTGCGCCAACTCATCGGCGAACTCGATATAGCCACCGGCGTGCGGGTGAATCACCGTTCGCACGCCATATTCCTTCCAGCTGAGGTCGGCTATGGTACGGATGTGACTCATCATGTGCTGCCAGTCCTGCTGGGGAAGACGCGGAGCTTGGTCAGAATGGCCAGCGTTATAGTCGCGTTCTTCATGTCCCCAGTCGATTACAACCAGATAGGGCATACGGAAACGTTGGCCGGGCTCCTGCTCGATAACGGGTAGGTGCGTAAGTAAGGAGCAAATAGTGTGCGTCTGCTCTAGAAGATTTGACAGGTTTCGAGGGTCAACAAGGTTATCGAAGATAGTTCCGGCAACCACATGCAGATCATGTGCGGTCAGAACATCACTAACTGTGTGAACGTCTAGCGGAAGATATCCATAAGGACCTAGTTCAATCCCGCGGTAACCGGCCTGCGAGGCTTCGTGCAGTACATGCTGCCAAGGGGGAAGAAAAGGATTGTTGACGTCATCAACACCCCAACAGCAAGGGGCAGTGGATATTTTTATGGCCATGTTGCGCTCCGAGGCTTGTTGTTATGACGGGGCTGTAGCACGTGATCGAAAGGCTAGAAGGCCTAGAAAAGTAAAGCTAGAGAAGGGATGGCGTTATCTGTCAAAACCTTTCAAACAGGTAAAGTAGACTTTCATTTCCTGGCAGAAACGCACGCATGCCATTTAGGAAGGCATTGAAGTCTTTCTGGTGGACTTAACTATCGAAAAGAGAACGCATAAGTCTTAAGAGAGCTATGCTACAAACAGCGTGTAAGCCAATCCATTTGTAACGGAGTAGCCTGCAGCGCAGGGCCTCTTTGCTAGTAGCAGGTGCTATAGTCGCGACGGAACCTATCAAAACCTGTCAAACAAGCGGCTTAGGTAATCCACGCATGTCAGAACCTTCTAGTGTCTCGTCGCGTCGCCCTACTATGGAAGATGTAGCCCGTCTGGCAGGGGTCAGCCTGTCAACAGTGGACCGGGTCATCAATCTGAGAGCCAGAGTGCGTGCAGACACAGCGCGGCGTATCGCCGATGCCGCATCTCAACTGGGTTTTCATGCACGGGGCATTATCGAACAGCATCTGGCAGGGCAGCGGCCCATCGTGCGGCTGGGCTTTCTGCTTATGAAGCAGGGCGTGGCGTTTTACCAAGGGTTAGCCGAAGCGCTGGCCGAGGCAGCCGCCACCACGCTTAAGGCACAGGTAAGGGTTGTGATTACCTATCTGGATGACTTCGACCCTTCTACCACGGCGCAGCGGATTCTAGCGTTGCGTGGTCAGGTAGATGCACTAGGTGTCGTTGCAGCTGATCACCGTGAGGTATGCGAAGCGGTGGCCTCCTCGCGCGCAGAGGGTATGCCTGTAATCGCTCTAGTGTCTGATCTGGCAGCTTCTGCGGGTGCAGGTTATATAGGGCTGGATAGCCGCCGGGCGGGACGTACAGCCGGCTGGTTCATTACCCAGCTGGCTCGCCAGCCAGGGGCGGTGGCGCTATTGATCGGCACTCAGCGCTTCCAGTGTCAGGAGCTGTGTGAAATGAGCTTTCGAAGTTATTTGAGCGAGCGGGCCGGGGAGTGGGAGCTTCTGGTGCCCAGGCTTACGCTGGAAGATGAAATGTTCGCTTATGAGAACACCTTGGATTTATTAAGAGGCCAGCCTGATCTGGCAGGGCTGTACGTGGCGGGAGGAGGGATAGAAGGGGTACTGCGTGCGCTCAGGGAGGTACGCGAGCGGCAAGGACGCTTACCCGTAGTGGTCTGTCATGATCTGACGCCTCTTACCCAGGCTGCCTTGAAGGATGGTCTCGTTCAGGCGGTATTGTCGCATCCGCTCGGCGTCATGGCGCAGGATGCTGTGCATGAATTGGTAAAGGCGGCTCTTGCTGCACCGGAGCAACTGCCAATGAGGCGAAATTCGCTTGCGCCGTATATCAGTACACCCGAAAGTGTGTAATCACTCCTTAGATTAATAATTTCGTGGAGGGCCGAACATCTTGTGAGAAGACAGCCACACACGGGATGAGCATCGGTCGCGTAACTACATACGCTCGGAAGCTGGTTCATGATACGGCTTGATCTCCACACTACAGGTATAATACTGTAAATGCATACAGTATTGAGCTATGCGGATGGCTAAGAAAACCACGTCCTCTCTACCTCCCCCAAACCCTATGATTTACTTGCTATGCGTCTTCAGCGGGTTATCAACAGTCCAGCCGCACAGCGCGCAAAAACAGCCCTGCTTGAGCGGCTCGAAAGCGATCCGGATGAGGTGTGGGAGCAGATCATGGCGGAGCTTGAGGAAACCGATAACGTAACCTTGGCTTTTCGTGATGATGGGAACGTCCAGATTTTTTGGACCGTTCCGCAGGAGGGCTGATCTGAAGCCCTCTCGGTTTCTCTGCGGCTCGATTCAAAGTGATCACCTATGTATAAACATCACCTAGCTGCGCACCGTCCATGATTGATCCAGCCGTGGGTGTAGTTCTGGTTTATCAGCTAGTGCCACATAGCTCAGCCGGGATCAGCCGTAACTCGCTCCGAGCCGGTCGGCACCTGCTGACTGCTCGGGCTGGAATAGCCCCATGGAATATTCGTCACGTTGCTTAAGGCTTGTCAGGAGGATTTCAAACTTGGCGTAAGCATAGCCCATCCTGATAGATGTGCTTCAGTCCGTGCAGGGCGTACTGGATCAGCACGCGCGTGTCATCGATGGAGTAGGGCAGGTTCAAAATGGCCCCTTTCGAGTAACGGTACTCTGGCGGGCCGTGCATGCCGGTCTGCTTAGGATCTGGCAAAGTAACTGTTGCGCCCTGAGCCTTCCCGCAGCCCAAGCTGTGCAGCTGGCCAATGACACGGCCAGGGCGCAACAGTTCTACTGGCGCTGGTCGAACGCGCAGCTAATATCTCTCATCATTCAAGTTGTAAGCAGGCTCGCTCAATGCAGCCAACGCCGGACTATTGGTTAGTAGACTAATGTCTTGTATGAGCTTGTGCATTATAATTTCACGCTGGAGACAGTTAGCCAGATCCCGTAAGCGCATCATGTGGTCGTGTTTTAATGTTCTGGCATGAGTATCAATAATGCAGAGCGTGCCGATAGGTAGATAACCTGGCATATACAAGGGACAACCTGCATAAAACCGAATGTAGGGGTCTCCGGTGACCAAGGGATTATCGGCGAAACGCAAGTCGGCTTTGGTATCAGGGATATAAAGAACTGACTTTTCTAAAATTGCGTGGCCACAAAATGAAATTTCGCGAGACGTTTCACTGACTCCAAGTCCAGCGCACCCTAAGAACCACTGCCGATTTACATCTACCAGCGACACCGCTGCGATAGGTACATCGCACAAGGCCTTGGCAAGCCGAACAAACCGCTCAAAACGCTCATCCTTTTGACTATCGAGCAGGCCAAGTGAATGAAGCGCCTCTAGGCGTTCCTTTTCAGCTGGGTGAAGTTGAGGAGTTTTCATAATTTTTATATCCGAGGGCTTGCCTGTTGTGTCTAAGGATTTGGGTCGTAAAAGTGGCATAGCAGTCTGACCTTACGAAGCCAGTTAGATACAGCCAAGAAAGGCGCAACTAACCAAGGTACTGATTTAACGAAAATGGATAAGCTCGATGTAATCAATATAAAGTGTGATAGATATCACATTATTACAGGCGTGCTTTAAATCTACCCCTGGCTTCTCAAAGGTAAAAAACGACTGATGAATAGCTGTTTGACGCTGTCACCGCTGTTATCCAGGTATTTGGAGCCAGTGAACTGTTCGAATTCAGGTGTGAGCAAACTGTGTGGCTTGTAGGCCTCTGTCTGAAAAAGATTTTCTCAAGCAATCCGTAAGCAAGCCAGAGAAATCATGGCCTAGAAGCTGCTGGTGAGCTTCTCGAAACGGGTGACTGTTCGACAATGCTTCTTAAGCCAGTTAAAGAGCTGCTCGATAGCATTACGCTTACGATAGGCGGGTTGGTCAAAGAGTCTGGGCAGGCCTGTCCTGGGGCGGCGATGCAGCTGACGTAGGGGGAGGATGGGTCAGCTCTAGAGGCTTTCATCAAGGCTCCCGGGCGCGTCAGCCAGATTTTCTGAGTCCTTATCTGCGTCACGTCCTGAATACCATTGGCTTATTCGATGTGCACTTTATTATCTCGAGGGGCTGGCATCGGGTGCTGACACTGCACGTGAAGCCTTGACCAGCGCGCGCCAGCAGCTAGCTCGGGAGCCTTTGTTTCACACGTTAGCGTCATCGCCAATTGAAAATTAACTCGATCTATAGTTCATGGCAGGAGAGTTTCATGAGCCAGATGCGTCTTCCTTTCGCTACCTTATCGCCAGCCGCCTATGAAGGTTTACTGACTACCAATAATGCCCTGGTCAAGGGTTCACTTGGCATTTCGCTGGTGGAGCTTGTCTATTTACGTGTTTCACAGATTAACGGCTGCGCCTATTGCCTAGGTAAACATGCCAAAGCGCTACGTGAAGCAGGCATGGCTCAGGCCAAGCTTGATTGCCTGGCCGGGTGGCGTATCAGCGAGCACTTTGATGTGCGGGAAAAGGCCGCCCTTGCCTGGGCAGAGATCCTTACCCATGTCTCCAGCCAAGGTGCGCCCGATGCTGTATACCAGCCGCTGAAAGAACATTTTAGCGATGCGCAAATTTCCGATCTAACCTTTGCCATTTCGCTGATGAATGCGTTCAACCGACTGGCGGTAGGGATGCAGCTCTAGCAGAAGCACTTGATAATGTGTTGGGCTTAACTGTGCAACATTTCGGCGAGCGGTGTTTAAGGCAAAACAAGCAGGACGGTGACTGAAAGCGAGCCATTTGCTTGCGTGTGGCGTCGGCCATCAGATGGCCGACGCTGCTGATGATCAGTCCAGATCCGACGCGTTGTGCCGCTCGGGTACTTGGTCTGTCTCTTCACCCCATGTGCGATTGACCTTACGTCCGCGAATCACGGCGGGGCGTTTGGCAATGTCAGCTGCCCAGCGCTGTACATGAGTGTAGTCCTGCACCGAGAGAAACTCGGCGGCATTGTATAGACCACCCTGTACAAGAACGCCGTACCAGGGCCAAATGGCCATGTCGGCAATGGTGTACTCATCGCCTGCAATATAACGACGTTCGGCCAGCTGCCGATCCAGCACGTCGAGCTGGCGCTTGGTTTCCATGGCGTAACGGTTGATGGGATATTCGAGCTTTTCTGGAGCATAGGCATAAAAATGCCCGAAGCCGCCGCCTACGAAAGGGGCCGAACCCATTTGCCAGAACAGCCAGTTCAGGGTTTCGGTGCGTGCCAGTGTGTCGGTTGGTAGAAAGGCACCGAACTTTTCGGCCAGATAGACAAGAATGGAGCCCGATTCGAATACTCGAACAGGCGCGTCACCGCTGTGATCGGCGAGAGCAGGGATTTTTGAATTAGGGTTGACCTCGACAAAGCCGCTGGAGAACTGGTCGCCCTCGCCAATCTTGATCAGCCAGGCATCGTATTCGGCGCCGGTATGGCCCAAGGCAAGCAACTCCTCCAGCATGATGGTGACTTTTACGCCGTTTGGCGTAGCCAGCGAATACAACTGCAGGGGGTGCTTACCAACCGGAAGAGCCTTTTCATGTGTTGGCCCGGCTACGGGGCGATTGATATTGGCAAAGGTACCACCTGAGGCAGTGGTAGGTTTCCAGATCTTGGGTGGGACGTAAGTGGTATCACTCATGACAGTTTCCTTGGCCGGAGCTAATAAAGTGCGGTCGTCAAATGTGATGATGGGACCGCCTGACCAGCAGTACGTTTCCAGTTGCGCCAGGCTATAGGCTAGCGAAAGAGCAGAGGCACTCGGCATGGCTGGAAATCAACGCCCTGACTGAGGGACAGCCGCGGGTATGACTGCATCAGACTGACTCAACCGCTTTAAAGCGTTTCAACCGAGTATGACAGAACAGTAGCTTTATGATGAAACCGTATCTGCTCTTTCATGATGCAGTAATCGAGCATAAGTCAACGAAGATCAGGATACCTGCCCATCGGTACTGGATACAACGAATAGACTCGGTATTCGCTTAGGATCATGTATATCGATGTTTAAGGGCATATCTTTTAAGAGCGTATATTCAATCGGTATAAAATATATAAAGGCTACTGCTTGATATATTCTTGATTTAATAGAATGGCGGCTTTAGTCAACTATTTATACAGGTATGCCGTTGTAATGATTAAACTTGGTTGTGCTATAGCGAGACTTGGACCTACTTTGGATAGGTAAGGTGACTAGACTATAAAAGTCTCACCGTAATCTACTGAAATTGACCAGTTGAGCGTCAGGTTGACAGAGAATTATAGTCGCCTACGCTCCATAGATACCGTCTGAAACGGCACTCCTGAGGCATTTGTACAAGGAGAGGGGATGAGATCTTTTATACGGCGACTAGCGGTAACGCTGGGCATACTCGTTACGCTTGTAGGTTCACCATTGATTCAAGCGGACCCATCTAGTAAAAGTTCTAAACGGGGCATTGCATATGATCTAACCTCTGGAAATGATATGAGTGCGTTATCCTCGGGCATAAGTTGGTGGTACAACTGGAGCCCCCGTCCTAGTGATGCCGTAAGTGCTTATAACTATGCGGACGTATATAAAATGGATTTCATTCCCATGGTATGGAATGAAAACTTTAATGAGGGAGAGTTGCAGATGTATCTGACAGCTCATCCCACTATACGTTATCTGCTTGTGATCAACGAACCCAATCTGGTTGATCAAGCTAATTTGACGCCCCAGGCAGCAGCCGCCCTGTGGCCTCGCCTCGAGGCTATCTCCCGCAACACGGGCGTCAAGCTGGTGGGTCCGGCAATGAATTGGGGCACTCTTTCAGGCTATTCAGACCCGGTTGCGTGGCTCGACGCCTTTTTTGCTGCGTACAGTTCGGCCCACGCGGGTCGAGATCCGCAAATCGATTATCTGGCATTTCATTGGTACGACTATGGGCTGCCTGGAATGCTTGATCGCCTTGCCCGCTATGGTCGGCCGTTCTGGGTTACTGAATTTGCGAATTGGCATTCCTTGCCTGACGGAGCGCAGATCGACTCCGTAGAAAAACAGAAGCAGCAGATGACCGAAATGATCTCGCTGTTAGAATCCCGTTCCGATGTATTTCGTTATGCCTGGTTTTCCGGTCGAGTCGATAATGATGTGCATCACTCGAGTCTCCTGGCCAATGACGGCACGCTGACGGAGCTGGGCCGACACTATATATCGCTTCCATTCAATCAGGGCGCCCAGTAAATATCGTCTTTATAGCCGTTATAACAATGTGTGGACAGGCCGCTTCGACGTTTGCTCGTCCTGTAAGCAGCTAGCTTAGTAAGAGAGCTGCTGCGGTTTATTCTGAGCAACTCCTTAAGTAGGTGCCAGATTGAATGAGGTGACTGACGCAGGGGCCGGACTTGAGAGATAACTATCTTTCAACGTAATAGAAGGTATCTCGGCAAACAATTTTTTGAGTGTCAGGTTGCCTCCTACCATAGTGCTCATACCCACCTGAGCACTCAGCCATGACTCTCTCATCTCTCTTTCATAACGCCAGCATGGGCGCCTTGCTGTCCGGACTGATCCTGTTGTCAGGCTGTGCCACTTCCCAGACGGCTTATCTGCAGGACGGAACAGCTGGATACGCCGTGGAGTGCAACGGCTTGTTAGGCCATTGGTCGTCCTGCCATTCGGAAGCGGCGCTACTGTGTGGAGATGAGAGTTATCGTGTGATTAGCCGCAACCGTCTGGATGGCATCACAGAAGAAGAGGCGGAAACCCTTTCCTCCCGCGAAGCGTATCGTGAGCGCAGCATGCTCGTTCAATGTAATGGTCATCAGATTTCCTGGCGTGTAGGCCTGCTGCCACACAGATCATTCCTGGAGCGCTCCTCTTGAGACCTGATGGCTATTCAAAGCGGCTTTGGTAGAGGAAAGGGTTCGCCTGCCTCATGCGGAGGGAGTCTGGAGAGATGGGTCTAGCGCGACTGAACGGTGCGCTATCAATACCTGCAAACGTCAGGCGTTCATCAGTTCGCCTACCCGGGCAGCAAGCATGTCGATTGCAAAAGGTTTGGTCAGTATCTGCATGCCAGGATCACGGTGGCCGTTACCAATAGCTGCGTTTTCGGCGTATCCCGTGATAAACAGGGTTTTCAGCGTGGGACGAACTCCTCGCCCTGCATCGGTAATTGCTGACACAGATAGGGGAGTATTAATTGAATGAATATGAGCATGGCCGTTTTGCTTATGGTCATGCTCAGTGGTAGTGACTTGAGCGTCCGCTTGGACGAATAGCTTATTGAATGACGCGTGCACTATTGCCAGTTCCTGTCTGGGTCAGCGTCGTGTTACTGCCCGCAAAGTGCCGTAACTGTTCCACGTGGGCATCATTAAATGTCCCGGTTTGAGACACGACTGTGTGGCTGGCACCTTCGTACGAGGCCTGGTTTATGAAGGCAGTATTGAAATCGCCCTCTTGGTCCAGCCTTATCGAGCCGTTATATTGCCCGCTTTGCTGGATATCGGCAGCATTACCATTGCCAATCATAGTGCCGGTAATGGTCTCAGATATGGTGGCTTGATCAACATGAACGGTATTGGCATTGCCAATCACATCGTAGTCGATACTGCTTTGTTCGGCACCTTGCTCGATAGTGACGTTGTTGTCATCGCCTTGAGTATCGCTACGTATTGTGGACCCGTATCCATAAATATATTTAGCTGAAGGTATGAGGAGCTGGTTATTAGCGCCTACTTGTGATGCAGTTAAACGATTGTCAGAGCGGATGTTTTGGATATTGGCCCGGTTGTTATCGCCACTCTGAAGCAGGTCGACCTGACTATAGTAGAACTGCTGTGCCACAACTACGGCTTGATTGCCGTCGCCTTGTAATTGCCGAAGAGTGACAGTGCTATCTGAGCCTTGCTGATAAACAGTGGCTTGGCTGTTGGTTGCCGTTTGTTCGATTGATGCAGAAAGATAATCCCCTTCCTGAGTAAGTTCTGCTGTATTCATTTCCGCTAAAGCACTAAGGCTGACTGAAAACAGGGCAGTGACGACAAGTGGTTTATGGCCAAACATAGCGCGCTCCATCCTTTCCATGACAGTTGACCGGGACGAACTGAATTCTGATTCTCTGCCTGTAGCCAGGATCAGGCTATCGCTCTAAAGGGTGGAAACGATGCGGTTTACTGGTTTAAAGAATTAGCTCTAGGCCTTAATGCAAATGTTTCAATAGCACTTGTGCTGACCGTGAGTGACCATGACGTTCCAAAATCAGGTTTCGACATGACAATAGCCGCAAGACTCGCATGACCAGTCTGTAACAGGCAGGTCGATTGTTTGGCATCTTCTATCTCCCAGGCCATTTTCAGATTGCTGCCCGTGCGCGCTCACCATCGATTCGCTGAAGGCGTAGTAATGGCTCATGGCCGTGTCAACGGCTGTACGATCAAGCTGACACCCTCATGCAAAAAGGGCGGCATCCAGAGACAAGTAATCCTGGCGGCTGCGCCTCACAGTAGAAGGCATCTGTAGGCACATCGTCCTGCAGCGCAGCAGTTAATGCTCAACGCCATGATGCGGAGAGGGTGACACTATGAATTCGAAAAGTGCTTCAGTGCTTGCGAACGCCAATGTTTCTACCGGAACAACAGTACCCATAAGGAAAAAGCTGGGCTTTCTCACCATGATGTCGATCTGCGTCGGTGTGGTCATCGTGCAGGGGTCGATGATTTCAGCGACGCAGGGGATTGGCTTGGGCGGGATGGGGTTCATTGCCGCCATGATCATGGCATTTACGCTTGCGCTATTCAATGCCATGACGTTCTCCGAATTGTCCCTGATGTATCCTCAGGCCGGGACGTTGGCTACGTACACGCAAAAGGCGATTGGTCATTTTCCCGCTATCGTGGCGGTATTTGCTGGTTATGTCGTGGTCGCAATGCTGGCACTGCCTGTGGAGATGTTTCTGGTAGATGCTATTGTCGGTCAATTGCTGCCTGGCCTGTTTCCGCTCAAGGTAGTGCCTATCGCCATTCTGATCATTCTGACAGTTACCAATCTGGTGGGGGCCGATGTGTTTGCTCGGGTGCAGAACATGCTGGCCTTTATTTTGGTAGGCGCTCTGGTCCTGATTGGCTTGTCTGCCGTAACGGGGTTTGTGGCACCGCACCCGGATATTACGGAAACCGGAGTGGATTGGAGCTTTGTCTCTATCCGGGATGGAAGCTTTCTGGGATTAGTCGCGCTGGCCATGTGGTTGATGGTAGGCGTCGAATTCATCTGTCCCATGATTGCAGAAGTCCATCGACCTGAACGCAATATTCCTCGTGCAATGTTCCTGTCGCTGCTGGTAATGCTGGCGATCTTTCTGACCTTTGCCATCGGTGCGTCCTACTATCTCGGCGTGGAGACATTGACTACTTCACCGCTGCCTTATCTTGACTATGCGAATGCGGTATTTGGCAAGGCAGGTCTGCTGATTGCGACAGTCATGGCTTGTGCCGCAACGTGCAGTACCATCAACACGGTTCTTGCCGCGGTTGCACGTATGCTGCAGGGGATGGCTGAGAACGGCCAGGTTTTTCCGCAGTTCAAGTGTGTGAGCAAGCGCTTTGGAACGCCATGGGTGGCGATTCTTTTTCTCTCTGCAATTGTTTCCCTGCCAGTATTGCTCGGCAGCATTGAATCGCTCATCACCCTGGTCATTGCTGCCTCTACCAGTTGGTTGCTGGCTTACATGGTAGCTCATATCAATGTGATCGTTCTTCGCTGGCGCATGCCTGAGCACGCTCGCCCCTACAAGACACCGTTTTACCCATTGCCTCAATTGCTGGGCATTCTGGGGATGGGCTATGTCGCGCTCCATAATTCACCTTCGCCAGAGATAACCGAGCAGGTCTACAAGATTACCGGCGGTATTCTGCTAGTGGTCAGCCTTGTTGCGGCGTTCTGGGTAAAGGTCTACATGAAGCGCAAGCTGTTCGAGCCTGATCTTTCCTGAGCCAGCGATGTAGAAAAGGGCACGGGTGTGCCCTTTTCATCAAGCAGGCCGTTGATTCTTTCATCAACGGCTATTAACGGTCGCTAGAACATGGTGTTTTCGTTGGCAGCCTGCTCAGGGACATCCTGAATGACATCCCAATGCTCGACGATCTTGCCTTTCTCGACCTTGAATATATCTACCACCGCCTGGCCTCGATCATTCGTCCCGTTAGTGGAATGTACGTGCAGATACACCAGATCCCCTTCGGTAGCGCTGCGTACAACCTTGGCCTTTGAATTGGGATTGTCCTTGAAGAAGCCTGTGAAATAGTCCACAAAAGGTGCCTTCCCATCCGGTACTTCAGGGTTGTGCTGCCGGTAGTTATTAGCAATCACTGTGGCGGCCTCGGCTGTTTCATGACGATTGAAGAACTGATCGTAAAATGTAAGGACCAACGTCCGGTTGGCTTCTTCAGCTGTCAGGTCTCGAGGTGGCTGCGCCAACGCAATGCCACTCATGACCAGACCAAGACCCGCAACACTCAGCTTATACATAATGTTCATGGTGATGTCCTTTTGGATGGAACGCTATTGCTGCTTCGCCTGATGTCAGGTGAAGCTTGAATAACAAGACCCTTTGCTTGCCATGCGACTTCAGTGCGAAGAGGCTTCTTCCATGGCATGACCAGAGCGTATAGACGCGCACAAGACCAGCGCCAGTGCACCGCAGATCCCTATGGTTGCTGGAAGCGAAGTTATGCCGGCGGCTGCAAAACTCACCACATAACCCACACCGGCAGACATGAGATAGTGCATGACGCCCATCAGTGCAGATGCAATGCCGGCTTGCTTACCTGCATCGGCCATGGTCAGTGCGGTAAGGTTGCCAAATACCAGACCCAGCGCACCGATTGCGAGTGCGAGCAGGCTGCCATAGATCTCTAGCGTTGCATGCCCTGCCTGAGCCAGTAAAAACAGCCCGGCTCCTGCCAGCGCATGTAATCCCATACCAGCCAGTGCAATCGCTCGGGCGCTCCATCCACGTTTGAGCAGGCTGTTGCTAATCAAGCCTCCTATGACCAGCGCTATTGAGTTGGCGGCAAATAGGTAGCTGAACTGGACTGGGGAAAGGGTGAAATGTTGGGTAAAGATAAAGGCTGATGCACTGATGTACGTAAACAGCGAGCCGAGGATGAATCCTCCAGCTAAGGTATAGACCATGAAAACGGGCCGGCGCATCTGTCGAACGTAAGCAGACATGATTCGGCTAACATTCAGCGGCGCACGTTGGGCTTTGGGCTGAGAGTCGGGCAGAACCGCAAGGCTCCATACAAACCCGGCGAGACCAAGGCCGCATAGGCACCAGAAAATAAGTCGCCAGCTACCGTGCTCAAGAAAGAACCCACCCAATAGGGGCGCGGTGATTGGAGCGATCATCATCACCTGCATCAGCAGTGAAAAAATGCGTGCGGATTCCTTCACGGTGCAAAGGTCGGCGACGATGGCTCGTGGAGTCACCAGACCAGCCGCTGCACCCAAGGCCTGCAGAAAGCGTGCAGCCATGAGCCACTCTATCGAAGGGGCCAGCGCGGCAAGGGCAGAGCCGGCAACAAATATACCGACACCGATCAGTAAGGGGGTACGTCGGCCAAAGCTGTCGAGCAGCGGACCATAAACGCCCTGACCAACCGCCAGGCCTGCCAGGAAGATGGAAAGTGTTTGTTGAATACGACCCTCTGAGACCTGCAAATCCATTGCCATAGCGGGCATCCCAGGAAGATACATGTCGATAGCCATCGCATCCAGGGCAGTAACCAGCGCGAGCAGGAGCACCAGCGCCAGGCTAATCGTGTTGGCGTCTCGTATAGCTGATATCCGGCTCATGCCACTGCCCCCGACTTGATTGCAGTTGCCAAGGCGTTCGATAGCATGCGCTCCAGTGCCGTGAGTCGTACGGCTGCATGGGCAGTATCGGTATAGACCAGCTTGACCTGAAGGCTGTCGACTATTCCGATATACGCGTGGCTATAGAGCTGGACATCTTCATCTGCCAAGGTGTCTGGGGTATCGGTCCAGGCTCTCAGGCGACCCGTAAAGGCTTCCTGCAGTTGTGCGAGATAAGTCTCATGGCCGCTGTAGATAGGTACCGCCAAAACGGCTGGCGGCATATAGCCTGCACGTAACAGAAACTTAAGGTAATCGGACTCATCGTAGCGCGCGATCAGGTTGGTGCAATAGGTGAGTCCGGGTAGGGTTTTGGATTCTTCCGATACAAAACACTGGTGCGCTATGTCCTGCTCCATGCGCAATGCCTCTGCAAAGATCTGCATATACAGATCGTCCTTGCTATCGAAGTGCGCGTACAGAGAGGCTTTACGAATACCGACCGCTTCAGCGATGTCGGCAAGAGACGAGGCGTCATAACCGCGGTGGGCAAAGTGAGTGACGGCTGCTGAAACAATGCGATCAGCAGCGGGAGAGCGATTCATAGCTGGAGCCTTTAAGAGGGACATTACTGGTTGTTCAAGCCATCATAATAGCTACCTACCGATCGGTAGGTAAAGAGGCGATTATTTCTGTGTGTGCCCATCAAAAAGGTAACCGGATAAAGGCGTGAGCAGGTATTACGTCAAACAGGGGCAGGATTGCAGTATTAAAAGCTAGTCTTTAAAAGCATTCCTATGTTATCCGCTTGTCGTCCTCGGCCTAGACGCCTGCAGCTAACGACACGTTGAAGCACTATAGTCACTGGCTCCAATGTATCCTTCTGGTCTCAGTACCAACTTCAGCAGCTTTTCTTCTGCTGATCAGTCTGCTTGACGGATGCGGTAGCGGAAGCTTCTGCTTTTTCCTTCTGCATTAGGATGGCTTGCTGATTCTTGGTCAGTAGTTTGTCCTGCATCAGGGACGATTCTTCAGCGGAGGCACCTTGAGCAGCGAGAAGGAGAGTGGCGGTGACAAGGGCAGCTTTCATAATGGTCATTGCGGTGACTCGTGTGGGTTGATGTGTCCATTATGCAATGCTTGAATTAGGAAATAATTAGGCTGCCAGCGAATGGATTATTTCGATTTTTAAAACTATAAGGCCGATATCGCAACTGCGTGTGCCATGCTGCTCTGATGAAGGTGTCATAGAGGTGAAACACATTCCGATACGCTGGCTGCTGTAAAAGCGTACGGTCTGTTTATGGACTCAAATCTTGCTGGCTCTCACCTTCCCAGGAAGGCGACCGGGAATAATGTTCGACCCATTTCAAGACCTGATCGGCAGGCATGGGCCGGGCGATGCCATATCCCTGGGCCAGCTGACACCCTATCTCAAGCAGCATTTTGCCTTGAGAGCGCGTTTCGACGCCCTCGGCCAATACCTCTCGGTCAAAGGCCTTGGACAGACCGATAATGGCTTCGGAAAGGGCCAGGTCTTCTTTGTCAGTCAAAATGTCGCGCACGAACGATTGATCAATTTTAATGGTCTGGGCGGGCAAGCGCTTGAGGTAGCTCAGGGAGGAGTAACCCGTCCCAAAGTCATCCAGTGAGAATGTCACACCCATGGCTTGGCAGGCCATTAGGCAATGCGTGACATGCTCCATGTTCTCAATGGCAGTCGACTCGACGATCTCGATGTCCAGCAGGTTTGGTGAAACTTCCGGATGCCGGTCCAGTATCGTCCGCAGGCGCTCGACAAAGTTGGGTTTCTGAAAGTGCCGGGCAGCGATATTGACACTCACCGGCCAGCTATGACCCAGGAGACTCCACTGCTTGATTTGACGCAGGGCTTGATCGATGACCCATTCACCAATCTCCACGATGAGGTCATTGCGTTCGACGAAAGGCAGGAATTGAAGCGGAGGAACCAATCCCTCATAGGGGCTCTGCCAGCGTAGCAGGGCTTCGAATCCGATAACCTTGCCGGTCTGCAGGTTGACCTTAGGTTGGTAATACAAGCGCAGTTCCTGCCTCATCAGGGCCTGCTCCAGGCGTGCCAGCATCAGGGAGGCTGCCCGCGCTTCGTTGTTGGTTGGCACATCAAAAATCTGAAAGCGGTTTCGTCCGTCTTGCTTGGCCTGATACATGGCCTGGTCGGCATGGCGCAAAAGGGTATCTGGATCCTCGTTATCATTGGGGTAGATAGTAACGCCGATGCTGCCGGCAATCTCCAGACTCTGGCCATCAATCTCGTAGGGCTGGGAAAGCGTTTCGAGTAGGCGGCGCAGGCTGATGGGGAGTGTTTGCAGTTGGATGTCGTTGAGGATCAGGACAAACTCGTCGCCCCCCATTCGGGCCAATGTATCCTCCTCACGGAGCGTTTCGTGCAATCGATTGGCCACTTCTACCAGCAGGCGATCCCCGATGGCATGCCCGTAGGTATCATTGATGATTTTGAACCCATCCAGATCAAGCATGCCCAGCGCGAGTAGGCGGTGATGGCGGCGAGCTGAGGAAATAGCCATGCCCAGGCGTTCATGCAGCAATGCCCGATTAGGCAGGCCAGTCAACACGTCATGGGACGCCCGCCACTGCAGTGCTTGAAGCAGCTCCTGATGCTCGGTCACATCGAAGCGGATTGAGATGTATTTGACGACTTCCTGGGTTTCGTCGTCCGTAATCGGCACGATGGTGCTGTTTACCCAGTACAGGGAGCCATCCTTGCGGCGATTGCAGATCTCTCCCTTCCAGATCTCACCCCGGGTGATGGTGGCCCAGATGCTATCGTAGAACTCCTGCGGATGCTGGCCCGAGTTCAGAATACGATGGTTGGAGCCTAGAAGCTCCTCTTTGCTGTAACCCGACACGGCACAGAACTGATCGTTGACGTAGGTAATGGTCCCGTCTGGATCGGTTTCGGAGAAAATGGCAGCCGCGTCTACCGCAGTCCTGTATTTATCGGTCATGTTAGATAGCAACTACCGCAAAGAATGATATTCAAGCAGCTTGATCTATCGAAGCGCTTCCCGCCTACCGAAGCCAGGACTAGAGATTGGAGTACGATCCGGGCTTACAGCGACGTTAGCACTGCCTCGGCGGTTTGTGCCCGCTGCAAGCACACCGTTGATCCGATAATCGCTGTTCTAGGTCGGGCATGGCGGAAGTGCCTGGCTCTATAACATGTGGGACCAGAAGAACACGATTAGTGTTCTTGGTTATGGGTGCTGCTTTGCCAGCTGGAGTTAGAGCCTTTATAAGGCGGTGTGCCCACCTGAGCCCAAGGCTCCTGGCCCAGCGCAGTGGTCACGTAATCCAGAAAGCATGTGATGCGTGAGGCGAGGGCGGTGTTGCGATAATAAACCGCATGAATCGGTTGTCGTACCTCGACCGTTTCCCGGGTGAGCAGCTCTATCAGCTCACCGGAGACTCGGTCGCGCTGCGTCATGAAATCGGACAGGCAAACGATCCCTATGCCTTGTAAGGCCATATGACGGAGCGTCTCGCCGCTGGAAGCCTTGAGCGCAGGGTTAACAGAGAGGCTGTCTCCCAGTGGGTGACGCAGGGGCCACTGATTTAGACTTTCGGGTTGGGTAAAGCCGAGCAGCTGGTGATGATCCAGTTCGTCAACGGAATGAGGCTGGCCGTTCGCTTTCAAGTAAGTGGGGCTGGCCAGTACCCGTAATCGGCTGCTGCCAAGCGGTCGAGCATGTAGAGTTGAGTCCTTCAACGTACCAATCCGGATGGCGATGTCCGTACGGTGTTCGATCAGGTCGATGATTTGGTCACTGCTGTGCAGCTCCAGTTCGATTTCGGGATAACGCTTGTGAAACCCTTCTACAAGCGGGACCAGTGCATGCAGCATGAAGGGCGAGGCGGCATTCACGCGCAAACGTCCCGCCGGACGTTGCCGCCGTATGGCCATCTGCTCTTCGGTTTCTTCAACGGCCGCCAGGATCTTGCGCGCCTGAGTCAGCAATGTCTCGCCTTCCTCTGTCAACTCAAGCCGGCGCGTCGTCCGCCTGAGCAGGGTGACGTCGAGCTTTTCCTCGAGTCGGCTGAGAGCCCGGCTGACACCAGAGGCCGTTTGGTCCAAATGGTCGGCGGCTGCGGTAATGGAACCGGTATCCACTACGGTGGTAAACGCAAGTAATTCATCGAGGGTCGTTTTCATTCGTGAATTTTAATCAAAAATAATATGCTTGAAACCCTATTTTTAGGCATGAATAAGTCGCGCAGACTGGCTTCATCTACTTCAACGGAGTCTCTTTCATGCCTATTGCCTTGTTGGCGCTAACGCTTAGCGCCTTTGCCATTGGGACTACTGAATTTGTCATTGTCGGTCTTATTCCTACCATTGCGGCTGATCTACAGGTTACGTTGCCGTCAGCGGGTCTGCTGGTCAGTCTGTACGCTTTGGGTGTTGCGGTAGGGGCGCCTGTATTGACTGCCCTGACCGGCCGGGTTCCACGTAAGTTTCTCCTGCTGGCGCTGATGGTGTTATTCACGCTAGGTAACCTTCTGGCGTGGCGGGCACCTGGATATGAGTCGCTGATTCTGGCTCGTATCGTGACTGGCCTGGCCCACGGTGTGTTCTTCTCCATCGGCTCGACCATCGCGACTAGTCTGGTGCCAAAGGAAAAAGCGGCAAGTGCCATTGCCATCATGTTTACCGGCCTTACGGTTGCGCTGGTGACAGGTGTCCCGCTGGGCACATTCATTGGGCAGCATGTGGGCTGGCGAGAAACATTTCTGGCTGTTTCGGCATTGGGAATAATGGCTTTTATTGGGAGCCTGATGTTTGTTCCTTCAGACATCAAGCACAGCAAGCCTGCGTCTTTGCTGCAGCAACTGCAGGTACTGAAAGCCCCTCGGCTACTGCTGGTATATGCCATGACTGCAGTGGGTTACGGTGGCTCCTTTATTGCCTTTACGTTCCTGGCGCCGATACTGCAAGACATCACCGGGCTTGGTGCGAATGCGGTCAGCCTGGTATTGCTGATATACGGTATCTCGGTGGCTATCGGTAATATCTGGGGCGGTAAGCTGGCCGATAAACGTGGTCCTATCCGTGCGCTGATGATTATCTTTGCACTGTTGGCTGCGGTGTTGTTCGTATTGACCTTTACTGCAAGCCATATCTGGTTGGCATTGGCAACCGTACTGGTCTGGGGAGCGGTGGCGTTTGGCAACGTGCCGGGTCTGCAGGTATATGTTGTCCAGCAGGCGGAGCAGCATACGCCGCAGGCGGTGGATGTGGCCTCCGGTCTTAACATTGCCGCGTTCAACCTAGGCATTGCCGGGGGCGCTTGGTTGGGTGGGCATATCGTTGCGCAGGTCGGGCTTATTCATACGGCCTGGATCGGCGGGCTGGTGGTCTTGGTTGCATTGGGGCTGACCCTACTCAGTGGCCGATTGGATCAGCGTAACTCGAGTGCAGCGATGCCATCCCGCACTACACTCACGCCAAGTCACTGATAGGAGTCTTGTATGTCGTCTGCATTGAGTGCATTGACTGCCGAAGGCTTCAGCATTGGGATCGAGCTTCCTCTGGATAATGACTGGACGGCAGCGGGTGGGCTGGCACGGCAGCACGCCGGCCGCCTACCCGGCGAGCCTGACCTTGAGGCGCATGCTGAACTGGCAAGGCTGGCGGATCGGCTAGGATACCGGGCCCTGTGGATACGCGATGTGCCGCTATACGATCCGGAGTTTGGCGATGCCGCCCAGGTATTCGAGGCGTTTAGTTATCTGGGTTATCTGGCCGGTATTACGGAGCGCATTCTGCTTGGTACGGCCGCCATTGTGTTGCCGCTGCGTGAGCCGATGCTGACCATGAAGTCCGCCGCAACCATTCACCAACTGAGCAAGGGACGACTGCTATTAGGTGTCGCCAGCGGCGACAGGCCAGTGGAGTATCCGGTGTTTGGCAAAAGCTATGACAGCCGCAGCCATGCGTTTCGAACCCAGATCGGTATGTTCCGCGATTGGGGCGCGACCAAACTGCCTGCGGGTATACGGTTGCTGCCCCGTCCAGCAGAGCCGTTACCGCTGTTAGTCGCCGGTATGGCCCAGCAGCGGCCAGACTGGATCGGTGAGCAGATGGATGGCTTGCTGGCTTATCCTGGAACACCTGTTGAGCATGTACAGCGCAGCGCACTCTGGCGCAGTGTTGCCGGTGACAAGCCATACATAAGCTTTATCCATCTGGACCTGCTGGCGGACCCGAACGCCTCCTTGGTGCGACATCGCTTTGGTATTGCGGCGGGGCGTCGGGAGCTGATCAAAGAGCTTGAGGCCATGAAGGCGGCCGGTGTGCAGCATATCGGCCTGCATTTCCGGCGTAATCAGCGTCCTGTAGCCCAGACGATGGAGGAGATTGCAGAGTACGTTCTGCCGGTTTTTCACGCTAAATAAGAAAACCGGGCCGTAAACCGGCCCGGTCACTCCAGATTTAGCCGTGAACATCCGAGGAGTTTTTGGGGCTGTGCGCGTACTGCTCCTTCAGATGACCGTCTGCATTGAGAAGCCAGGCGTCCATGACCTCCCGCACCACAGGGCCTGCTACACGGCCTCCCGCCTCACCGTTCTCGATCATGACCGCCACCACGATCTTCGGATCTTCTGCCGGGGCAAACCCTACAAACAGCGCATTGTCACGGTTACGTTCCTTGACTTTGGTGCGGTCGTACCGTTCACCCTGCCGTATGGCGACCACCTGCGCCGTACCACTCTTGCCGGCGATACGGTACTGCGCCCCCTGGGCAGCCTGTCGTGCGATGCCTCGTGGGGCATGCATTACCATCTGCATGCCTTCGTTCACGGCATCCCACTCGCGCGGATCATGCAGCTTGATGTTTGGCACTGGGTTTGGGTCCTGTATCGGCGAGTCACCTATGAGCTTGGCCAGGTGGGGTCGATGCCATACGCCTTTGCTGGCAATCAGCGATGTAGCCTGGGCGAGCTGAAGCGGTGTAACCTGCATATAGCCCTGGCCAATTCCCAGGATAAGCGTCTCACCGGGATACCACATCTGCCGGCGTGTGGCGCGCTTCCATTCCCGGGACGGCATCAGGCCGGTCGCCTCGCTATCCATGTCGATGGACACACGCTGTCCTAATCCAAAGTGCGACAGATAGTCGTGCAGGTTATCGATACCCAGACGATGGGCCACCTCATAAAAGTAGGTGTCGTTGGAGCGCATGATGGCGGCATCCAGATCCACCCAGCCATCGCCATTACGGTTCCAGTTCCGATATTTGTGATCGTAATTGGGCAACTCGTAATAACCGGGATCGAAGATGCGCGTGGCCGGTGTGATCACGCCGGTATCCAGCCCTGCGATGGCGACTTCCGGCTTGATGGTCGAGCCGGGAGCATAAAGTCCCCGTAGCACCCGGTTGTAGAGAGGACGGTCGATGGAGTCCCGCAGCTGGGCATAATCCTTGAAGCTGATGCCTTTGACGAACAGGTTGGGGTCGAAGCTGGGCTTGCTCACCATGGCAAGAACCTCGCCTGTGTTGGGGTCGAGCGCCACGATGGCGCCTCGGCGATCACCCAGGGCGTGTTCTGCGGCCTTTTGCAGGTTGATATCCAGACTCAGCGTGATGTCTTTGCCCGGTATTGGATTGGTGCGGCTCAAGGTACGCAGGATGCGACCACGGGCATTGGTTTCGACCTCTTCGTAGCCAACCTGCCCGTGCAGTTCGTCTTCATAGAAGTGTTCTACACCCGTCTTGCCGATGATATCGGTGCCGCTGTAATTGGTCTCGTCGAGTTTCTTCTGCTCTGCATCATTGATGCGCCCGACATAACCAACTACATGGGCAAAGTCATCACCGTAGGGGTAATGGCGAATGAAGTGCGCTTCGACATCCGTACCAGGCAGCATGAACTGATTGACGGCCAGCTTGGCAATCTGCTCCTCCGACAGATCGGAAATCAGCGTGATGGGCTGGTAGGGACGATGAACCTGATGCACAACGTGCTCGAAATCCTCCAGGTCTTCCTCAGGAAGATCCAGCGTCTTGATGACATTATGCAGGACCTCATCCAACTTTCCAGCACGCTCTTTGGTCAGGGTGAGGTCAAAGCTTGGCTTGTTGTCCGCGATCACGACACCGTTACGATCATAGATCAAGCCCCGAGCCGGTGGGATAGGAAGAACATGAACACGGTTATTTTCCGATAGGGTCGTGTTGTAGCCATAGGTGATGACCTGTAGGTAATACATTCGGCCCATCAGGACGAGAAACAGAAAGAACGTGATTACCGAAAAAATGAGTACGCGGCGGTTCGCCATCTTGGCGTTGCGCTCGTGATCCTGAAGCGGAATTTTTGAGAACATGAATAAACGCTGAGCTAAAGAATTAAGACCGGCCAGCCACAGAGTAAGAAGATGAAGGCGTACTGGCGTAATAACTGCCCTAGTGTACCGGCGAAACGGCTTCGCGAGCCGATTAATGAAATGACAGGGGTGCAAATGATGCACCTGGACGGTCTTAGTAGAAGAGCGTCAAGTAATGTTTGTTTACCAAGTGTGTCTTAAGTCGTACCAGCTCAATCTAATAGTCATCTCATTGATCAAGTACTATCGAAGGATCTTCCTATGTGGACACGTGCCTTGTCTGTGGTCGGGATGACGTGGGCGGTCAGCCTGTTTTCCAGCCCGCTTATGGCGCTTGAGTTTCCTCTGCCTCCGCCGGGTGAGGACATCATTGGGCAGGTTCAGGTGATCGAGGCCAAGTACGAAGACACGTTCGCTGATCTGGATGACACCTATGATCTGGGCTACAACGCAATGGTTGCTGCTAACCCGGGCGTCGATGCCTGGCTGCCGGGGGCAGGTACCAAGATTGTACTGCCTACCCGTTTCATTCTGCCGCCGGGGCCTCGTGAAGGCATCGTAATAAACCTGGCGGAGTATCGTCTTTACTACTTCCCAAAAGATGGTCATACGGTCTTTACTTATCCTATTGGTATCGGCCGCGAGGGATGGGGATCGCCCGTAACCACAACGAAGATCACCGGCAAGATCAAGGACCCTAGCTGGTATCCGCCCACGTCCATCCGCGCGGAACATGCAGCGGAGGGCGACATCCTGCCTACGGTTGTACCGCCCGGGCCGGACAACCCGTTGGGGCCCTACAAGCTGACCCTAGGCCTGCCGGGCTATCTCATCCATGGTTCCAATCAGAAATTCGGGATTGGCATGCAGGTCAGCCATGGGTGCATTCACTTGCTCAACAAGGACGTAACGGAACTAGTAGGCATGGTTCCTGTAGGAACCCCGGTGCGCTTCATTAATGAGCCCTATGAGTTTGGTGTCAGCGGCGGAAAGCTCTATATCCAAGCCCACCAGCCGTTATCGACAAATACAGGGCAGCCAGCGGTGATCGATCAGAAAACTGCCTTGGTCAATGCGCTCATTCAGCGGACGGATCTGGGGCTGAACGCCCAAGTGGACTGGACCAGAATCGATGAGGCTGTAAAAACCTTGAGCGGCGTGCCGGTCGAGATTGCGACACTAGGCCAGCCTGGCGTATAGCCCTCTCAGGTAACAACAGCAACCTCTACTACGTATTAGCAGTAAGCAGTGATAGAGACATCTGGATTACTAGCGTTAGCAAGGCCTTCCATACCACTCATGCTCGGTTGGGCAATCGTCCGGTTATGGTCCACCCACTGCGGGAGCTGGTCACACAGTGCCCGCAGAACGAGCTTTGAAACTGGCTGGGTCTGACAGCCGGCACTGCTCTGAACCGTAACTTCTCTTGAATGAAGCACTACGCAGCTCATGCTTAATGGCATGTTGAGCTTGCCATGCCGTGAGGGGCAATCCTACTCAAAGGTTTCTCTATGGTTTAAGCACTGTATCCCTTGCCTCACGTCAATGTATCCGTTCGTAAAGGTCACGTAAACGTTGCTTAATAGCAAAGTGCTATGGTTAGAATCACCGTGTCTTAATTCAATGAAGTAGTGAAATTAAGGAGCGCAGATGCCTACGGACAACGCCAGCGGAGCGGTTGGTGATGTGTTGGAAAAGACGGGTGATATGGAGCGTGCGGACTATCTGGCCTTTGCACGAAAGCTCCATGATGCTGCCGTAGACGCTGCCAGAACGCAGCTATATCAACTCGATGATGCAGACGCCTGTACACGAGAGCTGCATGAATTGTATGAGCGCTTTCGCAAGCAATATCTGTGATGTATGAACCTGACAGATGAGGCGTCCAGGTTAGAACTTCTGCATTGCAGCCGGAAGAGTATTTAGAGCCGCTAACAAAACCCTCTTGAATCTAAGCTTGGCTATGTCCACGATAGAGGTATGAGACATCGCAAAGAGATTACGGCTGCGCTGTGGAAGCGCATCAAGCCGCTATTACCAGAGCATAAAATCTCACCCAAAGACGCCCGCCCTTTTCTGGATGATGAGCTTGCCCTTAATGGCCTCATATTTCTCCCGCGTACCGGCATCCCCTGGTAAGGTCTACCCCAGGAACTGTGCTACGGCAGTGGTATGACCTGCTGGAGGCGTCTTAAGCAATGGCAGGCGTGTGGTGTCTGGTACCGCTTGCACCGTGTCCTGCTCGAAGAACTGCGTGGCGCGGTTCGCCTGGATCTAAGCCGAGCCAGTATAGATGCCGCCAGCGTATCTAGCCCCGGGGACGTATGTACACGACGGCTCGGGGCAAGCTTGGCAGCAAGCGGCACCTAATTACCGATCGCAACGGCGCGCCACTCGCCTTTTATATCAGCGGTGCTAATAGGCATGACTCGGTTATGTTTGAGCCACTGGTTGATGTGTTATCAACGCTTCGAGGTAAACCAGAAGGAGTTAGCCGTTGGCCCGCGAGACTTCATGCTGACGAGGCTTACGACATAGAGCGCTGTCACAGGCATCTATGCAAACGAGAGATCACCGATCGAATCGCCTGTAAGGGTGTAGACAGCAAGGAGCGACTTGGCCGCTATCGCTGAGTAGTAGAGCGTACCTATGCTTACAAACATTGACCACGATACGGGACCGGCTGGGCTTGGCCGCTCTTGTGATATTTTTGGACATGACGGGCGACTGGGAGCATCTTTTCTGAGAACGAACCGCAGATTCGGATGATGTTGTATAAGGGATCTCGTCGAGGATCGCAGCGCTCTGAAGCGCTACGGTTATATCCTAGAGTGATTTAGCGTTTAGCGGATACGGATTTCTTTCCAGCTTCTTGGTCAGCCTCGAAAATCGGGGTCGGGAAGCGGCCGCGTTCCTTTGCGTACCACCACATAGCAAATACCCCAAGAAGAGTAGTTAGCACGGCCAAAATTAAGATGACATTCTGGGTGCCCAATGGCGCAGCTAAAAAAGCTACCAATAAACCTGCCAAGGGCTGGGACATGTTGTTCAGCAGCGTGATCACGCCTACCGTCTTGCCGAAGTCCCGGGTTGGGATCACCCGCTGCCGGATAGTGCGCATATAGACATTGAACATTTTGTCGAAACCTACGATCAATAGAAAACCTAGCACATAGCCGATCAGGTTCGGACTTAGCGCGCTCATAAATGCCCCAATTGCAATCATTGAATATCCGACACCCCCGAGTACTCGCAGAGGCAAAACAATCCGAGCTAGAAGAAACAGAATCACGATTGTTGTTACCGCTCCTGCCGCTTGCAGACCTGCATAGGTATCCTTACCGGCGCCGTACTGGCCAATGACCATTGCTGCTGAGGTAGACAAAGTGACACCGACGATCAGATTAACTCCTACCGCTAGAGTGATGATCTTTTTCAGTTCCGCCATTCTACGGATATGGCCAAAAGCGATTCTTAAGGGCTGCAGCCAGATGTCTTGATGCTGCTCAAACACCTCTAGCGTGATACGGCTAAGACGTTGCCACGCCAGCATGCTCAGGTCAGCTAGAAGGAACAATCCAGCGATCCAAAGCACTACCCAATGCCAAGCCCAAACCTCAAGCATCAATGCCGCTACCAGAGGCCCGAGCACCAGTCCTGTCTGGTCGGCGATCTGGGAGTAGGACAAGGTCTTAGTGTAGCTGTAGTGCTGGAAGATATGCGGCATCAGTACTTCACGAGCCATGACGCCTTGCGTGGTAAGTACTCCGCACAGTGCCGACAGCAACACTAACCAGCCGATGCCGTCAAAGATTACGTAGAGCGTCATTGCCAGTACACAGAGGATCGCCCTGTAGATCTGACTGATGTGCAGGATCTTAATGGGTGGGTATTTGTCGCAAAGGGCGCCGCACAACGGGAACACAAGAAATCGCGGCAGTGATTCGACGAAAAAAGCTAGTCCCGCCAATGAAGCACTGTTGGTGGTCTGGAACACCACCAGCGGCACAATAAATAACAGTATCTGATCCGCCAACCTCGATAGAAAAAGTGAGATGAAAAAAGCGAGGTAATCCTTACGCATAAAGAATCCTCAAGAGTAAGCGATGTTGCATAGCGGCCAGAAGAAACACTAGTAAGCGGACCCTGAACTGTCATTGAGATTATGTCGCTCGTCACCACGCAGTGGCGGATTGAAGACGCTCACTAGCACCAAGTCCTCTTCCCTACCTCCGCGTAAAATATGCCGGTCATGTTGATCAAGCACATAGATATCTCCAGGTCGGATCGGAAATACATTGCCTTGCATGTCCTCGACTTCACCTACTCCTGCGATGCAATAGCACGCCTCCAAGTGGTTTCGGTAATGCAAAAGTGACTCTGTGCCCGCGCGGACAACGGTGTGGCACAATGTAAAGCCCATGGCATCGCGCTCAGTAAGTAGACGGTGACTAGTCCCGGCGCCCCATTCAACGAAGTAAGGGGTTTTCTCAACATCGGATTTATTTCGAACGAACATTTGAAACCTCTCTGGGATAGCCGATTGGAAAAATCAGGTCTCTGGAGCATTTACAATGGAGGACCGTAGAATGGCTTCACCGCTGGCCTGCATCGCTTCGTACCAAGCTACGTCGCGGTGTGCAGCCATCGCTTGGATGTCACGCCAGTGGCGCTGAAGCGGGTTGCAGGCCGCCAAGGATGAAGCGCCGAGCCTCTCCACAAGACGGCGTACAATCTGCACGCACTGTTGAGCTAAGTAGGCGCGATCACGTTTGAGCTGCAATAGATGCTGAGTGTCTAGAACCCAGTCATTAACCCCTGCCTCATGCAGCCGAGTGATTAGCGAGTCATACAAAAGCTCTGCGCTATATAGCTGCGCGGCCGAGTGAGCGGCCTGTTCGGAAATCCGAGGATCTTTCATCATCATGGGACCGTTGAACGTCGCTACAAACGCCGCAAGAGCACCCTCGGCACAGCCCAATAGCGGGCCAACGATCGATGTGGTGAGGTAGGGAACCAAGGGCGACCTATCGATGTAGTCGGGCGTTAGCGCAAACAGGTTCTGGGCGAACACCTCATGCAGCGCAAAGACGCGATCATCGGGCACTACTAACCCGCTGGTCATTACATCGTGAGATCCTGTTGCCGCCATACCGCAACTGTCCCAGGTCTCAAGCTTTTCAACTTCATTAGCGGGTACTAGCACCAGAAAACGTGGTGTGTGAGCAGCTTCGGGGTGCGTAAGGCAAGGTGCGTTGAGCATCAGCCAAGTAGCATCCTCAATGCCTGAACTGAAGCGCCATCGTCCGTCGACCCGTATACCTTCAGGCTCAAAGGACAATAGGCTATCGGCGCTGGTGGACGCTGAGACAAAAAGCTGGCGTGGGCCATCGTTGTACAGCTGATCGATGCAGGTAGAAGGGAGGCGACGTATAATTGAGCCGTGACCGCCGACTAGCGCAAGCATCCAACCTGTTGACGGACACGCTCGAGCGGCGATACGCGCGCTTTCTACTAATGTCGGCCAGTTACCGGTGTGTGTGATCGGAGCGAGTGGCGATACTAGATCTAGCAAGCCTTCGGTAAACAATTCGTCGAATGTGTCACTGCTCAGCCGACGATTTTTTTCAGCGGATACGGCTCGATCGCGCCATAGAGGCAAGTAGTGAGCTGCCCTGTGACAGGGCAAGGACAATGCGTTGCGATGTATCGCTTGCTCTGCGGTGTTAAGCATCTACAAGCGCCTTATCACCGCTTAGCATGGTGCCTAGATCGCCAAGACGCACAGCTTCAAAGCAAAAACCGGATGGCTGAACTACCGGGCCTAGTAGTTCCACAAACTGCTTAACCTTTTCTGGGTCGTCTGAGGCAACGAATTCACAGAAGTTACTGCTGCTCCAGAGTAGGTGCACGCTTTTGAAACGTGCGGACAAAGCGCTGACAAGTTCTTCGAATGTGACTTGGCCATTTTGCATTTGCTCGAGCATCTGTTGACGTTTCCAGTGGATCTCTTCTTCGCTGAAGTATCGGGTCTTGAATTCCTCATCCTTGATCCGTTCCCGTAGGTTATACTCATCTGGGTCAGGGTGATTGAGCTTTTCTAGAAAAAATACTAGCCCACTTGGCTTCAGAAATTGCTTGATATGGGAGATCTGGCTGGCTCGATCCTTTGAATAGAACTGGAATGCCGCCATCTCATAAATAAAGTCAAAACCCTCGCTGAATTGACCATATTCTGGGGCTTGCAGCAGAGCGGGGGTTACCTTAAACACGGATTCTGGAAAGAAAAGCGAAAGCGCCGGATCAGCGTGCCGCTCAAAGGGTATTTGATTGGCCAAGTTCGGAGAGGAGGTAAAACTGCGGATCAGTCCGTGCGAATGGCTGGCAAGGGCACAGCCGTTACTACCATCAAACGCGTCTACCTCGAATAGACTAAAGGTTTTGCCTGTTTCTGCGCTATCTGCGTGAGCTAAGCGGGTGAGAGCGACGCCAACTCTGGCGAGCTCTTCAAGAATGTATGGCACGCTTGCCAGGAAGTGGGAGAATAATGGTCCAGCATTTGCGATTAGTTGATCGTGGTAGTCGAGGACCTGTGGGTCTCGGATCATGGACCGCAGATGACTGTCCAGGGACTGTAGAGGTACTTGACTCGCGCCTGTGGCCAGACTGTGGAAGTGTCCCGCGAGTTTGAGCATCGCACTTTGTTGCAGGTCGCGGTCGAGGGCAGTGCAATCTATTTTCTGGAGTGGCGTCTTCATAGCATAGCCTCTAGTATCGGATCAGACCTTTAGCATTAAATTTGCCCGAATCGGTTTTTGGGAGAGCTTCGAGAAATACGCACTGGGTCGGAACCATGTGCCAGTCCAAATGCACCTTGCAGTAGTCGATCAGCATCTGTCCGCTCGTTTGTCGATGATCGATATCAAGCACGATGTAAGCCTTTGGCACGTGCCCGGCTGATTCGTCAGCGACCGGCACCACTAGCACCTCGGCAACAGCTGGGTGCGAGGCTAGGCACTCCTCAATTTCTCTTGGATTGACGTTCCACATATTGCGCGCGAAAACGTCGTCCTTGCGGGCGACATAGTAAAGATAGCCCTCGGCATCCTGCTTGAATAGGTCGCCAGTGCGGTACAACCGTGAATGACCGAAGGCATCGTAGATAAAGGCTTTGGCATTCGCCTCGGGCATGTTCCAATACTCGAGCATCAGGTAGTCGCTTGTCACAAGAAGCTCACCAACCTCGCCGGGCTGATAGATGACTTGGTCTTGCTCGTCCAACAAGTACAGACTGACACCGGGTAAAGGCTTACCTACTGACGTTGGGCGGCGGTCAATTTCCTCAGGAGACAAATAACTTACTCGTTTACATTCCGTGAGCCCGTAGTTGGAAAAGATTTGCACCTGAGGCAGCGCTTTGCGAATTCGCTGGATGTGTCGAGTGTGAAGGGCCTGCCCGCTGCTGGATATGTAACGCAAGCTTGGCACTCGCACTTGACACTCTGTTCCTGTGTTAGCTAGCAGGAAGAACACTGGAGGAAATACGTGCATTGCGGTGACGCTCTCACGTTCGACGACCGCGAATACATCTTCTGCGCTAAGTGCGGGCCTAGTTTCAATGACGCTGGTGGCCCCAGCGTATAATGGCATCATCACGTTATAGACGCCGTAGTCCGATGCTAGTGTCGAATAGCTGAGGATACGATCCTTAGGGGCAATCTTCAGGTACTCCGTAACCCGACTACAAGCTGCCAGCATTATGCGGTGGTTGACGAGCACGCCCTTAGGATTGAAGGTTGAACCCGTGGTATAGAAAATCGATGTAGGCCTTTCAGCATCGTCGATAAGGGATGAGGCAACTACATTTGTTTTGTTCCCATGCCTCAAGACTGCCTCGGCAAGCTGAATAACGCGAGGTACCGCTATCGGAATTGGAGTGGTAAGCAAAACAAGTTCGAGACCAGCTTCTTCGATCAGGCTAGGTAAATCATCGGTATAGTCGGTTATCAGGGTCCGGGCGCCAGATTGCTTGAGCTGATGAATTAGCTTTGTTCGATTTAGGGTGTGATGAGTCGCAGAGGTGATCGCTGCTATTTTCAGCAGTCCCAGGTAGCAGGCGATTAAGTCTATAGAGATCGATGCGTACAAACCCACACGGTCGCCTGGCGCGACACCGAGCATCGACAGCGCCGACGCGATGTCGTCTATCCGCTTTTGCAACACCTGATATGAAGTTACTTGCCCGTCGAGAACGATGGCCGGCTTTGTCGGATATCTATTGGCGTTACTTGCAATGACTTTATGGAAAAGCTGCATGCTCGACATTCCTTTATGCGAAACGTCCTGAAGTCATTTACGTTTTCGCGCACACAACGAGACATAGGTGCCCTGCCATGTGTAAGGATCTATAGGCAAGCTTTTGGCATCGCTCAAAGGCCAACTTTGTTTATCAAAAAAGTGATTGCATTCGAATATATCGAAATCACTAAGCCAAGCATCGAAAAAGGCTTCGCTGTCCTGGATCGATAGTCCGGCCTCTTTATCCCAAATGAAAGGCTCTCCAGTCGCTTGAAAAAAACGGGTTAGATCCGACAGTAAATCCAGAAAAACATATCCGCCTGGTTTCACTGCGCTGATTATCTTTGGCATCACCTTCTGAAGCTCATCTTTCGTGAAAAAGTGGAGAACTTCTGAACATATAAGCACATCGTAACTTTCGAACTCAGGCGTATAGGTCAAAATGTCAGTCTGCTGAAAGTTCATGCCCTGTAGCCAAGGATTGAGTTCACGGCTATGAACCGTGCTATCGACCATGTCTACGCCGTTTAAGGTATAACCTTTACGCGCCAAGGCAGTGAGATTACGACCGTCTCCACACCCAAGCTCAAGCGCTGCACCCGGGCCATCAGGTAGCCTGGAAAAAAATTCTTGAGCTCCCCTCGTAATTCACCAAACAAAGTGCCGTGATCACAGGCGCTGTATTCACTGAGGTACCATTCTTTGAGAACGGAACTATCCATTATTTTCATAGTTATTCCCTGTTAATAATATAGGTCAGTGCACAACACTTTGCTTCGCGAAGAGAACGCGAGCCATGGAGAGTAAAGATGCCGTCGTGAATTTGGTCAAGCCTATAGGTCCTTGGGCGTTCATGCTCCTTAAGAGTGGTGCGGTCATAGCTCAATGATCCAAAAAGATAAGCTATAGCCCTGTCCAGACTGGGCAGATCCCGAACTCGCAAAGCCTGTCGACTACATGCAGCAAGCGGTGCAAGACGTGCTCAAGAAACATAGTTCGAAGAGTGGATTGACAAGTGCTTGCACACTCGCATCAGCTGAGCAGCTCTGTATGGTTATGCGGCTCGCCGCTACCTTTGAATTTCACACTCTGGAAAATCATTACGAGCGCGCTGCATAAGCACACGTACGGGCGTTTTAAGAGCCGCTAACAAAACCTGATCAAGTGAGCGCAGGCAGAGGGTCTAAAATAGGCAATTTCAGCGAGTATCAGGCGTGTGCTTGCCTATACCAGCTAACCAGAAATGGGTTTTGTTAGCGGCTCTTAACCCTATGCGTGTATTTAAGAGGGTGATGCTAAGGCCGTAAAGAACTGTTTGGCTGGTGGTGTCCGTCGCTAGGATGGAACGACAGAGCCTGAATACATCAGGCTCAGCAGTCCTAGTTGTTTCTTTGGCCCATGGAGTTGCCATGCAGGGGAATGGGCTGCTTGGAAGCCTGGGGCGTGCTGTCTTGCCCGACCATCTCTTCGTAGACTGCAGGCTGAACCAGGAATAGCTGAACGTCTCCCTTCAGATTGACCAGTGTTTTTCGGCCTTCTTCGACCGAGGCGATATGCAGCGTTTCACCGTGATCGTTCACAACGGGATGGGATTCATTATTCATTAACGCATGTATGACGAAAGAGCCGCCCTCCATGGAAACGAAATGGATTTCCTTAACATCTCCGTCCTTCACATGCTTGGTCAATTCTGCCACTTTCATGAAGGTTCTCCAGTGCTGGGGTTGTTGTTCAAATAAGCGTTTCGCTATCGTTCTTTGAAACGTGGTGGGTGGGCGAGTTCAATAGAGGAACGTCCGTCTTGTGATATCTGCACGGCCTTGTGGTGCCCATCATCTACCTTGCTACGATGAAAACGATGCGCGGCAACATGACGCGCTGAAGGGGCGACATAAAACGTCTGTTCAGTAGTATGCTAATGAAATGACGATCCGCTGAGTCCTTCGGCTCGACTTTCAGAATCCTTCCTATTGCCGTGGCCATCCCTCCGCTCGTCAGACGTCGAATCTGCTACAGATTTTGTTTATTGCGAGGTTTCAAGTGCCCAGTTCTTTCCCTCTTTCTCGCCCACGCCGTCTTCGTCGTTCCGATCAGCTTCGCTCGATGTTTCAGGAAACCGAGCTGAGCCTTAACGATCTGGTACTGCCGATTTTCGTCGAGGAAGAAATCGATGATTTCGTCCCGATCAAAGCCATGCCGGGTGTCATGCGTATTCCTGAATCCAGGCTGGCCAACGAAATCGAGCGTTATGCTCGCGCTGGTATCAAGTCGGTCATGACCTTTGGCGTGTCTCATCACCTGTCTCATGATGGAAGCGATACATGGCATGAGGACGGTCTGGTTTCACGTATGGCGCGTATCTGCAAGGACGCGGTACCGGAAATGATCGTCATGTCCGATACCTGTTTCTGCGAGTACACCAGTCACGGTCATTGTGGCATCGTTCATGATGACCACATCGACAACGATGCCACGCTGATCAACCTGGGCAAGCAAGCCGTTGCTGCCGCGCAGGCCGGTGCAGACTTCATTGCGCCGTCGGCGGCCATGGATGGACAGGTGCATGCGATTCGCAGCGCTTTGGATGAGGCAGGCTTTATCAATACCTCGATCATGTCCTACTCCACCAAGTTTGCGTCGGCGATGTATGGCCCGTTCCGCGAAGCCGGTGGCAGCGCACTCAAAGGCAATCGCAATGCCTACCAGATGAATCCCATGAACCGCCGCGAAGCGATCCGTGAATCCCTGATGGATGAACAGGAAGGCGCGGACGCGCTGATGGTAAAACCCGCTGGTGCTTACCTGGATATCATTCGGGACATTCGTGAAGCCTCCAGGCTACCGCTGGGCGCCTATCAGGTCAGCGGTGAATACGCCATGATCAAGTTTGCGGCAGCCGCAGGGGCCATTGACGAACACCGCGTGGTACGGGAAAGCCTGGGCTCGATCAAGCGTGCCGGTGCCGACCTGATCTTTACCTATTTCGCCATGGACCTGGCCAAAGACGGTATCTAACACTGCGAATAGCGAGCCGGCACTCCTTTCGCCGGCTCCGCTCAAGGCTACAGGTAGATCACCAGCGGATGGCCATGCACTGGGTGCTCTTGAATCAAGACGTCCAGATCAAACACTGCCTTGAGGCGATCGGGGCATAAGACTTCTTCAGGGCTGCCCAAGCCCTCCATTTGACCATGCTTGAGCAGAAGCAGCCTGTCGCAGTAGCGGGCCGCCAGGTTCATGTCGTGCAGCACGACGGCTACGGCTAACCCTTGATTGGCCATCTGCCTGATCACCTTCAGAATGCTGTGCTGATGATGGGGGTCGAGGGCTGACGTCGGCTCATCCAGTAAGAGCACCTTGTCAGAGGTGGCAGGCCATAGCTGCGCGAGTATGCGGGCCAAATGGGTTCGCTGGCGCTCCCCGCCGGACAGGGTCGTATAGTGGCGTTGCGCAAGCTCGGTCAGGTCGCAAAGATCAAGTACCGTATCGACAATTCGGGTATCGGTATGGAGGCCTGTTGCATGGGGTAGTCTGCCGAAACCTGCAACTTGTCTTACCGTAAACGCAAAACTTAACGTCGAGGTTTGAGGCAGTACAGCCAGATTAAGAGCCCTCGCCTCGGGCGACCATGCTGCCAGGGGCGTTGCTCCAAGTATGATATCGCCTGAGGTCGGTCGTATGTCTCCACATAACGCGCCAAAGAGTGTGCTTTTCCCTGCGCCGTTGGGACCGATAACTCCCAGGATTTCGCCGCTGCGCAGCTCCAGATCAATGTCACGAATACGCCACCCGGTGGCATGCTGAACGCTTAATTCTGTTGCCTTGAGCATTACATGGGCCGTCGCAACAGCAGGAACAAAAAGAAGGGCGCCCCGATAAAAGCAGTCACGATCCCTATTGGCAATTCGGCGGGTGCTAGCAACAGGCGTGCAATGATATCGGCCAGAATCAACAGGCTGGCGCCGCCAAACAGTGCGCTGGGTAAGAGTACCCGATGGTCGGGCCCTGCAATCAAGCGGAGCAGGTGTGGCACGACCAGTCCTACGAAGCCGATCAGGCCTGCTGCTGCGACTGCGGCACCTACACCCAAGGCAGTACACAGGATCAGCTCGCCCTTGAGTCGCTCTACATCGATACCCAAGTGTCGTGCCTCGGACTCTCCAAGAAGCAACGCATTCAGGGCGTCGGCACGCCGGGGCAACCATAGCGCTACGGCCAGACCAATCCCCACCAAGGGCCATAGCCGGGCATAGCTGGCACCGTTCAGGCTCCCCAGGTTCCAGGAGGTCAACAGGCGCAGCGTGGTGTCATCAGCCAGATAGGTGAGCAGACCTATGGCAGCGCCTGCCATGGCCGTTAACGCAATACCTGCCAGGAGCATGGTGGCGACGTGTGCCTGACCGTGCCGGCAACCCAGTCGGTAAACGATGGCAGTGATCACCAGGCCGCCCATGAAGGCAAACAATGACAGCAGATAAGGCTGGAGCCCAATCGGCAGGCTGAAGAGGTACTCGCCACCGACAATTGCCAGGGCTGCGCCCAACGCCGCTCCACTGGACACCCCAATCAGGCCGGGGTCTGCAAGGGGATTGCGGAAAAGCCCCTGCATGGCAACGCCCGTCAATGCCAGCACCGCACCAACCATCAGGCCCATCAGGGTGCGAGGCAAACGAATCTGTCCAACTATCAGCAGAGCCTGGTCACTGGCGGTAACAGGTAGACCGGAAAGATGAGCCAGCGCGCGCAACGTTTCGCCCAGGGGGAGGCGAAGCGGCCCCAGCGCCAGTGACAGCCACAGGCTGAGCAGGGTCAAGCCGATCAGCCCTATAAGCAATAACCGAGGCGCCGCGCGCAGACTCATGGTTGTCCGGCTGCCGGCTCTGGAAGATCTTGTAGGTAAAACTGTCCGGCTAGGTGCTCCGCTACTTCCGGCAGACGAGGCCCCAGTCCGCCTACCAGTACGGTGGCATCAATAGGCAGTAGGTGTCCTTCACGCACGGCCTGACTTTGCTCTAGGGCGGGATTCTGCTTTAACAGCGCCTGCGCAGCAGCAGCGCCCTCAAGGCGGCGGTCGGCAATAATGATATACGCCGGGTCAAGCCCAGCCAGCACTTCGCTGGAGAGCGCCTTGTATCCTGGCTGCGTCGCTAGGTTGATACCTCCTGCCTGCTTGATCAGCCAATCGCCGAGTGTACCGGGCCCTGCGATTAACGGCCGATCTCCCGTGCCTCCAATGAGTAGAAGCACGCCAGGGCTGGCGTGATGCGCCTGAGCTGCATGAATGCGGGATTCCAGGTTGTGCAACGCATCACTGTAGCGGGCAAATTGCCTTTGGGCCTCTTCCGGTCTCCCCAGCCAGGTACCCAGTGCTTCCAGGGTACGGTGCAGGGTGTCCAGACTGGCGTCGGCCGACAAGGTCTCTACTCGCACTCCTGTTCTGCGCAGTTGATCAAGCACGGGAGGCGGCCCCATCTCTTCGCTGCCTACCAGTATGTCTGGCCGCAAAGTAAGAATGCCTTCAGCGCTGAGCTGGCGTTGATAACCTATCCTGGGCAGCGTTTGAAGCGACTCGGGGTGCTGGCTTGTAGTGTCTACGCCAACCAGTCGGGATTGACCGCCCAGTACGGCGATCCATTCAGTCAGCGAGCCGCCTGCACTGACCCAGCGTTGGGGCTGCTCGGCAGATAAAACGACCACGGCGGTAGCCCAGAGCAGAAGTCCGATGGCAAGACGAATCTTTTTCACTGAGCAGACTCCGCCAGGGCTGACCATTGTGCACGTTCGGGTTGGCCAGGTTTACGTGCGCCAAACATCTGCATGATCAGTTCTCCGTTGTGGTCATACGCCTCAAGGCTGGTAATGATGCCGTCCACACTCGGTTTACGCACGCGCCAGAGTGTATGGATACCCGACGTTTGCAGGTGCAGATTGAAGGCACTGTCCAATACATTGAACCAGGTGTCTACCCACTTGAGTGTTGTGAGGGTTCCGGTATGGATCTGAATACAGTGCTGGTTGCCCACAAATATCATGATGGGTAATTGCTGTGCCGCGGCAGCGTTCATGACCTGGGGCAGCGCGTCCACATTCAATGATTCAGCCCACTCCTTGCCCGCCAGTCGTAAGGCCTGGGTTCTGGCGATGCCCAGTCGCTGCAGGAGCGCATGGAAGTGGTGGGTATCCTTTAGCTCCGCCCACCCTGAGCGCAGGGCCTCGATATCAACCTTCTGATCGGAACAGGGCGGTATACGCGCTTTCAACGGTACCCGTGTCAGTTCGCAGCTTTGCTCAGTTTCCTTAAAGCGTGTCTTCAGCGCTTCCCAGGCATCCTCATGACTGTTCTCAGTCAGATAGACTTTATGAATCGCCATTCCTTGTGCATCAAAGACCTGAAGGCTATGTAACAGGCCGCGCGAAGTCACTTCGTCTACCGCAAACGCAGATGTCCAGCCTGAGAGAAACAGCCGTAAATCGATGTCGGGCGAGACGACCAACCCCATACGACCATTTCCTGATATGGCCAGTTCGCGGTACGGCCCCTGGCGCTCATGGACGCAGTATTCATTGCGCGTAAGCGCCATGACAGGTCCCAAGTTGGCAAGCTCACCCAGTAGCGCTTTCCATTCAGGACGCAGGCGGATCACATCGGTCCCAATCCGACTGGCTACAAGCTCCGCCTCGCTGACCTTCAGCTGTTGGGCGGCATCACGTGCACGTATAGAGGGTTTTTCCAGGCGCAGACGTTGCCACTCCTTGAAGAGATCGCACGCAACGGCAGGCTCTAACGTAGACAGGCTCATAGGGGATTTCCTTGAAGGTTAGGGTAGAGCGGCATGGCTAGACACCCGTCTAGCGAACCAGTGAGAGCATATTAAAACGATAATCATTTACAATAAAGATGATATTAGTTCTCATCTTTGGCTTTACAGATATCGCTAGGATAGTAATGATTATCAAATGCATTAAATAACACCGAGCCCTCTATGAATATGTCTCCGCCGTTTCCGCTTCGCCCGTGGATTGTCCTGCTGTGCCTGACACCTGGCTTTACAGCCGCCGCCGAAAGCGCCAGCGCTCTTCCAGTCACTACCATTACTGCAACCTTTACCGAACAGCCGATCACCGCCGTTCCCACTACCGTCACGGTCAAGGAACAGACGGATATAGACCGGGAAAATATCAATACCATCAGGGATCTGGTGCGGCATGAGCCGGGTGTCAGTGTAGGAGGTACGGGGCACGCAGCCGGCATTAACGGTTTCAATATCCGGGGGATCGACGGCAACCGTGTCTTGACCCAGATTGATGGCGTGACGGTACCGGACGCGTATGCGTTTGGTCCTTATGCCAATACCCGGCGAAATTATGTCGATCCCGACCTTGTCAAGCGGGTAGAGATCCTGCGTGGCCCGGCTTCTGCCCTGTATGGAAGTGATGCCATCGGTGGTGCTGTCAGCTACTTCACGCTTGATCCAGAAGATCTGCTCAGAGAAGGTAGGAACTATGGTGCCCGGTTCAAGACAGGATACAGCTCCGCTGATCGTAGTTGGTTGACCTCCGGTACAGTGGCAGGCCGGACCGGCGATTTCGATGCGCTGGTGCATTATGGCAAGCGCAGCGGGCACGAAGCGGAGTCGTATGGTGACCATCATGGACTCGGTACCAGCCGTACCGCAGCCAACCCGGAGGATCACGACAGCTACAACGTGCTGGCGAAACTAGGCTATCACTACGGTGACGACAGCCGTTTGCAATTGACCTATGAGCATTATCGCTCACGTTTGGACGGTGATATCAAAAGTGCACCGACCCGTATTTTCGGCGTACAGACGCGCAGTTATCTGGGACGTAATGTCGTTGATGTAGAGGAACGAGAGCGCTTCAGTCTGGAAAACGCACTGAGCCTGACTACCGGCTTCGCTGATCGTTGGACCACGTTGCTCAGCTACCAAAACGGTGGGACGGATCAGCGCACTTACCAGCCCAATAGCAGCGCCAGCTATTACCGTAAGACCACGTATGAAGAACATACTTGGGCATTCGATAACAAACTCGACAAGCATTTCGCCATGGGCGAGAGCGAGCATCTGGTGACTTATGGACTGCGTTATGAGCACCAGGAGGTCAACGGCTTGCGGACAGGGACATCCAACCGTGGTGTGGCTAATCTTTATGCCAGCGATTTTCCATCGCCTGCGGTGGACACCTGGGGAACGTTTGTTCAGGACCAGATCGATATAGGGGCCTGGACCTTTCTGCCAGCGTTACGCTATGACCATACGACGCTGAAGCCGGATGCCAATACAGCCTATCTCGCCGGGTTGGCCAGCGGTACGGCTTTCGATGATAGCGAAAAGAGCTGGCACCACGTTTCACCAAAACTAGGCGTGACCTATCGCTTCAATGATCGTTACAGTGCCTTCGGCCAGTACGCCGAGGGCTTCCGCACACCAACACCCAAAGCGTTATATGGCAACTTCACCAATGAAAGCGCAGGTTACCAGGTGGTGGGCAATGCCGACCTTGATCCGGAAACCAGCCGTGGCGTTGAGTTGGGGTTCAGAGGGCACTTCGATCAGGGCAGTTTCAGTGTCGCGGTGTTCTATAACAAATATCGCGATTTTATCGAAGAGGATGCCTTGGGCGGAGGGGGCAGTTATGCTGTTTTCCAGTCCAGCAATATCAGTCATGCCACGATCAAAGGTGCCGAAGCCAAAGGGCATCTGGAACTGGACACCGTTGGCCTGCCTGAGGGCGTCTACAGCGAAGGCACCATCGCCTACGCCTGGGGCCGCAACGATGACACAGGTCAGCCGCTCAATAGCGTGAGTCCGCTAACAGGGGTCTTCAGCCTCGGATACGACGATCGTGCAGGTCAATATGGCGGTCGTCTCGACTGGACACTGGTACAACGCAAGAAGCGTGTCGATGACGCGCGCTATCACGCTGCCGACGGTAGTACGCAGTTTCGCACGCCGGGGTTTGGCGTACTGGATCTTACGGCTTACTACAAGCTCACCCGCGATCTCACGGTCAACGCTGGACTCTACAACCTCACCGACAGGAAATACTGGCTGTGGGATGACCTACGAGGTTATGACACAACCGGAGAGGGAGGAATGCTGGCGCCTGCCAATATCGACCGCCTGAGTCAACCTGGCCGCAATGTATCGATGAATATTGTCTGGGAAATTTGAGCATTTGGGGTAGGAGGCGTCAGTCAAAACAGGAGCTGACCGCCTCTACCTTCGAATTGGAGGCGGGTCTACAAATATCTTTGGACATAAGTCTCACTTTAGGGAAAAATCCGCTCGCCTTGTTGCTTATGGCCTCGAAGTCCACTTTGGTGAGGAAGTCATTATGCGTTACTACGTTATTATCTGGCTGGGTATCGCCGCCTGCTTTGCCTTTATGCAAGCGGATCATGCGCTTCCTGCCGTTCTAAGTCTCATGGCCAGCTGGTTGGTTGCCTTGTTCTTCAAGCCAGCGCCGACACGAGTGCGTGGATTCTCTCCCGTGATTGATACGACGCCCCCTCGTGCGGTTGCTGATACGCCGGCAGGGCAAGTCTGAGCGCCTATGACAAGCCTGACAGTGTTATCGGCTGGTAGCTTGTTTACAGAATAAGCCGCTTATCCAAGGTTAGGGGTAAGGTTCGAATCCGCTGTCCCGTTGCATGGAAAATGGCGTTGGCGACAGCAGCGGCTACGCCAACGACAGCAATCTCGCCAAGACCCTTGATGCCAAGGGGATGGCCGCGGCGGTCATCTTCTTCAATCATGATGATATCCAGATCCGGCACATCTGCCTGAGTGGGAATCAAAGCCTCGGAGAGGTCTGCATTCATCCAGCGGCCGTTGTGCCGGTCAAGACGCGTCTCTTCCATCAATGCCTGTCCCAGCCCCCATACCATTCCGCCCAAGAGCTGACTATGGGCAAGGGTTGGATTCACGATGCGACCACAGCCAAAGGCGCCTACCAGACGCTCAACCCTGAGAGTACCCAGTTGCGGATCTACTAGCACTTTGACGAATTGTGCGCCAAATGCAGCGCGTCCTACCTCGGGTGGATTGATCTGATCTGCGGTACCGGCCTCGGCTTCAAGGTAATCCAGTTGGTGACGCGTCAGTAACGATACGAATGACTCCTGGCGACCTGTCTGTGAAACAAGGCCGCTTTCCTGGAGCTTCAGTTCTGCCGGGTTTGTCCTATGAAGCGGCGAGGCGGGATCTGTACTGGCCAGCGTACCCAGCTTCAGGCGCAACGCATCGGCTGCGGCGTGAAGCGCTGCGCCAAGACTCAGGGTTGTCGACGAGCTGGCCGTCAATGAGCTGTAGGGCAGTCGTGTGTCTCCCCATTCCAGTGTGACACTGCCCAACGGCAGCCCCAGCGCTTCGGCGGCAAGTTGTGACAGGGCCGTGGCGCTGCCCTGACCGATCTCATGGGTTGACGAGGAGGCGACCGCTGTTCCGTCTGCCCTTATCCGCATACGGGCGCAAGCGGCCATCTGCGCGACATGGTAAATGGACGTCGCCATGCCGTAGCCGACCTTGAATCGGCCCTCCTGGTGTGCGCCCGGACGAGGATCGCGTGATTGCCAGCCAATACGTTCAGCCGCTGCCTGATAGCAGTCCTTGAGGGATTTGCTTGACCACTCATGACCGCTCTGCGGTTCCTGGTCAGCATAATTACGTAGGCGGGCCTCCAGAGGATCGATACCCTGCTGATAAGCCCATTCATCCATAGCGCTTTCGATCGCGAACTGGCTTACCGCCACACCGGGCGCACGCATCCAGCTAGGGGCATTAACGTCGAGCCGTGCGGTTTTATGCTGCGTACGCAAATGCTTGGAGGCGTAGAGCTTGGGCGTCATTTCGCCAACGGGTTCGATGAAGTTGGATGTGGTGGAGTTCTGGATCAAGGCGTCCTGCATCAGTACCTGTAATCGACCATCCTTCCCGCCGCCCAGACGGACCCGCTGCCGTGTGGCCCCGCGATAGGGCATCATGGAAAAGGTCTGGCGTCGTGTCAGGGCAAGCTTGACGGGTCGCCCGGTCCGCTTTGCCGCCATGGCCACCAGGAGCGGGTGGACGTTACCCTTTTTGCCTCCAAAGGCTCCACCCACGAAAGGCACGATTATCCGGACCTTGTCGCGTAATGCCTCTTCAGGTGAGCCGGTTTTCATGACCTCCATGAAATCCTTTTGCAGGCCCATGTCAAAGGCCTGAGCCAAGCCATATGCATCGCCATAGGAATATTGCGTGCCAAGGTACAGTGTCAGTCGCCCATGGCTATCCCACGCAGCGATTGCGGCGCCAGGCTCCAGGGCGTTGTGATGGTGAGAAGCCGTCTCGTAGACCTGCTCGAATGTCTGCTCGGCCATTGCAAAGGCGGTATCCGGATCGCCTCGCTCCGTTGTGCCAGGCTCTCCGACCCCCACCATTTGTGGCCGTTCGGCCTTTTGTTCATCCAAAACCAGTAAGGGCGGCTGCTCGGGGGCTGCATAACGTATTGTTACACAGGCAGCGGCGCGCTGTGCCTGCTCAGCAGTGTCAGCGATCACCAGCGCAACAGGCTGCCCGTTGTAATGCAGCCGGCTATCCTGGAGCGGCTGAAAACGCGTCAGCTCTCCACCTGGCAGGGTATGAACGGGTTTGAGTCTTGGCGCGTCCAGGTGCGTCATCACACAGTGCACCCCTTCCAGTGCAAGCGCGGCGGCCGTATCGATAGCCTCAATGCGTCCTGTTGCTTGCGTACTTTGAACCACGGCTGCATGAGCCAGTGGTCCGTCTACCGGCCCATGGGCAAGATCCGCCGTGTAGCAGGCCTTGCCGGTGACTTTGTCATACGCTTCGAGACGGTGGGGCGCTTTCATTGCAGAAACCTCATAACAGAAGCCAGCCTCTCTCCAATGGGGACACCATGGTCAAAATGGCGGTTCCAGTAGGTGCCTTGTTCCTTTGCCTGACGAGTGGGGCAGTAGAGGTGGGATACACACGGTCCATCGTAATAGCCGTGAGGGTATGGCCCTCATACATCTCAACCCACCCATAAGGAGACGATATGAGCAAGCTGGCAGGTAAAATCGCAGTTATAACCGGTGCTGATTCGGGTATGGGAAAGGCCATGGCAGCCGTGTTCGCGCGGGAAGGTGCTCATGTGGCGATCACGTATCACTCCGATCAGCAGGGTGCTCAGGACACCCTCGAGCAAGTCCGCAACGCAGGGGGCCGCGGTCTGGTAAGGCAAGTGGATGTCAGAGACGAACACAGTGTGTCGGCCCTGTTCAAGGCAGTGGACGAGGAGCTGGGGACACCCGATATTCTGGTTAATAACGCCGGTACGGGCAAAAGCAAACCCATTACCGAACTGACTACTGAGGAATTCGATCTGGTGATCAAAACCGATTTATACGGGCCGTTTTTCTGTGCCCGTGAGTTCATCCGGCGCCGCCAGCAGGTCGGTGGGCAGGGAAAGATCCTCAATATCACGTCTGTTCATGACTCAATCCCCAGCCCCAACAATGTGCCTTATGGCGCTGCCAAAGGTGGGCTTCTTACCATGACGCGCAGCCTTGCGCTGGAACTTGCGCCGCTCAAGATCAATGTGAACGCTATTGCGCCAGGGCTTATCCGAACCCCGATGACAGAGGCTCGAGTCGACGATCCCCAGAAGCGCGAGGAAGAGCTGCCCAATATTCCCTGGAAGCGTCCCGGCTATCCTGAGGAGATTGCCGAGCTGGCGCTATATCTGGTCAGCCCTGAGTCCGACTACGTCACCGGTCAGAACTTTACGATTGATGGCGGGCTGGAAATGAATTGGGGGCAGGGCGCTTAGTGTAGAAGGCACCAGCAGGTCAGATCGGTGATGCTGTACTGATCAGGCCTGCCGCTGTTTTCTTTTCAGGAAGACCCCTTTTCATGGCGTTTGCTCCAAAACGTTTCCTTCTGCGATCCCTTGCACTGGCATTGAGAACTGCCCTTCGTATGATCTCCCGCCGACAGTAGTGTTCAGGCTGATGAGCTTTCGAAACAGTCTTCGGACTGACACTTATAGTAGAGCTGTTTCGACTTCCGACAGAAAGCCAATACTACCTGAGGCAGAAAAGCAGATATGTTCGTTTATCGAACATAAACTAACCAGTGAGTACAAAATAGTTTGTAAAAGGGGCACTATGACGGTGAAAGCTATCCAGAGTTGATACCTATCACCGCTGTAGGCGCAAAGAAAACCGATCCGGGCAGCCGAGCGGCCTGGGTCCTACAATATGCCTGCCAAGAGGGACTGATTATGCAGCGCTCGATCGCCACGGTTTCCTTGAGTGGAACCCTGCCTGAAAAACTGGAAGCCATTGCTGCCGCAGGCTTCGACGGTGTGGAGATTTTTGAAAACGATCTGCTCACTTACGGCGGAACGCCGCGAGAAATCCGTCGATTATGCGCTGACCTGGGACTCGCTATCACATTGTTCCAACCTTTCCGCGATTTCGAGGGGTGTCCGCGTGACCGTTTGCCCCGTAACCTGGACCGGGCCGAGCGCAAGTTTGACCTGATGCAGGAGCTCGGTACGGATCTGATACTGGTGTGCAGCAACGTAACGGTCGACTCGATAGGCGAGGAGGCTATTCTGGTGGATGACCTTCGCCTGCTGGGTGAGCGGGCGGGTGCACGCGGCATGCGCATAGGATACGAAGCCCTCGCATGGGGGCGGCACGTCAAGACCTGGCATCAGGTCTGGTCGATTGTGCAACAGGTCGATCACCCCAGCGTGGGCGTATTGCTGGACAGTTTTCATACCCTGTCATTGAAGGATGATCCTGCCGGTATCGCCAGTATTCCGGGTGACAAGATCTTTTTTGTGCAAATGGCTGATGCGCCGATTCTCAATATGGATGTACTGGAGTGGAGCCGGCACTTCCGTTGCTTCCCGGGGCAAGGCGAATTTGATCTGGCCGGTTTCCTGGCGCCGATCCTGCGCTCGGGGTATACCGGTCCGCTCTCACTTGAAGTATTCAACGATGGTTTTCGCGCAGCACCTCCACGGGCCAATGCGGCTGATGGTTTCCGTTCCTTGCTTTACCTGGAGGAACAAACCCGCAACCGCCTGGCCAATGAACCGCCTGCCGATCCGGTTGCGCCGGAGCTGTTGTTCGATCCGGTGCCGCCGCTCGAGTTTGACGGTATCGAATTTCTGGAGTTTGCCGTAGACGAGCCACTTCGTGCAGAGCTTACGCAATGGCTAACCCGTCTGGGTTTTGCTCAGGCCGGGCAGCATCGCTCTAAGAACGTTACCTTGCTCAGGCAAGGCAGCACCAATCTCGTACTCAATGCCGAGCCTTATTCGTTTGCCCATAACTTTTTCGAAGTTCATGGACCTTCGCTGTGTGCCAAGGCCCTGCGGGTCAGTGATAGCGCAAAGGCCATGGAGCGTGCCTGCCAGTATGGTGCGCAGCCATATCGCGGCCTGGTAGGCCCGAACGAGCGTGAGATTCCTGCGGTACGTGCACCGGATGGAGGCCTGATCTACTTTGTCGCCTCTGGCACGGATGGGCGCTCGATCTACGATACAGACTTCAACCTGAGCGCAACCTCGTCCACGGACGATGTACTCAATACCATCGATCATGTGGCCATGGCGCTGCCCGCAGACAGCCTCGACACCTGGGTACTGTTCTACAAGAGCCTGCTTAATTTCAAGGCTGACGATGAAGTTGTGCTGCCGGATCCCTATGGTCTGGTGAAAAGCCGTGCGCTGCGCAGTCCCTGCGGGTCGATACGTATGGCGCTCAACATTTCGGAAAATCGTAATACGGCCATCTCCCGAGCCTTATCGAGCTACCGTGGATCAGGCGTCCACCATATCGCATTCGAATGTGATGACATCTTTGCGGCCGCTGCCCAGGCCAAGGAGGCCGGAGTGCCGTTATTGGAGATTCCGTATAACTACTACGACGACCTCTCAGCGCGGTACGGCTTTGACGATGACTACCTGAGCCGGTTGGCCTATTACAATGTGCTCTATGATCGGGACGCACAGGGAGGCGAGCTGTTCCATGTTTATACGGAGCCGTTCGCGGATCGCTTCTTTTTCGAAGTTCTACAACGCAAAAATAGTTACAGTGGCTATGGTGCTGCCAATACGCCGGTCCGCCTGGCGGCCATGGCTCAGGCGCGCACCCGAAAGACGGCCGGACGTCTTTGAAGGTAGGGCGGTGCCCTACGTGGCATAGCCCTACCTTAATCCAATAACAACAACTACCATAAGGTTTTTGAACCTGCCAATGACACAACCAATAATGGCTGCCGAATCCCTTAGCTCCGATGCTGTAAAAACGCAGTCTGTGCCCCGACTGCCACGAAAGAACAACCCCGAAGAAACCAAGCAGGAAATCCTCCTGGCGGCGGTTGCCGAGTTTGCGGAAAATGGCCTGAGCGGGGCGAGAGTCGATGCCATTGCCGAGCGCACCCGAACATCGAAGCGCATGATCTATTACTACTTCGAGAGCAAGGATCAGCTCTACTCTGCGGTGCTGGAAAAGCTCTACGGGGAGATCCGCTCGACCGAGTCCCAGATGCATCTGGATGCGCTCGAACCGGTAGAAGCCATTCGGCGACTGGTCGAGTTCACGTTTGATTACCACGATCTGAATGTCGATTTCGTTCGGATCGTGTGTATCGAGAATATCCATCAGGGAAATTACATTCGCCAGTCACAGGCCATTACCTCAGTCAACTCGTCGATTGTTCAGACCATCTCTAGGATTCTGGTGCGTGGCGTAGAACAGGGCGTTTTTCGGGAGGGGCTGGATCCACTTGAGTTGCACATGATGATGAGCTCGTTCTGCTTCTATCGGGTGTCCAACCGCTATACCTTTTCATCGATCCACCAGATCGACCTGACGGATGCAGATAACCGGGAGCGGCACAAGGAACTCATTTGCGATGTGGTGCTGCGCTATGTCTGCAAATGACTGATTGGAACGCGAATACCGCTGCATCAATTCATGCAGCGGTATCGAGAGGCGGGCTTACCGTGACTTCCGCGCTTTTTGTATTTCGTCATCCAGCATCTTGACCAGAGCGGGGTCGACATCCTTCGACAGTTTTTCAATGACTGGCTTGGTCTTTTCCCTGAATCGGTCCATCTCCTCCGGCGTGATTTCATTGACGGCCATGTGGCCTTTCAAGGTTTGATAGGCACTGTCCTGAGCCTGCCCGGAGACCATGCGCTGATAGGCCTGAGCCTCAGCGGCGGCCTCGGTAATGACCTTGCGCTCGTCCTCGTTCAGCTTGTTCCATGACTTTTCGCCTATGATGAACGATTGCGGGTTGTACACGTGGCGTGTCACCGATAGGTATTTCTGCACCTCGTAGAACTTGCTGCCCAGAATCACGGTATTAGGGTTTTCCTGTCCATCAACGGTTCGCTGCTCAAGGCCCGTATACACTTCGGGGAAGGGCATCGGAACGGGGTTTGCGCCCAATGCGGAAAATGTCTCCAGATAGCTGGGTGACTGTATGACACGGATCTTCAAGCCTTGCAGATCCTCCCAGCGGGCGATGGGCTTCTTGCTGTTGGTTATGTTGCGAAAGCCCAGGTCCCAATATCCCAGGGTATGCAGGCCCTTGCCTTCCAGGCGTGTGGCCAGTGCCTGGCCCACCGGACCATCCATGACCTGCTGAGCCTCTTGGGCATTATTGAACAAGAAGGGAAAGTCGAGAATGGTAAAGTCCTTTACCTGTGCTGCCAGGATGCCGGCGTTTAGTACGGTCAGGTCCAGTGTGCCACCCTGAATGGCGGAGACGGTTTGCAGATCACCGCCGAGCGTGCCGCCTGGAAAGAGCCGCACCTTGATCTTGCCCTCGCTCTTTTCCTTCACCAGATCTGCAAATTTCTGTGCGCCCTGACCCTGAGGATGTTCCTTCACATTCTGGAAGGCAAACCGTAAGGTCTGGTTACGTACCTCGGCAGCTACCGTGCTGGCATACAACACACCGATTGCGCAGGCGGTAGCCAAAGCTGTTTTGATCATCGTCATCTTGAAAGCTCCATCTTGTTTTTGTTGTTTGCGAAACGGGGTGCAGTGACTTAGCCCGCCAGGAATTTCATTGGACCTGTCACTAGCACCGGGAAAATGACCAGCAGGAGCAGTACCAGCAACTGCGCCAGGAGAAACGGCCAGACACCGCGGATGATTTCATTCATCTGGATCCCGGAGACGCCACATACGACGTTCAGGACGGTTCCGACCGGAGGTGTGATGAGTCCTATGGCGGTGTTGATCAAAAAGAGCACGCCAAAATACACAGGGTCGATACCCGCTTGAACAACGGTTGGCATCAGCACAGGCGTCAGGATCGGGATGGTGGGTGTCATGTCCATGACGGTGCCGACAATAATAATCAGCAGCATGATCATCAGCAGCAGTACGGTGGGGTTGTCCATGAACGGATCGAGCAGGTCAACCAGCTGGCCGGGGAGGTCGGCTATGGTCACCAACCAAGACGAAACCATGGCAGCAGCGACCAATAGCATGACGACCGAGGTGGTTTTTGCCGCACTCAGGATGAGTTCATACAGATCGCTGAGCTTCAGTTCCTTGTAGATCACCGTTGCCACGAATAGCGCATAGACCGCAGCAACCACAGCGGCCTCGGTCGGTGTAAAGACGCCGAACTTCAAGCCAAACACGATGATCAGCGGCAGCCCCAATGCCCAGCTGCCTTCGATGAGCGTCTGCGCAATTTCCCGGCCGGAACGCTTGGGTGAGGTTTCTACGACTTCCTTGCGAGCGATCCACCACCAGGCAACCGCCAGAGCCGCACCGAGCATGAGCCCCGGCACAATACCGGCCAGAAACAGCTTGGAAATGGAGACACCGGAGGCGACACCGAAAATGATGAAACCAATGCTAGGAGGAATGATGGGCGCAATGATGCCCCCTGCTGCGATCAGGCCTGCCGACCGTTCGCGGCTGTGTCCAGCCGAGACCATCATTGGTACCAGAAGGGCGGCAAGGGCAGCGGCATCGGCGACGGCAGAACCGGACAGCGAAGCCAGAAGGCACGAGGCGATAATCGCCACTTAGCCAAGTCCACCTCGCTTGTGCCCTACCATGGACATCGCAATGTTCACGATCCGGCGAGACAGGCCACCTGCATTCATGATCTCGCCTGCGAGCATGAAAAACGGTACCGCCATCAATGGAAAACTGTCGGCACCGTTAAGCAGGTTTTGCGCAATGATCTGAGCGTCAAACAGATCCAGGTAATACATCATGGCGGCGCTTGCGACGAGCAGCGCAAAGGCGATCGGCATGCCGATGACCATACTGCCGACCAGAGAGCCCAGGAAAACGGAAAGAATCATCAGCTGCGCTCCCCTGAGGCTGTCTTGGGCGGGGTTACGAACGGTGTCTGCTTGTCCTTGGAGGAGGGCGAGGATACAGACGGCAGGGGAAGGAACAGTGCGGCATAGAGTTCGTACACCATGATGCCGACCGAGGTGATCCCAAAGACGAGCCCAGCCGAATAGAACACTGCCATGGACAGTCCTGATGCCGGCGCCAGTACGTCTTTATTGATGACCGCCTGTTGCCAGCTGCCCTGGATTATCAGCCACAGCATGTACAGCACGATCAGGTGAGAAAGGGTGAGACACAGGCGCTTGCCGCGGGCTGGCAGGGCTGCGAGCAGGCTACCCATGCCGATATGCGAGCGCTCCTTGAGGCCGAGGATAGCCCCAAGGAACACCATGAATACAAACAGCCAGCGCGACAGTTCTTCCGATACGCTAATGCCGGAATTGAAGGCGTATCTCAAGACAACGTTGCCGAACACCAGAGCCACCATGCCAAGCATGCACACCACCAGTAGAAGTTTGATGAAGCGAAAGTACAGGTCGATTATTGTTTTCATGACCATGCCTTTAGGTTTCTCTGCGTGTGTTGTGTTTGTTATGAATCACGAGAAACAACGACAGCCAGGCTCCGCGCGTCCCTGCGCCGGGCCTTTTAAAGTTCTATACGCTTCACCTCTCCTAAAATGAAGATGTACGAAAACGCACCGATTAGGGCAAGAACACCGATAAACAGCAGTGCTCCCACAAACGAACCCGTGGTGGCTACGATAAAGCCGACCACCAGCGGCGTAATGATGCCGGCCAGATTGGCCGCCAGATTGAAGATGCCGCCGGTAAGGCCCATGAACCTCTTGGGCGCGATGTCAGAAATGACTGCCCACCCCAGGCCCACCATGCCTTGTCCAAAGAAGGCGATGGAGAGAATCGCGATGACTAGGGTGTCATTGTCGACATAGTTCGCCGCGATGATGGTAGAAGCCAGCAATAGCCCGCTGATAATGGGTAGCTTGCGGCCTACGCTGGCGTTACCGGTGCGCTTGATGATCCAGTCGGACAACCAGCCACCAAACATCACACCTACGGCCGCGGCAATGAACGGCAGTACTGCAAAGAACCCCATCTTTACCCAACCCATATGGCGCTCGGTGGCCAGATAGGTGGGGAACCAGGTCAGAAAGAAAACCAGGGTGGCGTTACCGGCAAACTGACCGATGCACGCTCCCCAGATCTGCCGGTACTTGAGCAACTGGCTGACATTGCTCCATGTAAAGGGAACGCGCTCCTGCGAGGGGGCTGACAAGCCACCGCCAGCCTGGATGTGCTCCCGCTCCGCCTGATTCATGGCAGGGTCTTCATGGGGCTCACGGTAGCGCTTCCACCAGAGCAGGCCGAAGGCGATGCCAATGCCTCCGATGATCATAAACAGCGCGCGCCAGCCAAAGTGCGCGAGAATCATGAATAGTACCGGACTGAGAAAGGCCAAGCCGATGTATTCACCCACGGTATAAATACTCGTGGCACGGGCACGCTCTTGCTGAGGGAACCAGGTACTGACCACTCGGCTGTTGGTGGGAAAGCACGGTGCTTCGGCAAACCCCAGCATCAGGCGCAATCCCAGCAGGGTATAGAAGCCTGAAGCAAATCCGTGCAGCAGCGTAGCGAACGACCAGGAGGTGATCGAGGCAAAATAGGTGAATTTCGATCCGAACCGATCGAGAAACACGCCACCGGGTACCTGAGCCAGCACATACGTCCAGGAAAAAGCAGAGAAGATCAGACCCATGACCGCCGCATCAATCCCAAGCTCTTGGGTCATGACCGGCGCCGAGATACCCAGAATAGTCCGGTCCAGGTAATTGATCATGGTTCCGACCGCTAGCAGGGCAAGAATCACGAAGCGTGCCCGGGTTGGCTTTTGGGATGTGGTTCCAGCATGAGAAGGGGCTTGCGCTATCTGGCCTAGTTTACTATCGGCATGCATTGTTATTGTCCTGTGTCGCTTGGCACGAAATAGAAGGCTTGTCAGTCACCCAGGCTGGCGAAATGCGCCTGCATTCTCTGGGAATCAGCGTGCTGCCCGGTAAAGAGCTCAAACGCCTTCACAGCCTGGAAGACCGCCATGCGGCTACCGTCCAGCGTCTGGCAACCGATCTCGCGGGCGTGCTTGAGCAGTTCGGTTTCCAGTGGAAAATAAATGATCTCAGCTACCCACACCTCGGGCCTGAGCAGTTCGGCCGGTAGCGGCATGCCTGGCAGCTTGGCCATACCCACCGGTGTCGTGTTGACCAGCCCTTGAGTCGCCTGCATGGCGGCGGTCAGGTCTGTTCCCACGCACGCACGATCAAGACCGAAAATAGCCTTGAGGTTGTCGACGAGCGCGTGGGCTTTGTCCTTATCGACATCAAAGACCGTCAATTCAGCTACCCCCTCGCGGAGTAAGGCATGAGCAACGGCTGCCCCGGCCCCGCCAGCTCCCATCTGCACAACGCGCTCGCGTGAGACGTCTGGCAGCCCTTGGCGAAATCCTTCCGCAAACCCGAGACAATCGGTGTTATGACCTATCCGCTTGCCCGCTTTGAGCACTACGGTATTGACGGCGCCAATACCCAAGGCCTCCTCTGAAAGCTCATCCAGCAGTGGGATAATGGCCTGCTTGCAGGGAAAGGTGACATTCAGACCTGTGAATCCCATGCGCTCGGCTGCTGTGAGAAGTTCAGGCAGAGCGGACGCCTCAAGGCCAAGCGCATCGAGGTCGATCAGCCGATAGAGGTAGCGAATGCCTTGCGCATCACCCTCATGCTCATGCATGGAAGGCGTACGGGAGGATTGAATACCTGAGCCAATCAGACCGGCCAGGACAGAAGGAGAAAATAGAGTGGACATAATGGTCACTTCTTGTTCGTGAAGACGTGAGCGAAGTACTCGATGGCCATGCGATAGCCCGCCACACCAAAGCCGCATAGGACCCCTACGGCAATGGGTGAGACAAAGGAGTGATGCCTGAAGGCTTCGCGCTGATGAACGTTGGAGAGATGGACTTCCACCACGGGCAGCGCTACCGCTGTCAGGGCATCTCGGATCGCAACGGAGGTATGAGTCCAGGCCGCGGGATTGATGATGATTCCAGCATGGGCGGTTCGCGCCTGGTGAATCCAGTCGATCAGCTCACCTTCGTGGTTGGTTTGGCGGAAATCGATCTGTAGGCCGAGCGTGTCGGCTGCTTCATGACAAAGCTGAGCGACATCGTTGAGGGTCTCGTAACCATAGATCTGTGGTTCACGGGTTCCCAGCAGGTTAAGGTTTGGGCCGTTGAGGATGAGAAGAGAGCAGGTCATCCAGAGCACTCCGTGTTGTTCTTATGATGTTTGGGCACGCTGAATAACAAAGTGTACTAACTGGTTAATACAGTCAATCCGCTTAGAAGGTACTTTTTATTTATTGCCTGGGGGGAATCGACTTACCAATGACAGCATCATTAAAAGAGGTCGGAAAAAAGTCTGAAAAATCAAAAGGTTCTTGATGAAGCGCGAATTTCTCTGTCGAGAAGGAGATAGTGTGCTGGGATACAAAAACGTGCGGTTATCGTCCATGATGACGAAAGAGGGAAGCCTGCCCTAGGCGCTTACCCAACGAACAAGCATCCCTATAACTCTAGGGAAGGAGGAGCGGATGGCAGAAGGCATCACTCAGGACACCTCCTGCCAGTTTGTCAGGTACGCTCCTCCACCGGATCAGCCCGGGGCGAACATTCCTGTATCCGATTACTCTGGTAGATCAGCGCCAGAGCGCCAAACAGCAGTGCGATAGCAACCAGTCGAGACACATCCAAGGGTCGCTCGGCATTCCCCAGCCAAGCAAAGTGATCGATGAGAAGACTCATCAGCAGCTGACCAGTAATGACGGCTACCGTAGCGGCAGCGGTGCCAACGCGAGGGATGGAAAACACCATCGCGAGCATATACACAACGCCAAACAGCGCACCGATCAGCTGCCATTTTGGAGCAGTGAAAAGTGTCATGGGATGAGGGGGTTCGAAGAAAAACACCAGCAAAAATGTAAGCAGGGCACCGCTGGTAAAAGTCAGCCAGGCGCTTTCCAGCACGCCTACCTGCGCGCCAAGCCGGCCGTTGATAGAGGACTGGGCACTGAGTACGGCGCCACTACCCAATACGGCAAAAAGAACCAGAAACTGGAGCATAGGATATACCTCAGTGAATCAGCCAGAGAGCGACCAAGATCAATAGGAACGCCATTACGCGATACCGGTCGACGGGACGGCGTGTGCTGCCTAGCAGACCAAAATGATCGATAACCAGACTGGCTCCTACCTGGCCGCACAGGATGCCCACCATGGTCATCCCGACACCAATCAGCGGCGTGGCAATGGTCAGTACGACGACATAGATAGGACCCAGAATGCCGCCCACCAGCAGCCAGCGTGGCTGACTGAATAATTGGGCCATTTTCGGGCGCGCAAAAATCAGTGCAAATGTGAGCAGTGCGGCGCCAACGAGAAAAATCGACAAGGTAGCGGAGAAGTGACCTATTTCCCCTCCCAGCGGCCCTAACAGGCCCGCCTCCATCGACAGACCCATGCCGGCAATCAGCACAACTAACAGAATCAGAGCGTGTTGCATGTTTATCCTCAAGAAAAAACAATGCGCTACGCTAGTAAGTTGTCATAATTGGAACAATCGGCTTTCAGACAAATAACTATTGTTTTATGAGCAACTCGCCTTCCATGCTGGCCTTGCGGCTGTTCGTCAGGGTCGCGTCGGTCAAGAGCTTTACGCAGGCAGCTGCAGAGTTCAATTTGCCTGCCTCATCCGTTTCGCGCCATATCTCTGCGTTGGAGGCGACGTTGGGGCAGCGGCTCTTGTATCGCCACACTCGGGCAGTCCGATTGACCGAGGCAGGGGAGCGCTATTACCAGCATGTTCGGGACGCCCTGCTTCAGCTGGATATGGCGGCGGAGCAGATTGGTGGAGACACTTCAGAGCCACAGGGAACACTTCGGCTCAATGCTGCCGTCGCGCTGGGGCGTCTGCATCTGGTTCCATTGCTGGTAGAGTTTCAAAAGCGATATACAAAAATAGACGTTGAGCTGACATTAACGGATGCGTTTATTGATCCTGTGCAGGAAGGGGCTGACATTACTTTCCGAGTAGGACGCCTGGAAGATTCCAGCCTGGTGGCGCGCAGTTTAGGAGAGCAACGGTTCGTGGTGTGTGCTGCGCCGGTGTATCTGGAACGGCAGGGTATACCGCAAAGTCCCGGGGCGCTTGAGCATCACAACTGCCTGGTCTACAAGGGAATGCGCGGTGTGCGTCAGTGGTATTTCCGCTCTACAAGCCAGACACCCTTTCAGGCCTATCAGGCCAAAGGTAGCTTTAGAAGCAATAATGCCGAATGCCTGCTTGAGGCGGCGGTGCTTGGGGAGGGGATCGTACTGTTCCCGACATGGCTCGTGCATCAAGCGCTAAGCAGCGGTGCACTGGTAGCAGTGTTGACGGACTGGGAAGCGTCAGAAGATCTCGAAACCCATGCAGTGCATGTGATCTATCCGGAAAACCGCATGCGCTCAGCCAAGGTGAAGGTTTTTCTGGATTTCCTGTTTCATCACGTCGGTCAGCCACCCTACTGGGACAATGGCTTGCCCGTTCAGCGTTGAGAGCGCTTAATCCTCGATGCCTGTACCCGCACGTCTGACTTTGGGATGCGCGTGAAAAGCTAGGCAGACGTCGGCTATGTGGGAGAACGCGATACTGTTAATCTGCTTCACGACTATTTACCGCTTCAGTCGCGTTACAAGTATCTGATCCTGTACCAGTAGTCTGATATAGACGCTCTACAACGCCCTTTCAGCCTAAAAGCCCGTTCGCAGGCGAACTCATTCATCTTTCGTCTTACCAAGCTTGTATCTGCATCTCGTTAAAGGCTTCAAGTAAGGTTTTCAAGATGAGCGAAGACGATATCGAGTTCATTGCTTCCTGGCTGGGGCTCATTCTTTTTGCGCGGATTGTACTATTCAGTCTGGGCTATGGTTGATGGCGGCCCTAACGCTAGGCGGAATGCGCCATGAAGACGCTTGCAGACGGACATAAAAAACGGCACCCGAAGGTGCCGTCTTAACCAAGGTAAACGAGCTGTTTAAAGCGCAGCCGTTTTTGCCTCAGTCGGCTGATTTTCTTCAGCCTTGTTTTCAGACGCTGCCTGCTGGGTAGCGGTAGCATCTTTAAGCTGGAGTATACCAGCTGTGTAGCTGCGGACTTCCTTGATCAGCGGAGCATTGTTATCCAGCGACTGACCGTAGGATGGAATGATTTCCTTAAGCTTGCTCTGCCATTCTGGCGTCGCAACCTTGTCCTTGAATACTTTTTCCATCAGATGAAGCATGATGGGCGCAGCAGTCGAAGCACCTGGCGAGGCACCTAGCAGCGCAGCAACGGAACCGTCCTGTGCGGAAACCACTTCGGTACCAAACTGCAATATGCCATTGCCGTTCGCATCTTTCTTAATGATCTGTACGCGCTGGCCGGCGGTCCAGAGCTTCCAGTCTTCCTTGCGAGCGTTCGGGTAGTAGTCCTTCAGCGCAGCGAAGCGGTCTTCATCAGACTGCATCAACTGACCAACCAGGTATTTGACCAGATCGAAGTTGTCCATTCCCACCTGCATCATGGGCCAGGTGTTGTTGCTGGTCATGGAATGCATGAGGTCCATCAGCGAGCCGTTCTTCAGAAACTTGGTCGAGAAGGTTGCGAACGGTCCGAACAGAATGACGCGCTTGCCATCCAGCGTACGGCTATCAATGTGCGGCACCGACATGGGCGGCGAGCCCACAGATGCCAGGCCGTAGGCTTTTACCTCGTGACGTTTGGCGATTTCCTGATTTTCAGTTACCAGGAACTGGCCGCCAACTGGGAAACCGGCATAGCCATTGGCTTCAGGAATACCTGTTTTCTGCAGCAGCATCAGAGAAGCGCCGCCTGCACCAATGAAGACGAAGCGGGTGTTTACCGAGGTTTCCTTGCCGCCATTGGCCAGGTCTGCAACGGTTACTTTCCAGGTGTTATCGGGGTTGCGCTTGATATCGCGCACTTCGCTGTTCACTGAAAGCTTGAACTGCGAATGATTTCCCAGCGAACCTACCAGCTGGCGAGTGATTTCACCGAAGTTTACGTCAGTCCCTGCCGGCATCCAGGTCGCTGCCACTTTCTGCGCAGGGTCACGACCTTCCATGATCAGCGGTGCCCACTGCTTGATCTGGCTGTGGTCTTCCGAGTACTGCATGCCCGCATACAGCGCGTTTTTCTGCATGGCTTCATAACGCTTGTGCAGGTAGTTGACGTTGTCGTCACCCCAGACAAAGCTCATGTGCGGCGTGGTATTGATGAACGATCTGGGGTTCTTCAATACACCGTTCTTGACCTGGAAAGACCAGAACTGACGGGAAATCTCAAAGCCTTCAGTAATCTTCGGAGGCTTGGTGACATCGATGGTGCCGTCCTTGAGTTCGGGCGTATAGTTCATTTCCGCGAAGGCAGAATGGCCCGTTCCGGCATTGTTCCAGCCGTTGGAACTTTCTTCGGCTACCTTGTCCAGACGCTCGTACATGTTGATCGTCCAGGTGGGCTCAAGCTCTTCCAGGTAGGTAGCCAGGGTAGCGCTCATGATACCGCCGCCGATCAGTACAACATCGACAGGGGCATTATCGTCGGCCCAGCTGTGTCCGGACATCGCGAACATGCTGGAGCACAGAGCAGCGAGAACACGCTTTTTCATGCAGATTTTCTCTAGTTAGGCATACAAGCAAATGAAATCAGATAGCGCTGTCTTATCGGCCATCTACACATTTGCTTGAGTAGGCAAGGCACACTTATTTTTGAATCTGTAACGCATCAAGTCGAATGAAAGGTCGGGTCGATTCGACATGAAGCACGCGTACAGCCAAAAAAATTCAAGGTCCGGATCAAGAGGTGGCAGGACATCCACTCGAAAATGTCACTACATTGCGTTGGGTGTAGCGGATACATCATGAGAGGTTTATCTGGGCGCTCAGTGAAACGTGTCCAGTAGAATATCGCGAAAAAGCCGCGACGGAAAGTCACACCTTAAAGTTCCGGTCAATAAGACCAAAGTTTAATGTCTGGCAGGGAGTCGGCAGGACATTATCATCGACACGTGCAGGTCGTCCGGTATTGCTCTGCTCGTTCTGTCCTCCCTCCTGTACCAGCCTGCAATCAACGCCTAGGCTTTTTATCCTTGCGTGGTAAGATGACTATGTTGTCTTTTGCAGAAGAAGCTGACCGGTCAGTCATCACTTTTTCAGATTTGAAAAAATAAATTACTTGATCTGCTTATAAGCTTGCTTAGGTTACATCTCCGCCAGAATTCGCTTTTTAGAGCCTATTTAGCGTCATTTTTCAATTCTATTAAAGTCTCAAGCTGGAAGCTGTAGCCTCCTTGACAAAATAGCGCGCAAGAAAAATACTGTGTCACGTGGTATGACGACATACCGGAAATTGCTCCAAAAAGAACAATAGTCATGGACAGCCTTCCTCTTATGAATATCTCCCGTGTCAGTGTCGATGTGTTTTCCTATCCCACTCGCCGTGCTGTCGATAGCGCAGGGCATTCCCATCCGGGAGATGAAGTCCAGGCCCGTATGGCATTGTTGAAGATCACCACGGAGGACGGTTGCGAAGGTTATGCCTTTGGCGCTCCGGAATTGCTTCGCCCACATATCATTGACAATTTTGTACGCAAGGTACTGGTTGGACAGAACGCGCTTGATCGTGAGCGACTCTGGCAGGATCTGGCGCATTGGCAGCGGGGAAGTGCAGGTCAACTTACCGACCGCAGCCTGGCCCTGGTGGAGCAAGCGCTCTGGGATTGGGCTGGCCGCAAGTTCCAGGTCCCAGTCTACAAGCTGTTGGGTGGCTACCGAGACAAGGTCTTGGCCTATGGTTCTACCATGTGTGGCGATGATTTGCCGGATGGCCTGTCAACACCTGACGAATATGCGCGTTTTGCCGAAAAGCTCGTAGCCCGTGGTTACAAGGGTATCAAGCTGCATACCTGGATGCCGCCCATCTCCTTCGCACCCGATGCCAAGATGGACGTAAAAGCTTGTGCCGCTGTACGTGAAGCAGTAGGCCCGGATATTGCCCTGATGCTTGATGGCTACCACTGGTACAACCGTACTGATGCCCTCTACATCGGACGTGAAATTGAAAAGCTGGATTTTGCCTGGTTTGAAGAGCCTATGATGGAGGAGTCCGCAGAGTCGTATGCCTGGCTGGCTGAAAACCTCACCATTCCTGTATTGGGGCCTGAAAGCCTGGGCGGCAAGTATCACAGCCGCGCGGGATGGGTGAGTGGAAAGTCCTGTGACATTCTACGCGCCGGGGTAGCTGGCGTAGGCGGTATTGGCCCATGCGTCAAAGTCGCTCACCTGGCTGAGGCGTTCGGATTGGATTGTGAAGTTCATGGTAATGGTGCACCCAATCTGGCTGTCGTGGGTGGAATCAAGAACTGCTCCTGGTACGAGCGCGGGCTATTGCATCCGTTCTTGGAGTATGACGACGTACCTGCCTATCTCAACAGTATCGTCGACCCCATGGACAAGGACGGTTACGTCCACCTGCCTGACCGTCCTGGCCTGGGTGAGGACATCAACTTTGCCTATATCGAAGCCCATATCGTGAGCCAGCACTGATCCACGGTTGTGCCTGGGCTAATCATGCCCAGGCAGGTCTTGAACAATTATAAAAAAGGACTGAGCTATGAACCTGAACACCTTTCGCCTCTCGCATGTCTTCTTCGAGTGCCTGGCCCGTATCTCCAGGCGAGTACCGGAACTGTATAACCTGGGGCTGGCTGGTACAGCGCACATTCATGCTCAGTCCTCCTCGTGCATCGCCTCCATACCCAGCCGTATCAACCGGCTACAGGCTTTCCGCTCCAGTCCTCTTGTTGCTCTGCCATTACCTCTGGCGATGACCGGCCGATGTAATGGTCGGCGCGGCCGGGCCAAAAGTCCTGCCTAAGCGCCGCTGGCAGGCCTGGCTTGCCGTTCGCGTGTTATCCATCTGAACCAATCGTGCCGCCGAATAGATCGGGAGCCGTACACCCCTGAATACCGGGCTGTTACCGCTTAAGCCTATTCAATCTCTCTGTACGTTATTAACAAGAATAAGATCATGAAGATAACAATAAAGACGCTAGCTGTTGCGACCTCTCTGGGAATCACCGTTTTGGCAGGCAATGCTCAGGCTGCCGATTCGGGTTATATCAACTATCGGCACCAGTATCTGGAAGACTCCAAACTTCACTCTGATCGCGTTCTGATCGGTATACGTCTGGACAATGGACTCGGTTTCGAAGGGGAACTGAAGTACAAGACTGGAGGCAGCCGTAAGGACGTCGCGTTTGATAACACCGTAGGGGATGGTCACGAATTTACGGCTGATTATCGGTACTCCCTCACTCCTCAATGGACGATTGCACCTTTTATAAGTTTGGTTGCAGTGGAAAACGCAACGACGTATCGAACCGGCGCGCGCCTGGGTTACAAGGTAAACAATCAGTGGACAATCAGCGGACGCTACCGCTACGAGGCCCGCAAGCTGGATCGCAATCAGGTCGACAACTCCGTGCCTGATAGAGCCAAGCGTGACCAGCACGTTCACCGCTTCGATGGGTGGCTGGGCTACGCTCCGGGCGGGAAATTATCGTACGAATATAACCTGGTCTATTTCAAGGCGGACTATACCCGTTACGACGGCAAGAAAACCGACTACGAACAAAACCTTGCCTTTAAATACAAGTGGGACAAGCGCTGGCAGCCCTTTGTTGAGTTGGGTGATGTGAAAGTTAATTCCACCGACAGTGATCGCCAGCTACGTATGCGCGTGGGTGTGCATTACAGTTTTTAACATGCAGTAAATATCCTGCAATGAAGTACAGATGAAGTTATTGGAAAGTACTTTATAAACTTAAAGATTCTCACTTCATCTGTCTTCATTCTTGTTTCTGAAACAACAAGAACATCATTTCAGAACAACGAAGTCATGTTCTCTTTTATTCGGTGAATAATATGAGAATCATCAAGGTAAAAATAACAGAGAGCACGCTTCGCTCTGTCCCTAATACCTCAAAGTTCATACCAGAGACCTTCCATAGTTCTTTCCAATGGGCGCGAAACAGGTTGCTTTAACATTTTCTATATCCCTCTGATTTGTTTTCGGCCAGTGGCGCCAATATTGTGAGAGAACGCTATGAACATAGATATGTTGGTGGTGGCAGGCTATTTTTTGCTGATGATCATCATTAGCCTTGCCTTCAAGAAAATGGCCAATAAGTCGGCAAGCGACTATTTCCGGGGCGGCGGTCGTATGCTGTGGTGGATGGTAGGCGCTACTGCATTCATGACACAGTTTTCGGCCTGGACCTTTACCGGGGCGGCGGGCAAGGCGTTTAACGACGGTCTGGCGGTAACGTTTGTTTTCTTGGGAAATATCTTTGCCTATGCTATTTCCTATTGGTGGTTCAGCCACCGCTTTCGCCAGATGCGTGTTGATACGCCTACCGAGGGTATCAAGATGCGTTTCGGCAAGACGAACGAGCAGTTCTTTACCTGGGCCATTATTCCTTTAAGCGTGCTCAACGGTGGTGTGTGGCTAAATGGTCTGGCGATCTTTGTCGGAGCCGTGTTTGGCTATGACATGGCGACCACTATTTGGATCACAGGTATCTCCGTACTGCTTATCTCGCTCTTGAGCGGAGCATGGGGGGTGGTCGCCAGCGACTTCGTTCAGACGTTGGTCGTTGCCGTCATCTCTGTGGCCAGTGCCATTGTCGCCTTGGTCGCCGTTGGTGGGCCTTCTGAAATGATTGCCCGGTTCCCGACCAATTTCGTGATGGGACCCGATATGAACTACGGCCTGCTGTTAATAGGCTCGTTCCTGTTCTTTCTGGTCAAGCAGCTGCAAAGCATCAACAACATGCAGGACTCCTATCGTTTTCTCAATGCGAAAGACTCTGACAACGCACGCAAGGCGTCCCTGCTTGCTCTGGCATTAATGGTCGGGGGAACGCTGATCTGGTTCATTCCACCCTGGGCCACAGCCGTCCTGTATCCAGATGCTCCGCTGGCACATGCTGAATTGGGAAATAAGGCCAGTGATGCAGTTTATCTGGTCTTTGCAGAACGCTTGATGCCGGTAGGAACGATAGGACTCCTGGTTGCCGGGCTATTTGCTGCCACCATGTCGTCGATGGACTCTGCCCTGTGCCGTAACGCCGGTATTTTTGTACGCAGTTTCTGGGCGCCTGTAGTGTGCCGTAACAAGCCTCTCAGCGAGAAAAAGCTGCTGCACGTCAGCCAGATCGCCACGATCGTAAACGGTATTCTGGTTATCCTTATTGCTCAACTCTTTGCTCAACTCAAAGGTCTGAGCCTATTCGAGCTGATGATGCGGGTTGCCACACTGCTTCAATCTCCCATTCTGGTGCCACTGTTCTTCGGCATGTTTATTCGTAAAACGCCAAAATGGGCGGCCTGGGGTACCGTTGCCTTTGGCATGTTTGTGTCCTGGTTGGTCATGAATGTATTCACTGCTCAATGGTGTGCCGGCTTGTTTGGAGTGACCCTGACCGCACGTGAACTTTCTGAGCTGACGACTACTATTACCGTGGCAGCTCATCTGGTGCTGACGGGCGGTTTCTTCTGCGCCACTACCTTGTTCTACAAGGAAGAGACATTTACTGCAGAGGAAAAACAGCAAACGGCCCAGTTCTTTAAGGACATCGAAACGCCTGTAATTGCTGAAGGTGATCAGGACGTGTATGACCGCCTACAGCGCAGCAAGCTAGGGCAGATTACCTTGATGATGGGGGCTGGCTTGATGTTGATGGTACTGGTACCCAACCCGCTCTGGGGACGGCTCCTGTTTGCAGCATGTGCCATCTCCATCCTACTCTGTGGCTACCTGCTCAAGCGCAGCGCTCATGTAGAAAAAAGTATAGAGACACTCCAGGCTCGATTGACTACCGAGCGTGCGTCCTGAGAAAGCGCTGAAAGATGCCGGCATCCGAAAGGGTGCCGGCTTACGCATGACCTGGCGTTTTCCAGACTGTTTGTTTCAGTATGCTTCAGCCCGCCTGCTTCAGCGTCACGTTGGCATAAGGCTCAAAGAATGACCTCACTCGATCTGTTGGTGGTTGCGGTATACCTCGTTTTTATCATTGTGGCAGCCTGGTGCTTTCGTCGTTACGCACAGAGCAGCAGTCAGTTCATCAATGGCGGTGGTTCCATGCCCTGGTGGATGGCCGGGGCGACTGCCTTTATGACGCAGTTCAGCGCTTGGACGTTTACCGGCGCCGCAGGAAAGGCCTTTACCGATGGCTTTCCCGTTCTGGTCCTGTTCTGGGGCAATGCTCTGGGATTTTTCATCGCCTGTCTGTTCTTTGCGGCACGTTACCGCAAGCTTCGGGTTGAAACCTCGATGCAGGTGATTGCCCTGCGTTTTGGCAAGCCGACCGAGCAACTCTTTACCTGGCTGCAGTTCCCGCTCTCAACCCTTACGGCCGCCATCTGGCTTAATGGATTAGCCTACATCCTCGCCTCGATGACCGGCTTTGGCATGGTACCGACCCTGCTCATCACCGGTACGGTCATTACCTTCATTTCCGCCAGTGGCGGTGCCTGGACAGTCAACGCAACCAACGTCATCCAGCTGGTTCTGATCTTGGCAATTACCCTGGTAACCGGCTGCTTTGCGCTATACACAGGCGGTGGGCCAGGCAACATCGTCGAGCGCTTTCCCGTGGATTTTTGGCAGGGGCACGACATGAATCTGTGGCAGATCCTGTTGTTCTGGATTGCCATGATCCTGATGCAGCAGGTGCTGTCGACCAACAACGCGATTACCTGCTATCGCTTTCTGGTTACTCGAAACGAGCATGAGGCTCGGCGGGCAGCCTTTCTGGCCGGGGTTCTTTTTGTGGTCGGCCCTGTCCTATGGTTTATTCCGCCGTGGGTAGCCGCCACGCAAGGTGCAGACCTTGTGGGGCAGTACCCTCAACTGGGCGAGCAGGCGGGAAACGCGGCCTATCTCTACTTTGTTCAACAGGCAATGCCAGCCGGTACGGTTGGGCTTACATTAGCGGCAATGGTGGCTGCGACCATTGCTCCCATGAGCACTGCGCTCAATCGCAATGCGGGGATCTTTATTCGTAACGTCTATCAGCGTCCTGCCCATGGGGAGGCCCACTTGCTTGCCATGGGCCGCTGGGTGACGCTGCTCAATGGTGCCCTGGCCACCCTGACAGCGTGGTGGATGGCCGAGCAGGAAGGCATAGGGTTCTTCGAGCTGGCAATGATGGTCAGCTCCCTGTTTCTTCTGCCCCTTTCCATTCCTGCTCTGTTGGCCGTGGTCGTACGACAGACCCCGGATTGGGCGGGTTGGAGTACGGTGCTGGTCGGCGCAGCGGTATCGCTGATCTTTTATGTTGGCTTCAACCCCGTGGCGCTTCCTGCGTGGTTGGGTGGGTATACGCTCACCGAACGTGAGGCGAGCGATCTAAAGTTTGGGGTGACGGTTCTGGCGCATGTGGTTTTCACGGGTGGTTTTTTTATCGGGACCCGCGTCTGGTATAGCCCTACCCGTAACACCGAGAGGCGGCAACAGCTCACGCTATTCTTTCGCAATATGTATCGTCCCCTGCAGCCCGATGAGATTGCCTGCGTCGATCCTTCCCAAGCCAGGAGGCTAAGCGCCCTGGTAACAGGTATGGGGCTGCTTTTACTTCCACTTCTTCTATTGGCTGAGGCTCCCCAGGGGCGCTGGTTGCATGCCGCTATTGTAGGAACGGTACTGATATCAGGATTAGCACTGCGACATTGGGCAGGCAGTAGTAGAACATAAGCAGTTAACGCTCAGAATTAAGACTTCGTTATCAATAGCGAAGAGGGCGAATCCATATTGTTGAGCAACTCATAAACAGTCCAATAGAACATCATTGAAAACAACAGAGGTGTGTTATGGCAAAGGGTTCCCATATTGAACTGGATTACCATACGTATAGTGATGAAGGTACTGGTGCTGAAGTAACACGCCTTACACCCACCGATACAGTGTGTCACCGAAACTATTTTTATCAGAAATGTTTTACCAATGATAGTACCAAGCTGTTATTTGCAGCCGAGTTTGATAATAACCGTAATTATTATCTACTCGATATTCAGAAAAAACAGGCGGTACAGCTAACGGAAGGCGCTGGTGATAATACTTTTGGCGGCTTTTTATCTCAAGATGACCGTTATCTCTATTATGTGAAAAACGAGCGTCAGTTACGCCGTGTGGAGTTGGCAACGCTGGAGGAAACAACGGTCTATCAGGTAGCCGATGATTGGGTTGGGTATGGTACATGGGTAGCGAACAGTGCCTGCACAAGCTTGGTTGGAATCGAGATCGCCCGCTCGGACTGGACGCCGCTGACCGACTGGGAAGTGTTCCGGACATTCTTTACCAGTAACCCCCATTGCCGACTGATTCGCGTCGATTTGGGCACAGGAGAGGCTCGTGTCGTTCACGAAAACACGATCTGGCTCGGGCATCCCATTTATCGCCCCTATCACGATCATACTGTTGCGTTCTGCCATGAAGGTCCTCATGACATGGTGGATGCCCGGATGTGGCTGGTCGATGAGGACGGCTCCAATGTACGCAAGGTGCGGGAGCAGAAGCCGGGGGAGAGTTGTACCCACGAGTTCTGGGTGCCGGATGGCTCCGCCATGATCTATGTCATCTATCCAAAGGGCCAGCAGGCGCGGCAGATCTGGCGATTTGATCCCGACACCGAAACCAATGAGATGCTGATGGAGATGCCGGCCTGCTCGCACTTGATGAGCAATGAAGACGGCACGATGCTGGTAGGTGACGGTTCCGGTACGCCTGTCGATGTAAAGGACACTCAGGGGTATACAATCGAGAACGACCCCTGGCTTTATGTCTTCGACGTGAAACGCCAGCAAACTGCGCGCCTGGCTGCGCACAATAGCTCCTGGCGGGTACTGGATGGCGACAGACAGGTGACCCATCCACATCCATCGTTCACGCCGGATAATCGCAAGGTGTTATTCAGCTCCGATTTCGAAGGCAAGCCCGCCGTGTATCTGGCAACGCTGCCCGACACGTTGTTTACCTGATTGACATGTCATGCCCAGCCAGTGGCTGGGCATGAGCGCCTTTACTCGTAAAGTGTATGGCGAGCCTCATGAGCCTGATAGAGGCGTACACGACTGTTGCTTAAATGCAGGTACATGGCCGCCCGTGCCGAATCAGGGCTCTGCAGCGCAATGGCGCTATAGATCTTTTCATGTTCGCGATACACAAGATCAAGATACGCGACGCGATCCTTCTGAGCGGCATAGGCCGAATTCATCTTGGTACGTGGAATGAGCTTTGTACCCAGATGCTTCATGATGTCGAACATATAGGCGTTGCCGGATGCCTTGGCAATGCGCAGATGAAACTGTGAGTCCGCATGGATGGCAATGCCTGTTTTCGGGCCACTGTCTTTCATGGAAAGCAGGGCCAGCTCGATCTCCTTGAGCTCCTGCGGGCTGCGATTCTGCGCTGCCAGCCCAGCCGCCTCGACTTCCAGGCTCATGCGTAGCTCCAGCAGGCTCAACACATCCTGCAGCGTGGAAATGGTTTCCGGTCCCAATTGCAGAGTAGGCGGGGGCGGCATATCAACAATAAAGGTGCCGACACTGCGGCGTGTTTCGACCAGACCCGCCGCTTGCAGTCGCAGCAGCGCCTCTCGCACCACGCTGCGACTGAATCCTTCGCTACTGGAAATTTCCAGTTCCGAAGGCAATTTTTCTCCCCGCTTGAAAACCCCATCGCGAATGTACTGCGACAAACGGGCAACCAGTTCTTCAGCTAGACGTTTTGGCTTTTGGGAAGGCCTGTCGATCATAAAGGGCTCATTTGTTTTTCTGGGCTCGATGACTTCCGCAGCAAGCATACACATTTCGGCTGATCCGCTCAGAAGAAAAGCATGGCAAACCGAACACCTTTGTGTGCCGTTGTGCAAGGAAGATGGCTTTCGATGCCATTGAGCTTTGATGCCTGAAACATGCCTGAAGGCACGTTGGAATCAGAGCGATCTGCGTCACATGAAAATTGACGGTCTCGATTATTGACTGATCAGTCAAGCTGCCCGGACCGTAAGGCAGAGCAGGGTATAAACCTACCGGGTTGTTTTGTTATGGTCAGGTGCAAGCCATAGCCATAAGCGAGACAACAAGAATGAAACGTTCCGCCCTTGCCACCCTGGCGGTACTTGGAAGTCTGGTGGCAGTTGCCCAGGCCCAGGAGCACTCGGATATTCCCGCGCGCCAGGAGTTTTATGCCTATGCCTCCCAGACCCTGAGTGATACCCAGTTCCTTACCGGGCAGTCAGGCAGGCCTGTCACCTTAACTGCCGGATTGAGCCTGCCAGCTGGGGAGGGACCGTTTCCGGCGGTCATTCTCCAACATGGCTCCGGTGGTATTGGCGATAACATTGCCTATTGGCAGCGCACCCTTAACCAGCAGGGAATCGCCACGTTTGTGCTCGATGGATTCACCGGCCGCGAGCTGATCAGTACCGGTAAGGACCAAGCTCAGCTGGGACGGCTCAATTTCATTCTGGATGAATACCGAGCCTTGGCGCTGTTGGCCAGTCAGCCTCGTATCGATGCCTCCCGTATCGTATTGATGGGCTTCTCTCGAGGCGGCCAGGCGTCGCTTTATGCCAGTCTTGCTCGCTTCCAGAAGGAATGGATGGCGGGAGACGCCCGCTTCGCGGCCTATATTGCCTTCTATCCTGACTGCTCCATTTCCTTCAAGGATGAAGACAAGGTGGTAAACAAACCCATTCGGGTCTTTCATGGCGAGGCAGATGACTACGATCCCTTGTCCCGGTGCACTCCTTACCTGGATCGCCTGGCCAAGGCAGGCGCCGATGTAAAGGTGTTTCGCTATCCTGAGGCCCACCATGGTTTCGACAGTCCTGCCTCTCAGCCTGTACGTGTAGCACAAGGCAGTCAGACGGTACGGGCATGCCAGATTGTCGAGGGTGAGCAGGGCGCGCTGATCAATCAGGAAACGGGGGAGCCGTTCCGCTATACCGACGCCTGCGTCGCGCATGATCCCCATGTAGGGCCCAATGCCGATGCCACACGGCAAGCCACAGAGGATGTATTGGCGTTTCTGAAAAACGTATTGGATAAACCGTAAAACGAATTACCCAGCCTCTTGCCAAGGCTGGGTGACAGGATCAGGCGTGGCGACGCCGACGGAAGAACCAGATTGCGGCAACGATAGCCAGTAAGGTGGCGGCTATTCCTGCCAGCCATAGTCCGGCATGTGGCTGGGTTGCAAAAAGCCGTTGCACGAACTCTCCCACACCGTAGCCAATACTGACCATGATGGTTGCCCAGAGAAAGGCGCCAACGATATTCAGTGGTACGAAGCGTCTGGCAGGGATGCCACTGGTGCCGATGATGATGGGACCAATGGTTCTGAAGCCATACGCAAACCGCGTCCCGATCACCCATAGCGATGGGTAGCGCTGAATCAGTTGGCGTGCTCGCTCGATTCGATGCTGATGACGGTGAAACTTCTTCAGGACGGGATCGCCATATCGCCTTCCGATGAAGAAGAGGAACTGATCACTGATCATTGCGCCAATGGCCGTCATCAGGATGGTCAGGAAAAAATTCAGATAACCATGGCGGGCAGCCACACCTGCCAATATGGCCAAGCCGTCGCCTTCGATAAGCGGCCCGACCATGACGGCCAGGTAGCCGTAGTGGGTTATCCATTCGTTCGGTTCAAGCATGTTGCGGTCCTGATAATCCAGGTATTGTCTCAAAAACAATACCGTCCAGGCGTTGGTCGCGCGTACCAGGCCTCGTTGAGATAGCGATCCGGGAATTTTGGCATAACCGCTTTTCGAAAGGGCAAATGAACCCTCTGCGTATCGCTATACGAAAGGATTTCGCAAACGGATCGCCATTTTGCCAAGCTAGCTAGAGAGTTACTGGCACCTGATCAAGGGAAGCACCGTTGATGATCACTTAGCGAGATCCTTGATGGCTTACAGGTATGATTCACCGATACTGCCGATAGCGCCAAAGCGGGTCATGGGATAAACCGCTCTGGCGCTAGGCTGTTGAGTTAGACTGCCCGCAGCACCACGAAATTGCGTACGCTGAAGTAGCCATCGTCACGGCTCCACGGAAGCGCCTGCAGGTTCGAAGCACCTTCTTCCCAATGAATATTGTCACTGAGTGCCTCAAAGCGGTGCTCCTGGTTATAGTTGCAGAAGAACGTACGAAACCAGTGGGTGTTGCCTTTCAACGGCATGTTTTGAATGGTGGTATGAATCGACGGCACCAGATTCTCCGGCAGCTCGCTGGTGCTTCCTTTGGCTGCGCGGATTCCGAGGTTGCCTACATAGGCCCGGTAGCGGCGCTCATTGATCAGCCAGTTTTCAACCGAAACGTGTTCGGCTGCATCGACTTCCCAGAACGCTGCCAACAAGACATGCAATGAGTTGGCGATAAAGTTTTCGAAGGCATTTGCCAGCCCCTCATCACCCTCACCGATACCTGCAAAAATCTCTTCGACCAGCACGCCCTCTTCGACCATCACATGAATATCCAGGCGCCCGCTGCCTTCGCCGGGATACCAGCGGGCACGTATGGCCGGGAGCTGATTGTTGGGCGCTACCCAGCCATCATATACAGCACCGGTCAGGCCGTGTTTTTCCAGAATCAGTTTGAGTGCGTCGGTTGGGTTCAAGGTCGTCATAGGAGTAGCCGTCAGTAAATAAGGAAGAGCATGCCGAGTTTGCCGGGGCTCAGAACTGACGAGAGTCAATAGGCCGGGCCGCAGAGTAAAACCTGCCGGCGATCACGCGTGGCTCATAAAGGCGCGGATCATAGGCAGCGCAGCGGCAATGAGCAATCCAAATGCCTTTACATTATTGGATCTGAGTTCTCGCTCATCTTTTGAAACATTCAAGTTCACCACACGGTGTGCGTGGTGAACTTTTTTGCACAGCGGCGCTAGCGCAACAGATTGGTACGTGCCAGCTCCAGGACTTCATCGCCACGGCCATTCATAACCGCCCGCAACAGATAAAGGCTGAAGCCTTTGGCCTGCTCGAGCTTGATGGCGGGCGGCATGGCAAGCTCCTGTGTAGCCGTCACGACATCGACCAGTACCGGGCCGTCATGGGCCAGGGCCTCCCGTAAGGCAGGCTCCAGCTGTTCGGCACTGTCGACACGAATTCCCTTGACGCCCATCGCATTGGCCATCGCAGCAAAATCCGGGTTCTGCAACTGGGTACCAGTATCCAGATAACCGCTGGCTTTCATTTCCATGGCGACAAAGCCCAATGTGGCATTGTCATAAACCACCACTTTGACCAGTAGACCCAGTTGGGCCAGCGAGATGAAATCACCCATGAGCATGGCGAAACCACCGTCACCGGACATCGAGATCACCTGGCGCGTGGGATAAGCTGCCTGAGCCCCTATCGCCTGAGGCATGGCATTGGCCATGGAGCCATGATTGAACGAGCCGATCAGGCGGCGTTTGCCGTTCATTTTCAGATATCGGGCAGCCCATACCGTTGGGGTTCCGACGTCTGCCGTGAAAATGGCATCCTCATCCGCCAGCTCACTCAGGACCCGGGTCAGATACTGCGGATGAATAGGTCGACCGGGTTGGGAGGGTTTGGCCAGATCATCCAGTCCCTCACGGGCCTTGGCGTAGTGCTTGAGCGAATCCTCGAGGAAGTGCCGATCGGTACGACGCTCCAGTCGTGGCAAAAGCTCACGAATGGTTTCGCCTACATCGGCGGTGATTCCCAAGTCCAGGGCGGTTCGGCGGCCTAATGCCTGAGGGTTGATGTCGACCTGTACAATCCTGGCATTGGTTGGGTAGAACTGACGATAGGGAAAATCAGTGCCGAGCAAAATCAGCGTGTCACAATTGAGCATCGCGTGGTAGCCGGAACTGAAGCCGATCAGGCCCGTCATGCCAACGTCGAACGGGTTATCCCATTCGACATGCTCTTTACCCCGTAACGCATGAACGACAGGTGCACCGAGCGTATCGGCCAGCGCAACGACTTCGTCGTGGTAGTCCGCACAGCCGCTACCGCACATCAATGTCACGGCTTTGCTATCCGCGAGCAGGGTGGCGAGTCTGTTGATATCCTGCTCCGAAGGCATCAGGCGAGGCGGATTGAGAACCGGCCAGGCGGTCTTCCCGGCGTCCACTTCCAGCAGCGCCACATCGCCGGGAATCACGATGACCGCAACGCCGCGCTGGAGGATGGCTGCCCGCATGGCACGATGCAGGACTTCGGGCATTTGTGCCGGGTTACTGACGAGCTCAACGAAATGACTGCATTCCTTGAAAAGCTCCTGAGGATGGGTTTCCTGAAAGTAGGAAAGACCAATTTCCGATGAGGGAATGTGCGCAGCGATTGCCAGGACCGGTACGTGGTTTCGGTGGCAATCATAAAGTCCGTTGATCAGGTGCAGGTTGCCTGGCCCACAACTGCCTGCACATACCGCCAGCTTGCCCGTAGCTGCTGCTTCCGCCCCGGCCGCAAAGGCTGCGGTTTCCTCGTGGCGTACATGCATCCAGTCGACGGTTTCCATCTTGCGCAAGGCATCGTTCAGGCCATTCAGACTGTCTCCGGTGACGCCCCAGATACGCTGTACGCCTGCCTGCTCCAGTGTGGTAGCCAACTGCTGGGCAATGGTGATCTTAGCCATAACGATTCGTCCTTTGACAAAGTAATGATCGATGGCTCAAGGCATCATAGGACGTGGCTGGGTTCGGTTGAACGCCAGGGATTGCAGCCATCCAGATGATGAGATAGCGATGCTGCAAACAAGTACGCTCTAGATCAGCCTGCCATCGAAGCTCTTTCGAAGCAGGCGTTCCAGGCTAAGTTCAATCGATTTCTGGAGGAAGATAGGGCAGGACTAACCCTTGGCGGATTGAATGGCGTCCAGCAGGGCTTGGTCAGACGTCTTGTCAATCCATGCTTCAGGCAAGCTCACGCGTACTGACTGCTCACCACCACTAGGCGTACATACCACGGTAACGTTGCCTTCGGCATCTTTGGTAAGACTCTTGGCCGCTTTGGCCGTTTTCTGGCTTCCTCCCGAGAAAGCCTCTACACAGGTCCACGTGGTATTGCCTTCGTCCTGAACGGTGCGTTGTTTCATGGTGTCACTCTATCGACTGCCTGCACGGCGTTACGCTATAGACGTAGCGCGCATGGTTAGAGTTCTTGACCTCAACGCCTTGCAGGCTTTCGGCAATCCAGAGTCATACCCGACCCTCACTCTTCAAGCAGCTCCAGCAAGTCATCCGAGGGTGCCGTGGCGTTTTCAGGCTGACCTGATGAAGTGGGCGTGTCAGCCGACGCTGGCGAAGCGGCGGGCTCGGTTGTGGGAGAGGCTGGAGCGGCGGCTGGCGCAGTAAATTGCTCGAAGGCTGACGTGTCGATAGGTGTAATGGGCGGCGCTTGGGGCGGTAATGGTACGGGTACAGAAGAAAACCCCGCATCATGATCCGGGCGTGTCTCAGGAGCAGGTGCCGCCGAGGCTGGCTTCGGTGCCAGCGCCTGTGCAGGTTGGCTGGGCTGTGCAGAAGAGGGCGTGCTGGCGAGTGGGCTCGGCGCGGGCGCTGCTTTTGTTTGATGTATTCCTTTGTTGGCCTTTTGGGCCTGAGCCGGCAAGAAGCTTTCTACCAGGGAAAAATAGCGGCTATAGAACTTGCCTGACGTAACCGTCTCGCTGGCGACCTTGACCATGGAGTCGTTTGTCGAGCCGATAGGCATCGAGACCGAGCCGAGCACACCTACTCCCAGGCTCGCCGAGTTATTGAGCTTTTTCAGCGCATAACGGTCCTGAAGCGCGTTGGCAAAGATGGTTGAACCATGATCGTTGGGGGTATTGGCCGTGCAGACAACATTAAAGCTGATTTCGAGGTGGTTCTCTCCGGTCTGCTGAAAGCTCTTACGGCCACTGACGAGCTTTGGATCATTGCTGGTAATGATATAGCCCTGACTGAGCAGCGCACGTCGAGCTGCTTCGCAGGCAGCTGTATCGTTTACCGGATAGCTACGCGAAAACGTACCCGAGTCATCGAAATTTTCGTGTTCGTACACGGCAGGCTTGTTGTTCGAGCAGCCAGCCAGGCCGGTCAGCATAGTGGCCAGTGCCAGTGCGCCGATACCAATCGATTTTGACATTGCAGATCCTGAAAACAGCCAACGCCAGACAAGAAACGCTTGGCGTACAACGGGCATGAAGAGAACGCATTAAACAGAATGCAATGCTACTACGGAAGAGTAAGGCTAAAAAGATATCAAGTGGGTGCTAGGTGACCGGATGTGTCCTCTTATCAAGCCGGACTGACAGGCTGGCGTGATCGCTTGCCATTACCTGGTGCCGTCTTGGTTGAGGCCTTGCGCGGAGCCGCCTTGCGCTTTTTCTTGAACGGCGTGGACTTACGCCCCGCTGGAATAGCCGGCCCGCTAAAGGTCAGGTTCAACCCCATGCAGCGCTCGACCTGTTTGCTCATCCAGGCGGATTGCTTGGTCACGAACTCTTCAAGGCTCATCTCTCCGGTTTGAACCATATCCAGCGCTTGCTCCCAGATAGCGGTTGTACCGGGATCGGCAATAGCCCGAGGCACAGCGTCGATCAGACTAAAGGCAGCAGGCGTGGCGAGCAGAGCCTTACCCTGCTTGGTCAGATAACCGCGGTCCAGCAGCCCTTGAATGATCCCGGCGCGTGTCGCCTCCGTCCCGATACCTGTGGTGTCCTTCAGCTTTTGCTTGAGCTTGGGGTCGTCCACCAGTTTGGCTACATTCTTCATGGCCTTGATCAGGTCACCTTCTGTGAAGGGCTTGGGCGGTTGTGTCCAAAGGTCTTTGAGCTGAACATCCACCACAGCGCATAACTGGTCGTTGGAAAGCATGGGCAGCGGCTGTGGTGCTGGTGCTTCCTTTCCCTTTGCTGGCGTAAGTGCTTCCGGCAGGGCTCGCTTCCAGCCTGGCTCGACGATGCGCTTGCCTACAGCCCTGAGCAACTGTCCTGCGCAGTCAAAATCGGCTTGAGTACGGTCGTACTCATGGTTTGGGAGAAATTGCGCCAGGTAGCGGGCGCGGATCAAGGTATAGACTGCCTTGTGCTTGCCCGTTAGCCGATCCAGGCTGCTAATGGCTGCGGTTGGAATGATGCCGTGGTGTGCGCTGACCTTTGCATCATTCCAAGCCCGCGAGCGGCGCCTCAGGTCCAGGTGCGCCTTGAGAGGCAGAAGGGAGGAGTCGGAGCGCTCAAGCGCCGCCATGATGGCTGGAGCTTCGCCATGCTGGCTCAAGGGAAGATAGCCGCAATCGCTGCGCGGATAGGTAATGACCTTATGGGTTTCGTATAGCGCCTGGGCAATATCCAGCGTTTCCTGGGCGCCCAGGCCAAGCTTTTTCGAGCACACCTCTTGCAGCGTGCCCAGATCAAACGGCAATGGAGCAAGCTCACGCATGCGTTCGGTCTGTACCTTCATCACCTGAGCAGTGTCTGTCTGGCGCATCGCCTCTGCTGCACTCTGGGCGATATCCTGGCGCAGGCAGCGGCCCTGATCGTCGCAGACATCCTCAGGAGCCTTCCATTGGGCCGTAAACTGATGGCCCTCGGCAGACAACAACACATCGATTGCCCAGAACGGTACAGGCACAAAGTTGGCAATGCTGCGATCACGGTCGACTACCAGTCGCAGGGTAGGGGTTTGCACACGTCCTACGGGCAGGACGCCCTGATACCCTGACCGTTGGCCCAGTAATGTAAACAGACGGCTCATGTTCATGCCGATCAGCCAGTCGGCACGCGATCGACCCAACGCCGAATGATAGAGGCTGAAGGTATCAGCGCCGGGTTTTAGCGTAGCCAGCGCTTTACGAATGGAAGCATCATCCAGCGCCGACAACCACAGACGCTGGATAGGCCCCTTGTAGCGACAATGTTCGACCAGTTCGCGGGCAATCATCTCGCCTTCGCGATCAGCGTCCGTTGCAATGATCAATTCCCGGGCTTCGCCAAGCAGCCTTTTGACCGCCTTGAACTGGCTTGCGGTCTTGGGTTTGACGAGCATTTTCCACTTTTCCGGGATGATAGGCAGATCTTGCAGATTCCACCGCTTATACCGATCGTCATAGGCATCTGGCGGGGCTGTTTCAAGCAGGTGGCCAATGCACCAGGTTACAGTGGCCTGTGGGCCTGTCCAGCAGCCTTCGCCACGGCGAGTAGCGCCCAGGACCTTGGCAATGTCTTTGGCTTGGGAAGGTTTTTCGCACAGGAAGAGCCGCATAGCTATCGTCATTCAAATCAACAATAGCGTAAGCATGCTTAAACCGCAGCACAGAGGCAATCGGAATCTGTATATGCATACAGATAATGCACGCTGCCAGCTTTATTTGGCGAGTCGATAAAATACGAAGTGGGCCGTCGATCATACTGTCATTCGGCCCAACCGGTTCTGCATTAGAACTTCAAGAGATCCACCATGTTAAGAATGGCAGTGGAGAACATCAGGGTAAAAAGGCATACCAGTGAGAGTTTAAGCTTTTTCAAGCCTGACTCCTGACGCTGGCGCTTGGCCTTTGTTAACGCCTTGATGGCTGCAGAGGGGCGAATACCGTTGTTCAGCATCCAACCCAGAATTTCATTTTCAGGCCGTCCTCTCATTACCGCTGAGGTAGCCAGTCGCGTTAGCCCTTCTGAGCACGCTTCGTCACGCATGAGTTAATCCAGTGATTTCGACCATCTGAGCGTAATGCGATATGCATGACGATTCAATGATGGCCGTATTACAAAAACGCATATTTATCGCTTACTTCGTCGGAAGTTGAGCCAGGTCAACCCGGCAAGTCAGCAGTCCCTTGGATCTACCTTGAAGGTAATCGACTCATGTGACCAGAACTTGACGACTATGTTGCAAGACAGGGTGATATTCCTGGCTGAATGTATACGCTATATGCACCTTGACGATCCGACCCCTGACAGTAGACTCTAAAATGAAACGTCGTTTCACAATGGCGAAACCTTTAATAATCACAACAATGAAAGGATCCCTATGAAAGCTCTCATGATCGAACAGGAGTTGCAGTGCCGCTTCCATGAGGTCGAGGCCATCGAGCCAGGGCCTGGAGAGGTTCAGGTAGCGGTTCGCCATGTAGGACTCTGCGGTAGCGATCTCAATACCTATAAAGGGTTGAATCCGTTAGTGGCACTGCCTCGTATTCCTGGCCATGAGATCGGTGGAGAAATCATCAAGGCAGGACCGGGCGTACCGCTGGACTATCGTGCAGGGCGGCGCGTCATTGTGGTGCCCTACACTGCATGTGGTCACTGCACCTCGTGCCGTCAGGGACGCGTGAATGCCTGCAAGACGAACCGGACACTCGGCGTTCAGCAGAACGGCGGGTTGCTCGAGCAGATCGTACTGCCCTACGAGAAGCTCATCCTGAACGATACCTTGCCAGCACGGCATCTGGCACTGGTTGAACCCCTATCGGTAGGTTTCCATGCCGCGAGACGCGGGCGGGTTGCCAAGGGGGACAGAGTGGTGGTCATTGGCTGTGGAATGATAGGCATGGGCGCCGTGGCCGGAGCTGTGTCACGGGGTGCAACAGTCATCGCGATGGATGTCTCCGAGACCAAGACCGAAATGGCGCGTAAATACGGTGCTTCACATACTATCGTGGCCTCGTCTGGTCATGTGGACAAGCAGATCGAAGCACTGACTGACGGTGACGGGGCTGATGTCGTCATCGAATGTGTGGGCCTGCCGGCCACGTTTACCCAGGCGATCGATATCGTGTCCTTTTCTGGACGTGTGGTGTACGTGGGGTACGCCAAGGAGCCGGTTTCCTACAAGACGCAACTGTTCAACCTGAAGGAGCTGGACATCATGGGCTCCCGTAATGCAACAGCCGAAGACTTTACAGCCGTCGTTCGCTATCTGAAGACCTTGGATCACTCTCCAGATGATCTGATTTCCAAGGTGTTTCCCTTCCAGGATGCCGAGCAGGCCTTGCCGTACTGGGATGCGGAGCGCGCTTCAACCTTGAAGATTTTGATCGAGCGATAACCTTTCCGATACCACCACGCCGTATCGCTTCTGCTTTACGGCCTCGCTTGCGCCTGCGTCAATTATTCATCAGGCGGTGGTATATGTTTCTAGAATTTAAATCGATTACACTAACGCACCAGCCATAGGCTGTTTTTGATTCATTTATCGTGCTGACAAGTAGGTCGGCTCAACATACGCTAGGGAAAGCATATGCGTCGTGTCTTATTCATAACGGGTCTTTCGTTTTCGCTTTTTCTTACTGGCTGCCAGGTAGTCAATACAACCAGTGGCGGAGCAGTAGGGGTCGAGCGTAAGCAATACATGTTCAGCATGCTGTCTGCCCAGCAGGTTGATCAGATGTACGCAGAGTCGTATTCCAGTTCAGTCAACAAGGCCAAATCATCCGGTGCGCTCGCCAACGAGACAGCAGAGGGCAAGCGTGTCCGTACGATTGCCAAGCGGCTGATTGATAGGGTTAGCTACTTCCGTCCCGATGCTGCTGCCTGGGATTGGCAGGTCAACCTGGTCAAAAATGATGAACTCAATGCCAACTGCGGTCCGGGCGGCAAGATCTTTGTTTATACCGGTCTGATCCAACAGCTAAAACTTACCGATGATGAGCTTGCAGCGGTAATGGGGCATGAAATTGCCCATGCGCTCCGTGAGCACAGCAGGGAAAAAATGTCTCGGGCGTATGCATTGCAACTAGGCCAAAGCCTTGGTGGCGCCTTGCTGGGCCTCAACCAATCGTCAATGCAAATTGCGAATAAGGTAACGGAAGTTGGTTTGTCTCTCCCGTTCAGTCGATCAAATGAAAACGAAGCAGATCTGATTGGCCTGGAGTTGGCTGCCCGGGCGGGCTATAACCCCAATGCGGCGTTGAGCCTCTGGCAGAAATTTGCACAAGCCTCAGCCAAGATGGGCAATAAGACACCTGAGCTTCTGAGCACGCATCCCTCTGATGAGAGCCGCATGGCCTCGATTCAAGCAGCCGTCCCCAAAGTGATGCCCTTGTACCAAGCCAGCCGCAAGTCTTGAGTTCGATCTTTATCCAGGGCTTATATGGATAAGGATATGCACTGCGATATCCTTATCCAGGCGATTTTAGGACATTAATTAAGATCCGCCCGGGTATCTTAACGAGCAGCAATACCCTTCTTCTGCTTTCGAGTTAACATCAGTGTTAACACCTGTCTACGTGAAAAAAGCCTCGGACGGATAACTTTGAACCCTTTGGCTGTTCCCCAAACGCTATGAACTCCTTTGTTTCCCTGCTCAATATTCTTGTCGTTGAAGACGATCCGGTGTTGGGTATGCACCTGCAGGCTCAGCTATCGGCGAGGGGATATGCGGTAGTGCTATGCAGTGATGCCTGTCGAGTCGCCGCACTGTTGAAAGAGCAGGTGTTCGATCTGGTAGTACTGGATATTCTGTTACCCAATGGCAATGGGCTTCACCTACTGGAGCAGATTCGTTCGTATAGTGCCGTGCCGGTTATCCTGGTCTCGGCGCTGGGTAGCGAGTCTGATCGTATCGTCGGCTTTCAAAAGGGAGCAGATGATTATCTACCCAAGCCCTTTAGCATGGCGGAGCTGGATGTGCGAATCGGAGCGCTACTCAGGCGCATTGCGTTTGAGCGCTCGGCCATGGAGACAGCGCCAACCGTGCAGGGAGAGCTGTACTTCGATCTTATCCGGACCGATGTGGTTTATAAGGGGCAATGGGCGGAACTGACCGCAACGGAATTTCGTATTCTCGAGCTATTGAACCGGCACGCTGGAGAGGTACTCAGCAAACCAGTGTTGTATCAGGAAGCTCTGCAACGTGCCTACTCACGCTACGATCGTAGTCTTGACATGCATGTCAGCCATATTCGCCGCAAGCTCCAGAGCATTGATTACTCGGCTTGCGAAGTTCGTACAGCCTGGGGAAAGGGCTACGTGCTGGTGTGTTCGTCTTCATGATGCGACTCCCGTATCGGCATTCCCTGTTCTGGAAGCTGTCTGGTCTTACTATCGCCGCCTGTCTGGTCATCGTCTGGCTGAGCTTAAGCTGGGGACGTAGCATGGAGCACAGTCATTACGAACTGGCACAAGCCGATAAAGAGGAACTGCTGAATTATGCTGCTTCCGTTGAACAGGCATGGAGGACACAAGGCAAGGGGGGCGTTGAAACTGTATTACGACGTATCCGAGAGGGAGAGCAGGTTTGGGCTGTAGCAATTGATCGTCTTTATCAGCCGTTAGGTCAGCGCGCTCTGACGCCTGGTGATGCCGATCGGTTCAGCTTTATGCGCCGTCTGGATTGGCCGTTGAGTGGCCGTGCTACCGAATTGCCTATAATGGATATTCCATTTCCTCAACACACTGAAGCGGGCCGTCTGGCAATGGAATTGCCCGAGCGCATGTGGTCCGGCAAGCCTTCCGTTCTGGGCCGTCTGGTGATCCATGGGGTGTTTCCCATGGCTACCATGTTTCTGTTATGTATGCTGCTCTATCGTCAGCTCATGGTGCCTTTGAGATGGCTCCAAGAGCAGGCATCCTCTGCTTGTCGCTCAGGCAGAAAGCCTACAATCGGCGTAAGCGCTCGCAGCGATGAGCTGGGTGAGCTGGGACGCGCCTTTGATCACATGGCGGAGCGGCTGGAAGGTCATGTCGACTACCAGCAACGACTTCTGCGAGATATGTCCCATGAGCTGCGCACACCGCTGTCACGGCTGCGTGTGCTGTGCGAGTCCTCCGAGGATGCGAATACGTTGCGTGCCCGCCTTGAGCGTGAGTTAGCCGGTATGCAGGAGCTGGTCGAGACCACACTGGAGCTGGCCTGGCTGGATACAGATAGACCCTCGTTGCTATGCGAGCCGATCAGCATGCAGTCGCTCTGGAATATCCTCATTGAGGATGCCTGTTTCGAGACTGGTTGGTCACGAGACGCTTTTGTATATCGCTTACCAGACAATTGCTGTGTACAAGCTCATTTGAATAGTCTGGCCCGTGCCCTGGAAAACCTCTTGCGCAACGCGATTCGTTACTCACCGGAAGGAGGATATGTGATTCTGGGGGGGCATTGTGAGGGCAGCGAGTGGTTGCTGTGGATACAAGACCAAGGTCCGGGGGTTGCAGAAGGTGCGCTCGACTACATCTTCGAGCCGTTTACCCGGCTCAATGGTGCCCGGCCTGGCGGTGACGGATTCGGCCTGGGTCTTTCCATCGCCCGATCGGCACTGATGATCCAGGGCGGCGCTATCTGGGCTGAAAACTGCAATCCAGGGCTTCGTGTGACCGTGCGCTTGCCTGCTGCTGAAATTGTATAGATTGTAAAAAAGCTTTCTTCTCAAATGGGAATGAATAGCATTTGCACCAGCTTTGGAGCGGTCTCGTTTCGAGATTTGTAGAACAGGAGTTGGTCATGCTGCGTATTCCTCATTCATCCACGCGACTGAGCATCGTACTGTGTGGGGTTCTTGCCAGCCATTCCGGCCTTGCGCTTGCCCAGTATGGCTCCAGCGAGCCGGTTGAGATGGAAGCTACCACGGTTATGGGTACCGCCGAGGAAGAGGCCAGGCAGGCCTTGGGTTACTCAGTGATTACCGCAGAGGATATTGCCAGGCAACCACCGGCCAATGATCTGTCGGAGATTATCCGGCGCCAGCCCGGTGTCAATCTCACAGGCAACAGTGCCAGTGGCGCGCGCGGTAACAATCGGCAAATCGACTTGCGAGGTATGGGGCCTGAGAACACGCTGATTCTGATCGATGGCCTGCCCAGTACCTCCCGAAATGCCGTCCGCTATGGTTGGGACGGTGACCGTGATACGCGGGGTGAGACGAACTGGGTTCCAGCTGAAGAAGTCGAGCGTATCGAAATCCTGCGTGGCCCGGCGGCGGCCCGTTATGGCTCCGGTGCCATGGGTGGGGTCATCAACATCATTACCAAGCGTCCTACGGAGCAATGGCATGGCTCGATGACGTTTTATGCCCTGGAACCCGAAAGCGGCGACGAAGGCAACGGACGCCGTGCCAATTTCAACCTGAGCGGTCCGTTGACGGAAGCTTTGGCATTTCGAGTCTATGGCAATATCGCCAGGACTGATGCAGATGCTTTGAGCATCAATGAAGGACATCAGGCCTCGGAAGGCAGTGTCACGGCGGGTCGGGAAGGCGTACGCAACAAGGACATCAATGCGCTACTCAGTTGGCAACTTGATCCGCAGCAAGTCCTCGATTTTGAAACTTCCTACAGCCGCCAGGGCAACATTTATGCCGGCGATACGATGCTCAATAACTCCGGCGGCAACGATGCCTTTGTTCGAAGTCTGTATGGCCATGAAACCAATGTATTGCAGCGCTCCAGCTTTACGTTGAAGCATAAGGGAACGTGGGATTGGGGTAATTCCACACTGGGCCTTTCCTATGATTACACCCGCAACTGGCGTCTGAACGAGGGACTTTCAGGCCGTACAGAGGGTGGGCCAAGTGAGGGGGATGGCGCGTTTATGTCGCGCCTGCGCAATACCCGCGCCTTTGGCAATCTTGATCTGCCTATCGACAGCGCAATGCCGCAGGTCTTAACCATTGGCGCCGAGTATTTACACGAGTCGCTAAGTGACCCTGGTTCTCTGCGCGCTCAGTCTTCTGATCCTGAGCCTGGCCAGATAGCAGGTTTTGATCGCACCCAGACCAAGACGACAGCCAACAGCTACGCCTTTTATGTCGAAGATAATGTGCAGGTTACAGACCGGACGGTGCTGACCCCTGGACTACGCTTCGATGACCATCAGACCTATGGTGATAATTGGAGCCCAAGTCTTAACTTGTCCCATGAGATCACGGACCGACTGACGTTCAAGGGTGGGATCGCGCGTGCCTACAAAACACCGAATCTGTATCAGAGCAATCCAAACTATCTCCTGTACAGTCGTGGTAATGGCTGTACAGCGATTACGTCTGGCAACGGAGGCTGTTATCTGGTCGGTAATGAAAGCTTAAGGCCTGAGATCAGCATTAACAAGGAGCTGGGTCTGGCTTATGACGCCGGAACATGGAGAGCCAGTGCGACCTATTTCCGTAACGATTACAAAAACAAAATCGTGGGCGGAAACGAATTTATCTATCGATTGGGCGACACCGGGCCTCGTGTACTGGAGTGGGAGAACACCGGTAAGGCGGTTGTCCAAGGGGTTGAAGGCAACCTGTTCATTCCGCTGACTGATACCGTGGATTGGAACACTAACTTCACCTATATGATCGAATCCAAGGATAAGCAGACAGGCGACCCCTTGAGCATTATTCCCAAATACACCATCAACAGTACGCTGGACTGGTACGTCACTGAAAAACTCTCTGCACAGCTTAATGTTACCCATTATGGAAAGCAGGAGGCTCCTTCATACTCTCGGCGTACCAATACGGATTATGAGGCTGCTGCCCAGAAGGACATTGATCCGTATACGTTGGTAGGCGTCAGCAGTGGTTATGAGTTTAACGAGCATTACAAAGTGCGTTTTGGTGTGAATAATCTGTTCGACAAGCGCATCTATCGAGAGGGCAACGCTTCGAGCGCCGGTGCGGTTACATACAACGAGCCGGGTCGTGCGTATTTTGCTTCCTTTACCGCCTCGTTTTAATGTTATTAAATCGGGCCGCCTGGCTAACCCGCTGCCCGTGCCGTATTTCTATTGTGGAGTTGTGTCATGAAGCGTGTTGATTCCAGTATTTTCCGTCTTAGTGTTCTTTTGTGCAGTCTCGTGCTAACTACCACAGCAGGTTCGGCTTTGGCGGCTACTGTTTCCACTGCCCACGGCGAGCTGAAAACCCCGGATACACCTAAGCGGGTCGTGGTGCTGGATGAGGCGGCTATGGATACCGCGCTGGCAGTAGGTATTAAACCAGTCGCTACGCTGGCGAGTCGTGGTGGCACCAGCGTATCAAACTATCTGCAGGATCAGGCGGGGCAGCCCGCTATCGTGGGTACGGCTCGTGAAATTAATCTGGAGGCAGTTTTCAACCAGAAGCCGGACCTTATCCTGGCGCGACAGGATTTACCGCAAGAACAATATGCCAAACTTAGCCTGATTGCTCCGACGGTAGTACCAAAAGGAGGGGAGTCGTTAGCTGACTGGCGAGCCAACGCAGAGCTTTATGCCCAGGCGCTCAACCGTAGTGATGAATTGAAAAAGCAGTTCGATCAGATAGACCAGCGTGTTGCCAAATTGAAGACGCAAGTCAAACCAGGGCAAGTGTTGTCGGTTGTTCGTTGGAATCCTCAGGGACCGATGGTCATGTCGAGCCATCTCTTTGCAGGCCAGTTACTGGAGCAACTAGGCTTTGCCAGTACGCAACTGGCCTCAGAGCTCAAAGATCGTCCTCATAGCGATATCTTGAGCCTTGAGAACCTGTCAAGCGCTGATGGAGACTGGATTTTCCTGGCTACCTTGAATGAGAAGGGTGACGAGGCCTTGGAGGCTGCTCGCAAGCAGCCTGCCTTTACTCGCTTGAAGGCCGTTCAGGCGAAGCAGGTGGCCACGGTTGATGGGCAGGTGTGGAGCAGCGGGTCAGGTCCGCTGGCTGCTGAGCATGTACTGGATGACGTAGAGCGTATCGTTCTTAAATGAAGGTGTCCGCTTCGCCTCGTTTGGGTGTTCCGTTCATTGCCTGTTGTCTAACGCTGCTGGTGATTCTGCTCACCAGCTTGCTGCTTGGTGCTGGGGAAGTTTCCGTGCTCCGTAGCATCAATGTCTTGCTTGGGGGTGGGGACGATGAAGCTCGCTTTGTTGTCCTCGAGCTGCGTGGGGCGCGCACGTTACTGGGACTTCTGGTGGGTATGGCCCTTGGCGTTGGTGGAGCCGTTTTGCAAACGGCAACCCGCAATCCGCTTGCGGAGCCCGGACTCCTGGGTGTTAGCGCTGGTGCATCCTTTGCCATGGTGGTTGCCATTGCGCTCGGCGCCAGCGCAGCTACTGTCAATCTTGGCATGGCCATTACTGGAGCCATGCTTGGATGCCTGCTCGTTGTGGCGGTGACTCAAGTGCGCGGATTTGACGCCGACCCTGTTCGCTTGATCCTGGCGGGAATGGCGCTCACAGGAATTCTGGGCGCCGCCAGTACCTTACTGCTCCTGTATGACCAGCGTACTGCCGATGAAATTCGGTTTTGGGTCATTGGCGCCTTGGCAGGCAGGCCCGCAGATACCCTGTCCTGGGCGCTGCCGGGCACACTGGCAGGCCTGTTGGTCGTGGCCCCTTTGGTCAGACCCCTGGCCGCCTTGAGCTTGGGAGAGCGTATGGCCATTGGATTAGGGCATCACCCTCAATTGACCCGATTGATCGCACTACTAGGCGTTGCCATTTTAGTAGGGACTGCCACTGCAGTAGCTGGGCCTATTGGCTTTGTCGGATTGGTTGTGCCGTTCTTGGCGCGGCGAATGGTCGGGCCTGATGTCCGCCGTGTCCTTCCATTATCACTAGTCCTGGGGCCCGCGGTGCTGCTATTGGCTGATATCTTGTCGCGCCTTTTGGTCAAACCTTACGAGCTTCCCATTGGTGTTGTGATTGCCTTTATCGGTGCGCCAATTCTGATGATAGTCGTCCGTCAACATCGCCTGCCTTCATTATGACTAAACCTTTTTCATCTCCGGTAACAGCTCGGTTTTGGTGGCTACAGGCAGGCCGTCAGGTGAGTGTACTGGTATCACGGAGAGGCAGTGTCGTTGCGCTGTGCCTGACAGTGCTGTTGATCCTCATGAGCGGTATCAGCCTGGCGTATGGCGTAACCGGGCTTAATCCCTGGCTGGCGCTGAAGGCTGTCATCGGGCACGGCGATCCCATGCATTTATTTTTGATTCAAGAGCTTCGCTTTCCCCGGCTTCTGGCTGGACTTTTGACAGGGGCCGCATTCGGGTTGGGAGGGTGCATGTTACAAACCCTGGCACGTAATCGGCTTGCAACGCCCGGGGTTATTGGTATCGACAATGGTGCAACGGCCTTTGCTGTCGCTTCCATCGTTGCTGTCACGACAAGCCTTGCGCCATCAGCCCTTGCCTTGAGTGGTGCGGCAACCGCAGCGGCCATGGCGTTTGCCTTGGGTGGCGGTGCAGGCGCACGTGGGTATCGCTTCATTGTTGTTGGAATCGGAATTGGTGCATTGTTTGGCGCCTTGACCAATCTGATGCTGGCACGTTCGTCCATCGATGCGGCCAACCAGGCCTATCCCTGGACGGTTGGCAGTCTTAACGCGCGCTCTCCAGCCTCGATTCAATTGTTGGCTATTGGTTTGCTGATAGGTTTACCGCTAGCCAAGATCCTGGGGCGCACCTTAGAGGTTCTTAGATTTTCCGATTCGGTCGCAATTGGGCTAGGCGTACGGATACGCCTGGCCCGGGTACAGATCCTTATGCTAACTGTTCTGCTCACGGCGTTAGCGGTCGCGGTTGCCGGTCCTGTTGGGCTTATCGCCTTGCTGGCACCCGAAGCGGCCCGCTATCTGGTCGGACAACGCGGTGTCCCTATCGTGACCTCTGCATTAGCAGGAGCCCTTCTGATGATCCTGGCAGACTGGGTGGGAAGAACCTGGTTTGCTCCTATCGAAATTCCAGTAGGTGTAGTGACTGCTGTTATCGGCGGACCTTACCTGCTCTGGATTTTATTGCGTCAACCTGTCCGGAAGTCGTTATGAGTAGTACTGTTTCACCGTTGCTGATGGCGACTAACGAGCATTCGGTTATTTTGGAGACCCGTCTTCTCGAGCTTTCTCATGGTCAGACGACCATTATCAATGGGCTTAATCTTAGAATCCAGCCGGGGCGGGTCACCGCTATTGTAGGGCCCAATGGATGCGGGAAGTCTACGCTTCTGGCGGGTCTTGCTCGCCTGCTCAAGCCGCGTGCGGGTGCGGTTCTACTCGATGGGAAGGCCATCGGTGAGCTGCCTTCCCGGCAGGTCGCCCGACAGCTTGCACTGCTGCCCCAAGATGCCAGCGCACCGGATGGATTGACCGTATCTGACCTCATCCGCTTTGGACGGCAGCCTCATCAGGGCTTGCTAAGGCAATGGTCTACAGATGACGAAGCTGTTGTTGATGCGGCATTAAAAGCAGCGGATCTGATTGAACTGGCCGAGCGGCCGCTTGACTCGATGTCGGGTGGGCAGCGCCAGCGTGCCTGGATTGCCATGGCCATTGCTCAGCAGACGCCGCTACTCCTGCTTGATGAGCCAACCTCTGCATTGGACCTTGGGCATCAACTGGAGGTATTTGAGCTGATTCGCATGCTGGCCAATGCGGGCAAGACGGTGGTCATGGTGGTACATGACCTCTCTCAGGCCTGCCGCTACGCTGATCATCTGGTCGCCATGCAGTCTGGTCGTATTATTGCTGAAGGTGTCCCGGCCGACATTGTCACCCCTGAGCTTGTTGAGACCTTATACGGCGTCCGCTGTGTTCTATTGAAGGATCCGGTTAGCGGAACACCTTTGATCGCCGGGGTCAGCCCGCGCTAATAGGACGCTCAATAGTCGTTTCTTTTCCTGAAGGCCCAGCGCCCTGCCAATAAGGTAAAGCTGGCAACCAGGATGACCAATATCCAGAAGCCGTGAGGCGCATCGGCGAGGGGGATGCCGCCCACGTTCATTCCAAAGAAACCTGCCACGATATTGATTGGCAAGGCCAGCACCGTGACCAGTGTCAGGGTGAAAAGGGTGCGGCTGGTTTGTTCATTGATCTGTGCGGCGATTTCTTCCTGAATGAGTTTGATCCGCTCAATCAGCACGGCCAAGTCGCTGATAACCAGTGAAAACTCGTCGGTCGCTGCCCGCAGCTCCCTTACATCCTCCTCCATGAGAAAGCGCGGCGGGCGATTGAGCAGCCGCATCAGGGAGTTGGGCTCTAGGGCCAGCAGGCGTTGGATTCGCACCAGGGTACGACGCATGTTGCCAAGCTCGGCGCGGTTGTCGGCAAGGCGGGTAGAAAGTAGGCGGTCTTCGATACGATCGACACTCAGGTTGGTTTCTCGAACGATCTGGGTAAGTACCTCTTCTTGGTCACGCAGCAGGTGGATTAGGAGTTCTAGCGGGGAGCGAAAACCCTCGCCCTTCTTGACCGCCGCGCGCAGGCGGTCCACCGAACGAAGCGGTTGATGCCGTACGCTGATCAGCATGCGCCGGTTGGCACAGACATACAGCGTGGCTACATCATAGGAAGCCTGTCCGAAGTTCAGGACGACATCGTTGACAACCGCGAGCAGGGTTGCATCGACATGTTCAAGACGAGTAGAGCGTGACCCTTCACTCAGGATTTCAAAAAAGTAGTCGGGCAGATCCAGGTGGGTCATCATCCAGCGTTTGCAAGCGGCATGGGCCAGGTTCAGATGCAACCAGACAAACTCGTCTCGCTCCTCTAGTCGCTCAAGTGCCTCCGTTACTCGAAGTGTGTCGATCTGTTCGCCAGGCTCGCCGGGGCGGAATATGAATCCATACAGGATTCCGGAAAGGTCAGAGTATTGCACGCCTGAAAGCAGCGATTGATCCATGCCAGCCCAAAACGGAGGAGTAATAAATCGCTGAGTAAAGCCAAAGAATATGACAAAAGGATGACGGGTGAGCGGACGTGGAACATCCTGTTGTTCGAGGGCTGGGAGAGCATGGGCTGCTCTCCCAGATCTGGCTCAGGTGACGACACGGTAGCAGGGTACATAGGGCGCGCCACCGGGCAGCTTCATCCGATGCTGGTCCACAAAGGCCTGCAACAGATGATCCAGCGGTTTCATGATGGCCGGGTCACCATGAATTGTGTAGGGACCGTATTGCTCGATCAACCGGATACCCTTGTCCTTGACGTTACCTGCCACAATGCCTGAGAACGCCCGACGCAGATTGGCGGCCAGCTCATGGGGCGGTATCTCGCGGCTCAAGGTGAGGCTCGCCATATTTTCATGGGTTGGATCGAAGGGGTGCTGGAAGCCCTCTTCAATCTTGAGCATCCAGTTGAAGTGAAAGGCATCGTTACGCTCGCGACGGAACTGTTTGACGGCTTTGAGACCTTTGGCCATTTCACGCGCCACTTCAGAGGGATCATCGATGATGATCTTGTAATGCTTTTGCGCCGCTTCGCCCAATGTGGCGCCAATGAAGGCATGTAGCTGTTCCAGGTACGGTGCAGCGCTGCTTGGGCCGGTCAGGATCACCGGAAATGGTAGGCCGGCATTTTCGGGATGCATGAGAATACCGAGCAGGTAGAGAAACTCTTCCGCCGTGCCTGCTCCACCTGGAAAGATGATGATGCCGTGGCCAACCCGTACGAAAGCCTCCAGACGCTTTTCAATGTCCGGCAGGATCACGAGTTCGTTAACGATCGGGTTGGGGGCTTCGGCGGCAATGATGCCTGGCTCGGTCAGACCCAGATAGCGACCGCCCGAGATCCGCTGCTTGGCATGGGCAATCGTGGCGCCTTTCATTGGGCCTTTCATCACGCCCGGGCCGCAACCGGTACAGATATCGAGGCTGCGTAGGCCCAATTCATGACCGACCCGCTTGGTGTACTTATATTCCTCGGTGCTGATTGAATGGCCGCCCCAACAGACAACCATCTTAGGCTCTACACCGGGTCGCAGGGTGCGGGCATTACGTAGCAGGTGGAATACGTAATCGGTAATGCCTTGCGAGGTATTCAGGTCGATCCGAACGCTTTCCAGCTCGCTTTCGGTGTAGACGATATCCCGTAGTGCACTGAACAGCATCTCACGAGTGCTGGCAATCATTTCGCCGTCGACGAAGGCATCTGCCGGTGCGTTGATCAGCTCCAGCCGTACGCCTCGATCCTGCTGATGGATGCGAACCTCAAAATCCTGATAAGCCTCAAGAATGGTCTTGGCATTATCGCTATGGGCGCCTGTGTTGAGGATCGCCAAGGCGCATTGGCGGAACAGGGTGTAGACGCTTCCTGAACCGGCAGCACTCAGTTGTTGTACTTCGCGTTGCGAAAGTGTTTCCAGGCTCCCCTTGGGGCTGACGGAGGCATTGATAACGTGTCTTGGAGCCATGCTTGATTCCTTATGACGAATACCACCACGCTAACGCGTGTAACATCAGGATGATGATCGCCGAGGCGATCGTGTAGTGCAGGGTGTTCTCTTCGGTACTGACCACCGGCGAGCTATGAAATCACAGCAATTTGTATCATTGGCTTCTCCCTGACGCGAAAAGATTCCCAACGCAAGTGGCGCATGTATCCAACTCTATCCCTTGTTCACGTGAGTTACCAATACAGGCATGACGCGGCAACTGGGTAGAATGCGGCGGTTAGTACTGAGGAAGTAGCGGTGGATCTACAACAGGGTTTCGTCCTGACCCGCCATTGGCGTGATACAGCGGCCGGTACGGAAGTAGAGTTCTGGTTGGCGACCGATCAGGGACCACGGCGGGTACGCCTGGCCATGCAGCGTTCCGTGGCATTTGTGCCGCTGGAACAGGTTGAGCCGATTCGTCGACTGATTGAGCACGAGCGGGAGGTGGAACTACGCCCGCTGGCGCTGTCCGATTTTCGTCATCGGCCAGTCCTGGGGCTTTATTGCCACCAGCATCGACAGCTGATCCAGCTTGCCAGACAGATCAAGGACGCCGGGCTGGATATCTACGAAGCGGACATCCGGCCACCCGAGCGATATCTGATGGAGCGCTTCATTACAGCACCTGTCTGGTTCACCGGTACTCCTGACGCGCACGGCGCAGTCCTGCAGGCCCAGCTCAAGCCCGCGCCTGACTACCGACCGCATTTAAAACTGGTCTCCCTGGATATCGAAACCAACGAACGAGGCGATCTGTATTGCATAGGTCTGCACGGGTGTGGCCAGCGGCAGGTCTATATGTTCGGACCCGCCAACGGTGACACCGAGGCCGTTGATTTCTGTCTGGAATACTGCCAGACACGTGCCGAGCTGATTGAGCGGCTCAATGGCTGGCTCACCTTGCATGATCCCGACGCCATTATTGGGTGGAACCTCGTACAGTTCGACCTACGCATCCTGCGGGAACATGCGCAACGCTTCGGAATGCCGCTCATGCTGGGGCGTGGTGACGAGGCCGTCGAATGGAGGGAGCAAGGGAGCGAGCATAGGCACTATTTCGTATCAGCACCGGGACGGTTGATACTCGATGGAATTGAAGCGTTGCGTTCAGCTACGTGGTCCTTTTCCTCATTCAGCCTGGAGAATGTTGCCCAGAGCCTCTTGGGCGAAGGCAAGGCCATCGATAATCCCTATCAACGGATGGCATCGATCAATCGCATGTTCGCGCAGGATAAACCTTCGCTTGCACGCTACAACCTCAAGGACTGCGAGCTGGTTACCCGCATCTTTGAAAAGACGGAGCTTCTGCCTTTCCTGTTGGAGCGAGCCAGCGTAACGGGCCTGCCGGTAGACCGTAGCGGGGGTTCGGTGGCAGCCTTTACGCACCTTTACCTGCCACTCATGCACCGGCAGGGTTTCGTGGCGCCCAATCTGGGCGAAAAGGTGCCGGAGGCGAGCCCGGGAGGGTTCGTCATGAACTCGCGGCCCGGGCTGTATGATTCTGTGCTCGTACTGGATTATAAAAGCCTGTATCCGTCGATTATTCGGACCTTTCTGATTGACCCGGTGGGGCTGGTCGAGGGGCTGCGCCAACCCGGCGATGATTACGCTGTTCCTGGTTTCAAGGGTGCGCACTTTTCCCGCACCCGGCATTGTCTGCCCGCGATGGTGGAGCGTGTGTGGGAAGGGCGTGAGGCGGCCAAGCGGGAACAGAACAAGGCGCTTTCCCAAGCGCTGAAGATCATCATGAATGCGTTTTACGGTGTATTGGGATCAAGCGGCTGTCGATTCTTCGATACCCGCCTTGCGTCATCAATCACGATGCGCGGGCATGAAATCATGCACCAGACGCGCGAGCTGATCGAGGCTCAGGGGTATACCGTCATCTACGGCGATACCGATTCGACCTTTGTCTGGCTCGGTCGTCCCCATGCCGAGGCCGAGGCTCAGCAGATAGGTCGGTCTCTTGTCCAACTCATCAATCGTTGGTGGCGCGAGCATCTACAGGAGACCTACGGCCTGGCCAGCGCCCTTGAGCTGCAGTTCGAGTCGCACTTCCATCGGTTTCTCATGCCCACCATTCGCGGTGCTGAAGAGGGCAGTAAAAAACGCTATGCGGGGTTGGTAAAAGGCGCTGACGGTACGGACGAGATGGTCTTTAAAGGGCTCGAAACGGTACGCACCGACTGGTCGCCATTGGCCCAGCGCTTTCAGCGGGAGCTTTATCTACGCATCTTCAATGCCGAGCCCTACCAGGATTACGTCCAGCGCTATGTCAGCCAGACCCTCTCAGGCGAACTGGACGAGCTGCTGGTCTATCGTAAGCGCCTGCGCCGTCGCCTGGATGACTACCAGCGCAATGTGCCACCGCATGTACGAGCGGCCCGCATGGCAGATGCTTACAACGACGAAAAAGGTCGACCGAGGCAGTACCAGAACGGCGGATGGATCAGTTACCTGATGACGAAAGCCGGCCCGGAACCGCTCGAAGCGCGTCGATCACCGGTGGATTATGACCATTACATCGAGCGCCAGCTCAAGCCCATCGCTGACGCTATCCTGCCTTTCGTGAATGACCGGTTCGCCAGGTTGATCGATGTTCAGCTGGATCTCTTTTGATAGTAGACGCATCCATCAAGCGCTCTTTCAGGCTACCGATACGGCAAGAGGCCATAAGGTGTTTATATGAAGAGGTGAAGTGATAGGCTTGTGGTCCCGCCGCTTAACTGATCCGATAAGGAAGCATGTGATGACTGCTCAGGCACCAACGCTCTATGTGATCCGGCATGGAGAGACCGACTGGAACGTTGAGAGTCGCATGCAGGGCCGCCGAGACATACCGCTCAACGCCAAGGGTCGAGAGCAGGCACAGGCGGTGGGGGTTCTGCTCGATTGGCTGTTACCCAGTCCTGGTGCGCTGGACTTCGCTTCAAGTCCTCTGATTCGCGCCCGTGAAACAATGGGGATCGTTCGGGCCCAGCTCACGTTGCCACCCGAGCAGTATCGTGCCGACGAACGCCTTGCTGAGATTTCGTTTGGTACATGGGAGGGGCTTCGTTGGGATGAGATTGAGGGCTGCTATCCTGAGGCCTTTACCCACTGGAGAAAGGACGCCTTTAACTTCCAGTTCGAAGAGGGCGAAAGTTATGCCCAGGCCCTGCTTCGACTGGCTTATTTCCGAGAAGATCTGAAGCAAGACACCGTGCTGGTTGCCCATGCAGGCATTATCCGAACGTTGATGGCGCTATATGGGTGTATTCCATACGAACAGGCGCCACACCTGCTGATTCCGCAAGGGCAGGTACTCATGCTTCGCCCTGAATCCTTCTGCTGGCTAAAGGGAAGTCAGGCTCCCAGCGGCAACTGAGCTCTGCCATCTGCCAATGCTGAGACTAGGGGTTTTAGAACCGTGTCAGCCTATTTCCCGCTCGGTATAGCAAAAGGCTTACACGCTGTGTGCAGGGTTGGCGCTATGGCGTTCCTGTATTGCTCTGTATTCTATGCGCATCACTTGAGCACAGGATGTGCTGCATCAGATCACGGATGATTGATTAGCCAGGATGGCTGCTCTGCAGGATGCAGAGAGAGTGAGTAAAAAACCCCGCTTCGGCGGGGTTTTTGTTTTTGCGCTGAAAACATCTAGTTTTCACCAGGGCAGGCCGCCTGTAGCAGACCGCCCTGTGTGAGTGATTTAGATAAACAAGGCGAACAGCACTGCGCCAAGCACGAGGCGATAGATCACAAATGGAAGCATGCCGATTTTGTCGAGGGCCTTCAGGAACAGCTTGATGCACAGCAATGCTGAGATGAACGACAGCCCGACACCCCAGGCAATATCGACCCATTGTGCATCGGTGCCCGTCTGGATCAGTTCAACGGTCTTGAGTCCCCCGGCAGCCAGGATGAGCGGAATCGACAGTAGGAAGGAAAAACGGGCTGCTGCCTGACGCGTAAAACCAAGCAGTAGCGCTGCGGTCATGGTGATACCGGAGCGTGATGTGCCGGGGATCAGCGCTAGTGCTTGCGCCAGACCAATCACCAGGGCTGATTGCCAACTCAGGCTATCCATGTCCCGGGTACGGCTGCCTTTGGCGTCCGCCCACCACAGGATCAAGCCGAAAACGATGGTGGAGGTCGCGATTACCAAGGCTGCACGGGCATAGCTTTCGATGTAATGCTCCAGCATGAGGCCTGCCAGTGCTGCTGGAATAGTACCGATAATGATCGCCCAGCCAAGCCGGCTTTCCGGGCTCGACTGGCGCGTTACAACTTGGCGGGTCCAGCCCATGGCTGTCGCCAGAACCTCATGACGAAAGGCCAGAACCACCGCAAGAAGGGTTCCTACATGTACGGCCACATCAAAGGCGAGCCCCTGATCCGGCCAGCCAAAGAGCTGGGAAGGTAGAATCAGGTGTGCGGAGGAGGAGACAGGTAGAAACTCGGTAATCCCTTGAATGAGTGAAAGGATTAATACGTGGAACCATTCCATTAGGTGTCCTTACTGCATAGCGGTAACTGAGTTAAAGCTGGACACTACTAGCCCTGCGATGCAAACACAGCAGGCAGTTGCCCAAACATGAATTGCATTGGGGGGCAAAAATGGGGTTAGTTCCTTTTAAAGCCAATAAGCTTTTGAGAGTGTGATTCCTTTCACTCAAAAAGATCCCGTTTTCAGATTCGTCCACAAAGATTAGACATTTTTTTCACGTAATTTTTACAAGCGATCTTGTAATGCAGCATTGCCGATTGGGTTGGCGATGGTGACGGTACTGGCTGTATCATTCGGATAAAGAAGACATACACAGGGTGAGATGGCTGTTTAAACTGGCTATGGTTCAGGCTGACAGGCAGGCGTTATTCCGGCCCGTCGATACTTGAGACGTGGCGCGACTCATATCAGGTATTGAATATGCAGTCTTCCGTGATAGGCGGAGGGGGCTACCTCTGCTCTGACGCCATACACCGAATGGATAAGCTCTGCCGTAAGCACCTCTTGCGGCCGTCCCGAGGCAATGCAGCGGCCTTTGTGTAGAACGGCCAGCGTATCGCAAAACATAGCCGCCAGGTTCAGATCATGGATGGCCAGGACGCAGGTCAGTGGAAGACGGTGAATCAGTGAAAGCAGCTCGAGCTGATGCTGGATATCCAGATGGTTGGTCGGCTCGTCCAGCAACAGTTCGGTTGGCTCTTGGGCCAGGGCGCGAGCAATCTGTACCCGCTGGCGCTCACCACCGGAAAGCGTGTGCCAACGCTGATGCCGGCTGTTGTGCATGCCAACATGCTGTAGCGCTTGCTCCACCACTTGGTTATCCCTGGCTGTCCAGGGCGAGAGTACCGTGCGGTGAGGCGTTCTGCCCAGGCGTACCGTTTCCAGGACCGATAGGTCAGCTTCGGTCGAAGCGTGCTGCTCGACCATAGCGATTCGCCGCGCCACCGTACGGCGAGGCAGGCGGCTTACGGGGTCGTTATCCAGCGTGACGCTGCCGTCCGTAGGGGTGCGCAAGCCTGCCAGCAACCGGAGCAGCGAAGATTTTCCCGACCCATTAGGGCCGATCAGACCTATGACGCCTCCCTTGGGAATTTCCAGCGTTACGCCATCCACCAGCAGGCGACGACTCACCGACCAGGAGACGCGATGTGCAGCCAGGGTCATGGTGATGTCCTCGTACGATACAGGATCAGCGCAAAGGCCGGCGCACCTACCAGCGCGGTCACGACCCCGATAGGCAGGACCTGATGGGGAACCAGTATGCGAGAGACGATATCCGCCAGCACGAGAAAATTGGCACCCAGCAAAATGGATGCGGGCAGAAGTCGAGTGTGCGACGGACCTACCAGAAAGCGTGCGGCATGGGGAATGACCAGGCCTACAAACCCTACCGCGCCTACAAGGCTGACCATCGTAGCGGTAATCAGTGCTGTCAGCGCAAAAAGAATCAGGCGCACGGCGATTACCGGAACACCCAGAGAGGCTGCGGTTTCTTCACCAAACGAGAACGCATCCAGCGTACGGGCAAAAAACAGACAGGCTACCAGGCCAATGCCGACCGCACCCACGGCTAGGGTGACGTCCGGCCAGCGGATACCGCCCAGACTCCCCAGGAGCCAGAACATCACGCTTCGAGCCTGCTCGGCGTTGGCGGACGTCGACACGATATACGCCGTCAGGGCGTTGAAAAGCTGGGAACCTGCTACGCCTGCCAGCAAAATGCGGGTCGGTCCACTGTTGAGCTTTGCTGCCAGAAGCAGAACCAGTACGAAGGCCAGCACTGCACCTAGGAATGCCCCAACTGAGAGACTTAGGGTGCCGGCACCTATGCCCAGCAACATAACGACAACCGCTCCGGTAGACGCACCCGCCGAAATGCCCAGCACGTAGGGTTCGGCCAGCGCATTGCGTAGGAGAGCTTGCAGAATCGCACCGCATAATGCCAATCCGGCACCGCAAGATGCAGCGACCAGAGCGCGGCTCAGTCGATATTCCCAGACAATGCCCTGCTGAATTGGGTTAAGTGCATAGTCTCCCCAGCCCAGCCCATTGAGGATGGCCTTCAACGTAATATCGAAGGGAATCTGCATTTCTCCCAGCGATGCCGCCATTAATATCGAAACGCCCAGCGAAACCAGTGACAGCAACGCAAACAGCAGGCGCCAGGGCCTGCCGCGATCATTGGACAGCGGTTGTATCATTGGACTGGCCTGGAGTGAGACGTTTCCAGAGCATTGGAAATCGCCTCGATACCGTCCAGAACGCGCATCGAAGGATTAAGTGACTGCGCATCCACAACGATAATCTGATTATTCCGGACGGCCTTGAGCTGACGTGTTACGGGATCGCTGCGAAGAAAGGCAAGTTTTTTCTCCACATCGTCTGCCGGATAGAGGCGTCTCTCCATCCGCGTGATGACAAGCAGATCCGGATCCTGGGCGGCAATCTGCTCCCAGCTGACGCTGGGCCATTCATCGTTGCTCTGGATAACGTTATTCAGGCCGAGCACCTCTGAAATATACGCCGGGACACCCTGCTGACCGGCTACCCATGGATCACCTTCCAGGCGTGAGCTGGAAAACCAGTACACGACCGACTGAGGCATATGCTTGTGTTGCCCGGCTTGGGCAATAGCCTGCTTCAAGCGCTCATCCAACTGATGGGCTAGGGCATCCCCGCGCGCCTGGACATCAAAAATACGTGCAAGCTCGTGGATTTCCTGGGCTATTAGATCGAGCGTGAACGGTTTGGTGCGGCTACCGTCGGCATTGGACGTAGCCGTTACCTCTTTCCCCTCGCAATCGCTCGGCGCTATATAAGCAGGGATACCCAGTGACGCCAGCTGTTCGAACGTGGCCACTTCGCCATTCGGACCAACATGGTAGGTGTATTGCGCAGCGACGAAATCCGGCGATGTGTTGGCGACCGCTTCAAAGCTGGGTGCGTTATCAGCAAGCCGAGGGATCTTATCGTTATCGGCCTTGAGGCTGGTCTGAACCGGACCGAACCAGATGCCTGTTCCCACCATTCGATCAGCCAGACCCAGTGAGAGCAACAACTCTGTACTGGCCTGTCCCAGCGTAACGGCTCGCTTGGGCGAATCCGCAAAGGTCAGTGTATGTCTGCAATTTGTCACGGTAAGCGGATAGGTCGTATGGTTTTCAGCCAAGGCAACGCTGGTAAATGAGGTGACTGATACCAGAAGTAATCCCAGCAGTGGAATGAGTCGACGAGCAGGCATCGCCGATTTAACGCAAGCAAACCGCATGATATTCCTTGTAAGGGATGACACGTCCCATTAAACGCCCATGATAACCCTCAAGCCGCTATCCATGCTTGAGCCTGAATAACGTAAAGGGTTTAAGGCAGGTTCTACACTCATTCACAACGGTGCGACCAAGTAATGCTCGGCATGAAAGAGCGAAGCACGCTTCTACAATCTACTGTGGTGTCCGATCAGTTGGTTGCCTGATCGTCTGTCCAGTCCCCAAAAGGATCGGGCCAAGTACGCCAGACGTGCGACCTTAGTGCAAACTCCTGATCGGTTAGCAGGCAACAGTCAAGCTCATTCTTCAATAGGTTGAAGTCCACATTCTGACCGATAAACACGAGTTCCTGGCGGCAGTCACCTACCTCCGGGTTCCAGCAAGCCATGATGCTCGCCAGGCTTTCTTCATCCTGAGGCCAGGACGTTTTAGGGACGAAGCGCCACCATTGGCCCGCCGGGCCATGGCGCATAAGCCCTCCCGCCTGAGACCAGCTACCGGCTTCTTCTGGCTTGGAGGCCAGCCAGAAGTATCCTTTGGAGCGAAGCAGTCGGCCGTTATGCCAATCCTGATTCAGAAAGTCGAAGAAACGTTGGGGATGAAAGGGGCGGCGTGCCTTATAGGACGTAGAGGCAATGCCATACTCCTGCGTTTCAGGAATATGCTCGCCACGCATTTCCTTGAGCCAGCCCGGCGCATGTGCGGCGCGTTCAAAATCGAAAAGGCCGGTGTTGAGAATCATGTCCAGTGGGACGTCACCCATTACCATTGAATGAATACGGGCATGGGTATTGAGTCGCTTCAGAATCGCAACGAGTTCTTCGCGTTCGGCCTGGCTGATCAGGTCTATCTTGCTGATCAGAATGACGTCTGCAAACTCTACCTGCTCAATTAGCAAGTCGGTAATGGAGCGCTCATCATCGTCACCCAACGTCTCACCGCGCGAAGCCAGGCTGTCGGCATTCTGGTAATCCTGCAGAAAGTTGACACCATCTACAACGGTGACCAATGTGTCGAGCCGTGCGAGATCGGCAAGACTGGTACCCTGTTCGTCTCGGAAGGTAAACGTCTCGGCAACCGGAAGCGGCTCGGAAATGCCAGTCGACTCGATGAGCAGATAGTCGAAGCGGCCTTCGCGTGCCAAGCGGCTGACCTCTTCAAGCAGGTCTTCACGCAGCGTGCAACAGATGCAGCCATTGCTCATTTCGATCAGTTTTTCTTCCGCGCGATTGAGGCTGACGTCACGTTGCACTTCGCTTCCGTCGATATTGACTTCGCTCATGTCGTTAACGATGACCGCAACCCGCCGGTTTTCACGGTTTTTAAGGATATGGTTCAGCAAGGTGCTCTTGCCGGCACCCAGAAAGCCGGACAGTACCGTTACAGGCAATGAAGAAAGATAAAGGGAGGGATCAATCCTGGCGGACATGGCGTTCACGTTGTTCCTGTCGTTGCTTGGCTTCGATACAAAGGGTGGCTGTCGGGCGTAGCAGGAGCCGGCCAAGGCCTATGGGCTCACCCGTTTCCTCGCACCAGCCGTAGGTACCTTGAGCCAAGCGATCGAGAGCGGCGTCGATCTTGTCGATCAGCTTTTTCTGGCGCTCCAGTTGGCGTAGCTGCCACTGCTGCTGCTCTTCCCGGGTGGCGATGTCCGCGGCATCTGCAGAATACTCAAGCGTTCGTAGGGCCTGGAATTCGGCATCGATCTGGCGAGACAACTCTTTCCGTTCGGTCTCCAGCCTCTGTTTGAAAAAAACCTGTTGGGCTTCACTCATGTAGGCTTCTACAGGTTGTGCCATGAGCTCATGCTTGTTCATGAAAAATAACCTATATATGTTATAACATAACAATACAGGATCGTTTAGGACGAATCAATGCCTCTCCAGCTGTGCCTTTTACGGTAGCGAGATCAGTTAGGCCGAGCTACGCAGCCAGTCTATAAGTGTAACCACGCTTTGAAGCGCATCAGACGTCAACGTGCCCCAACCGATCCGTTGGGGCAGTGAGGGATTCAGTTGAAATGAACAGGCTTTGTGTCTGCCTGAGGCTCCTCAGGCGCCCATAGTTCGGTAGCCCATTGAGCGCATATTTGACGGGTGAATGGCTGAGGGTGGGAGACGGCATAACCCTGTACATAATCTACGCCGAGCACTTTCAAGGCCTCGATAATGGCGGAAGTCTCTGCAAATTCGGCAATGGTGCGTTTGCCGGTGAGATGACCCAAACGATTGATCACATCAACAGTGGCTCGGTCGACCGGATCTTCCAGCAGGTTTTTCACAAAGCTGCCATCGATCTTGAGATAGTCCACCGGCAAATGTTTGAGGTATGTGAACGAAGACATCCCTGCGCCAAAATCATCCAGAGAGAAGCGAAAACCCAACTCTCTTAGGGTCTCGATAAACGTACGTGCGGCATTGAGGTTGGCTATGGCGTGGGTTTCGGTAATTTCAAAGCAGATCCGGTTGGGCGTAACTGCGTGCAGGGCCAAACGATCCTGAATGTAATCGATCAGGGACATATCGCCCAATGACGAGCCTGACAGGTTAATGGCGCATACGCTTAACAGCTTCGGCGGCAAGGTGGCGCAGATAGCAAAGGCCTCGTTGATGACCCAACGATCCAATAACCCCATGAGGCCGTAGCGTTCGGCAGCAGGAATGAACGCGAACGGGCCTATCAGCGTGCCTTGTTCATCGTGAAGCCGGAGCAGGACCTCGACATGGCGATCATGTGCAGTCTGTGGGCCAACTCCATAGATAGGCTGGGCGTACAGACAGAAGCGATCCTCGTCCAGCGCCTTGTGAATTCGCTGCACCCAGGTCATTTCGCCCTGACGCTGGGTCATTTCCTTATCATCATAGGTGTAGACCTGGATCCGGTTGCGGCCTTTGTCCTTGGCGGCATAGCAGGCAAGATCCGCCATGCGTAGGGCATCTTCACTACTGAGTTCCCGGCCGCCCAGATGGACGATACCGATGCTCAGGCCCACCTTGAAGGATTGGCCTGCTGCCTGGAAGTCCTGACTGCGGGCCAGCAGCCGCAAGCGCTCGGCAAGGGCCTCGGCGGCCTCGGGTGTGCAGTTTTCCAGCAATACACCAAACTCATCACCTCCCAGTCTTGCCAGCGTGTCGTTGGCACTCAAGAAGTTTTGAAGGGAGGTGCAGAGCTGCAGCAGCAGGCGGTCGCCCTGAAAGTGGCCGGTGGTGTCATTGACGATCTTGAACTGGTCTATATCGAAAAAAAGCAGAGACGCGTGCTTGTCCTGTGTGTTTTCCAGCAGCAGTGTTAGCCGCCGCTCGAACTCGCGTCGGTTAAGCAATCCTGTCAAAGGATCGTGAGCGGCCTGCCATGCCAGCTGATCAAGGTATTCCCGTTCGCGAGTCCGGTCATGCAACACCAGGACAGCGCCCGCCTGTCCATTCATCTGTCCCAATGGAGCGCTGGCAAGGGCAACGGGAAGTGACTTGCCGTTACTGCTGCGCAAGGTGTAGTGCGTGGTTACGTCACTGGATTGCCATTCGCCTGCAAATAGCCGAGTGCTGACAGGCACTGGGGTCGAGGTGCCACTGTCTTCAGTCTGGATATCCAGTAGCGCATCGACAGGCTTTCCTACAGCCGCTTCCGCTGTATGACCAATCAGGCGCGCCGCGGCCGGATTGAGATATTCCAGACGCCCATTGGCATTGACTGCTATAACGGCATCGACGATAGAGGCGAGGATAATCTGTGCCCATTCTTTCTCTTTTTGAAGTGCCCGCTCGAACGCGCGGCGCTGCATGACCAGCGTATGCATCCGCCAGGTCGTCAGGCCCACCAGCAGCAGAGCGGTTCCCAAATTGATAAGGAGCAGGACGTGAATGAAGTGACGTGAGGCTTCCCCTAGCACACGAGAAAAGGCAATGGTTTCCGGCAGCATACGGTTATGCAGCATGAGCAATTGTTGCTTCCAGTGCTCACGGTTCCGCAGCGACGCGTCCGCTGAGCGGGCGTACACCGTTTGAGCCAAAGCCTGAAGCTCATCCATATGAGGGTCGGTCACATGCCAGTGATTGATAACTTGCCGAAGTGGATCGACAGTATGAGCCCAGCGAAACAGGCGGATCATACCCGGCATATCAGCAGGGTGATTGCCCGCCGCAACCAGCAGTTTATACGCCTCTTCAGGGTCGCCACGTGCCTCTAGCAGGTCACGCGCCTGCCGATCGAGCTGATTGACCTTAAAGTAGTCGAGAAACATCTGGTAGTGGCTCGGCTCGCCCGTATCGATGTAAGTGTTTAACGCCAGCATGGCGTTGCCCAAGCTTTTGCTCCATAAGCTCTCAGCCGTCACATAGCCTCTGACAGTCGACAGCAGATTCAGACTGGCAACAGCCACCAGCGCCTGCAGGCAGACGATAAAGATGAAGGGCCATACGACTCGATGAGTACGTTGGCTGGTGGCTTTCGAACGTTTGAACATGAAACCTTTCCAGCAATGCCATAAGTGGCAGTTTGATGAAAAGGTATCGGCGGAAGGTGCGTTTAACTGTTGCCGGATTTACGGGTTTTTACAAAAAAAAGCGAACCGCTGGAGGACGGCTCGCTAAAGAAAACAGCAGGAACAGGTGTGTCAGTTCAATACACGTTGCCGCGGTGCAAACAGACGGCCACCAAACACATTGACTGCTAGGCCCCCCATGACCAGCAGGGCACCGACCAGCTGGAAGGACGTGAGCTGCTCATCCAGAAATACAGCTGCCGAAGCGATACCGATAATCGGCACCAGCAGCGAAAACGGTGCAACCTGGCTTGCCGGATAACGCGAGAGCAGACGGCTCCACAGGCAGTAGCCCAGCAAGGTTGCAATGAAGGCCAGATAAATGACGGCCAGAATCGATGATGTGCTGATCCCTTGTAGGGCGCTGACTATCCGGTCAGGACCTTCAAGCCAGTACGACAGCAGGTAAAAGGGGATCGGTGGAACAATGCTGCCCCATACGACCAGCCCCAGCATATCGACCTGACCAATACGCTTGGTGACGATATTTCCCATCCCCCACATGGCGGCCGCGCAGAGGGTGAGGACAAATCCCAATACGCTCAGGTTACCGCCACTTTCCATCCCAATGAAAATCAGTCCACCTGCAGCAATGATAAGGCCGATGAGGTTCTGGGGGCGGAAGCGCTCGCCCAGAAACAGAACGGCCATCAGCAACGTAAAAAATGCCTGAGCTTGAAGTACCAGCGAGGCAAGGCCTGCCGGCATACCCACATACATGGCCGAAAACAAGAAGGAAAACTGGCCCAATGAAATGGTAGCGCCGTAGGCCAGCAACCATTTCCATGAAATGGCGGGCCGCTTGATGAAGAATACTGCCGGTAGGGCCGCCAGGGTAAAGCGTAGCGCGCCAAGCAGCATGGGAGGTACGCCATGCAGTCCGATCTTGATAACCACGAAATTAAGACCCCACGCCACAATGACGACCAGGGCTAGAAGCAGATCCTTAGGGGACATGTGCAACCCGTTATCCAGATGAGGCAGCCGCAGGCTGCGAAATAAAGCCGGTCTGGCATCCCTGACTGGCCCCATGGTTTGTACCTTAGGTGGTAACACCTTGTAACTATAGATACAGCTGGATGAATTTCAGGGCGAACAGTAAGGGGAGAGCGCCTGGTATTCGTGTCGTTGCACGCCGTGCTCTGGCTGATTGCGTCCAATACCCGTTTCGTTTTATTGGTGTGTTCGACACGCTGCGCATGGCTAGGCGAAACTTTGACCCTGCGAGCTGCGTATGCCTACACCTTCCCGCATTATTTGCTTTGAGCTTATCTGATTTAAAAACCGGGTAGCGACGCTAAGCGAGACTTGATAACTACTTCTAAGGCATTAGAAGTCAATAATACCAGCCTGTTTAAGAGTGCTACTGACCAAGACAGTATCGGTGCTAAAAACAGGTAATCAGCTTTAAGGATAGTGTCTGATGTGGCCCGCCGTTTGGGCGGGCCATTTTCTTTCTATCGTATAACGGTACTGGATTGACTGCTCGCAGCGTTGGATGTCTGCAGCAGACCTTGAGGCACCTTGAACGGATTGCCATAAGCCGTGATGTATTTGCGCCCAATGAGTGAGGAGCCGACCGTGTTCAAGTGATCCCCATCCATATAGAGCGGTACATTCTCGAGCGACGAGTAGCAGCGTTCGGTATCACAGATCACCCTTTTCGGGTCGATCACAACAATGCCTGGATGTACCTTGTTCAGGTTATCGATAATCGTGTCGAAGTCCTTTTGCCGCTCATTCACCGCAACGACTGGAATAGAGCAGTCGCCATCCAGTTCGAAGGCCAGCTTCTTGATATCGCAGCGGTGCAGGTCTTCGCCCATTTCTGGAACGTCCTCAATAATGACAGGCGTAGCACCAGACGCCACAATCTTGGCCACTGCGTTTTGAAGACCGGTCTGCAGCGTGTTCATGGCGATAAAGTCGTCACTAGGCGCGTCGGGGCGGATACGGTAGAAATCCGTCATCCCCGGCTCGTTCAAGCCATACAGATACATGGCCCAACGCCCGGACAGAATGACGTACTTGAACTGACTCTTTTCAATCAGGTTACTGATGACTGGGGAGGTCAGCTCAATCGACTTGTCGACGTGATTGCGACGTGGGTTCACATGAACACCCGCCACACCTGGCAGGTAGATAGTATTGGAGCGGGTTATATCGTATCCGCGGAGGTTGGCCTCCTTGAGCATGACATCGATCATGCCGGTAATTGCCCCGGCGTGCGAATCACCTACCAGCAGAACATCTACTTCTTTCTTGTCCTGAACACCGAGTTTGCACTGATCTGCAGATAACGGATTCAACAGGTCCGCGCCGTTGAAACAGCCTGCCCTTAGCTTGGGGAAAACTTCCTTGACGTTTTTATCCATTGTCAGCAGCGTACTGTCGTACCTGGACGCAAAGCCTTCCAGCTTGGCAGCTATCACCAGAAATGACGTTGTCATCAGGACCGGCAAGAGATAAAGAAACGCGAAGGTGTTTTGCGGCTTGAATTTGATCTGAGTACGGAAAGGCTGCTCCACGAAGCGCCAGCTGAGGTATGCCAGCGCAAGGGAAACGCTGACCAGCATGATCTGATCTGTCGCCGTAATCTTTCCATGAACATAGTTATGAAAAGCGATCAGCGGCCAGTGCCATAGATACAAGGAATAGGAAATCAGGCCAATGAACACCAGCGGCCGCAACGACAACAACTGAGACGCTACGGTACGATGATGACCGCCGGACCAGATAAGCAATGCTGCTCCCAGGCATGGCCAGAGTGCATTCAGCCCTGGGAAAGGACTTGCCTTGTCCAGTACCAACGCCGGTATCAGGATCAGAGCAAGACCTGCCAGACCTGCAAGGGTAGACAAGTGTTTGCCGGGACTACCCAGTGTTCTCCAGTGCATGGCCAAAGCGCTTCCAATCAGCAGCTCAAAGGCCCGTGTCGGCAAGAGATAGTAGGCGGACAATGGCTTGTATAGCGCGCCTAGCTCGGAGATGACAATGGCAACGACCAGTACGGCAAGGATCGCCCAGTTGAACAGTTGTTTACCTAAGGAAGTTCTGAAAAAGA
>NZ_DEYV01000024.1:0-59139 GCF_002364655.1 Pseudomonas sp. UBA3149
TCTTTTTCAGAACTTCCCTAGTAGATCGGGATGTACAGGTTTACTTCAGAGGCTGGGTTATCCGGCCCCTTGAAGTGCTCGTCGTATCGCTCGAAGCTGACAGCTTTCTTCGGTTCCAGGCCACGTTCAGGCAGGACACGGGCATACAGATACTCGTAGGTATCTGGGAGCGTATCTGCCGTTCCGATGTGGGTGAACTGCAGATATTTCTGCGCAGGCACCGTGTAACCGAGCATGCCTTCCGGTACGGGTGTGTTCTCGTCGACCTTTATACCGGCCAGATAGCGCAGCACACCCGGGGGCGGACTGAGTGTCAGACCGAACCACTGTTGCGGGGCGCTAGGCAATTGCAGCTCGGCTAGCCGATGCGTAACGTCATGCCAGAGCTGTGCAATGCTGCCGCCCTGGCCATCGCCCGTGTACTCCAGGCCCACGACGGTAAACGCTGGAAGCTCGGTGATACTGAGCGGCATGGTGGTCTCCTTGTAGATAGAGGCGTCGCGCCCGGACAGGCCCATGAGGAATATTTCCAGTTGAGCCTGTTTCGATTGGTCGAGTTCAACTGCCTTGATAGGTCAGGTTGCTGTATGGCCTAGCCGTAGCGCTTGAAGGCCTCGATGGCAAGACCGCTACCAATGCTGCCGAACTGATCGCCTTCTGCCTTGCGCGCCTGGGGCAGCAATTGGTCAATGCTGTGGCGCAGCGCCGGAATACCACTCGAGCCGCCGGTATAAAAGACCGTATTGATCTGCTCATGGGAAACGCCTGCCGAGGCCAGCAGTTGATTGACGCTTGCCTGAATACGCGCCAGTAGCTGAGCGATCGACTCCTCGAACAATGGGCGGGTCAGTTCAGCAGACAGGTCCTTCTCGATATGCGACAGGTCCAGGTTCAACCGATCGGCATGGGTCAGTTCTATCTTGCTGTTTTCTACCTGAATCGCGAGCCAGTGCCCGGCGCGCTGCTCGATCAGCTTGAACAGCCGATCCATCCCGGCCGTGTCCTGAGCGTCGTAGCGCATGTCCTTGAGGGCAAGCTGTGCCTTCTGACTGTATACGGTATTGATGGTGTGCCAGGTCGCCAGGTTGATGAAGTGGCTGGTAGGCATCAGTGCCTGGCTTTTCATCAGGCTGCCATAGCCGAAAAGCGGCATGACGCCCTGCAGGCTAAGCTGCTTGTCAAAGTCGGTACCACCGATGTGTACCCCGCCGGTGGCGAGAATATCCGATTGGCGATCCGCCAGCTGCCGGCGCTCGGGTGACAGACGTACCAGGGAAAAGTCGGACGTACCGCCGCCAATGTCGACGATCAGCACCAGCTCTTCCTGATTCAGTGTTCGCTCGTAGTCGAATGCTGCCGCGATAGGCTCGAATTGAAAGGAAATGTCCTTGAAGCCTAGCTTTTGCGCTACGGCAACCAAGGTGTCCTGGGCTTCGCGGTCGGCGGTTTCATCATCATCCACAAAGTAGACAGGTCGGCCCAACACTACACTGTCGAACTCACGTCCGGCCGTGGCTTCGGCGCGGCTTTTCAGCGTACCGAGAAACAGGCCAAGCAGGTCCTTGAAGGGCAGGGCGCTGCCTAGGATGCTGGTTTCGCTCTTGAGCAGCTTAGAGCCGAGCAGGCTCTTGAGCGAGCGCATGAGGCGTCCTTCATAGCCTTCCAGGTATTCATGAAGCGCCAGACGGCCGTAGACGGGACGGCGCTCTTCCACATTGAAGAAAATGACCGAGGGAAGCGTCACCTTGCCGTCTTCTAAAGGTATGAGGATATCCGAGTCGGGCCGCAGCCAGCCGACGGTGGAGTTCGACGTGCCAAAGTCGATACCACAGGCACGTGCGGGTAAAGCGATAGTCATGGTGCTGGTCCATCCAGAAGCAGCCGCACAGTTTATCGCGACTTGCCGAACCTGTCCGCTCGGTCAGGCAAAAGGCTCGGTTAGCATGCTGCACGATGTTACGTTGTCATCTTCTGTTTGGGAGTAGCCATGCCGTTTCATCTACAAATGTTGCTTCCCGGACTTTTGCTGGCGCTGGGCTATGGGCTGGGCGATATTGACGAAGCGGGGTTGTTGACCGGAGCACTTTATGTCGGCTGGGTGCTGAGCGAGGGGCGGTTGCCGTCCTGGCTATGGTGGTTTGGGGCATTGGCATCCAGTGTTGCGCTCGCCATTCATGTCGCGCCGGGATTCTCTCCTCATGTGCTCGGCGGGCCGCTGCAATACAGCCCGGACGCCGAGCCAGTGTGGCTAAGGTTAAGCTGGGATAAGGCACTGGTGGGAGTGACGCTACTGGCCTGGTGGCTTGGCAAGGCGGTTCCGTACGATACGCGGCGTATGCTGCAGGTCAGGCCATGCGTGCTGATTGCTGTCGGTACTCTTGCCGTAGTGCCTGCCCTAGCGTTAGGAATGGGATTAGTGGCCTTCCAGCCCAAATGGCCAGCACTGTTCTGGACCTGGTTTTCTCTTAATCTGGGCGTTGCGGTACTGGCGGAGGAGCTGCTGTTTCGAGCCCTGCTGCAGCGCGGGTTGATTGATCGGTTTGGGTTCTGGGCAGGTCTGTTGGTAACGGCAGTCTTGTTTGGCATGGCGCACTGGCCATTCAGTGCCGGTTTTGCCTTGGTTGCTGCCGTGGCGGCTCTGGGGTACGGCGCGATATTCGAGCGGAGTGGACGGCGACTGAGTATGGCCGTGGCCTTGCATTTGGCTGTCAATGTGCTGCATGTTCTGCTGCTCAGCTATCCGCTGCGATTGTCCTAGCTTGCATCGGTAGGCATGTTCATGGCGTCTGAATCTTCAGTCCGGCGTCCCGATGGTTAAGGCAAGGAGTAGACGTACATGGTGGTTGTCCTCGCAATCATGCCCGTATTCGGACTGATTGTGCTGGGTTATGTATTAGGGTGGCGGCAGTGGTTGACGCCAGAGTCTATGGGTGGGCTGACCCAACTGGCGTTCAAGGTGTTCATGCCGGCTGTGCTGCTCACGGGAATTGCCAAGGCAGACTTGCGCCATGGTTTGTCACCTTTACTGCTGCTCGGATATTTCGGCCCGGTCCTGCTGGTGTTTCTACTGGTCAATCTGTTTGTGCATTGGCGCCGGCGTGAGCCTACGGCGTTCGGATTGACGGCCAGTTATTCGAACAATGTCCTGATCGGTATTCCTCTGGTCGTCAATTTGATGGGGGAGGAAAATCTCGTCTATGTGTTCGCTATTCTGGCGCTGCATAGCCTGACGTTGTTTGCCATGCAGAGCTTTTATACGGCCTTTGGCGGCACGGAAAAGGTTAGCATCCCAGAGCTGCTGATGAGTCTGGCAAACCCGTTGATCGTCGGACTTTTGCTGGGGGCTGCCGTGAATGTATCGGGGCTAACTTTGCCGGGCCCGATATGGCAAATCGCGACCTGGCTGGCACAAGCCGGTCTGCCTTGCGCCTTGATTGTGCTAGGCGTGAACCTTTCACGCTACCGGCTAAGGCCGAGCCTTTCCGTTGTCGGGTTGACGGCAATAAAGCTGCTGGTCTTTCCCTTCGTGGTCTGGACGGTATGCCTGTGGCTGCCGAGCTTGAGCGGTGCAGCACGGAGTGTGCTGATGCTGATGGCCGCCTGCCCGAGCGGGGTAAACGTGTTGGCATTTGCCCGGACGCCTGAGGAAAACCGTGTCGTCAGCTCAACGGTGTTTCTTTCAACCGTTCTGGCTGTCGTAACCGTGCCGTTGTGGATGGCACTGGTCGGACTGAATCGGTGACTGGCCGTCCGGTAAGGATCGGACGGCCAGAGCGTGGGATCAGCTGGGCAGGATACGGCAGGTCAGACTCTTGATGTAGCGGGTCTCGGGGATGGCAAGGTGGACCGGATGATCAGGGCCCTGGGCACCACGCTCGATCAGCTGGATATGACGATCCAGGTGACGTGCACTGCTGAGCAGGATTTCCTGCAGGTTCTCTTCAACAAGATGCATCGAGCAGGAGGCGCTGACCAGAATGCCGTCCTTGTTCAAGAGGCGCATGGCCTGCTCGTTGAGACGACGATAGGCGGCCTCGCCGTTTTTCACGTCCTTCTTGCGCTTGATGAAGGCGGGCGGGTCGGCCACGATCACGTCGAAGCGCTCGTCAGCAGCCTTCAGCTCCTTCAGGGCCTCGAACACGTCGCCTTCTACGCAGACCATCTTTTCGGCAACGCCGTTCAAGGCCGCATTGCGCTCTACACCATCCAGGGCAAAGCCGGAGGCATCCACGCACATCACTTCGCTGGCACCGAATACAGCGGCCTGCACGCCCCAGCCACCAATGTAGCTGAACAGGTCCAGAACGCGCTTGCCTTGTACATAAGATGCCAGGCGGGCACGGTTCATGCGATGGTCATAGAACCAGCCGGTCTTCTGGCCCTCAACGATAGGCGCTTCGAATTTCACGCCGTTTTCTTCCAGGGCAGCCCATTCCGGTACGTCACCGTAGGCGGACTCGACATAGCGGGGCAGGCCCTCGGCTTCTCGAGCACTGGAGTCATTTTTCCACAATACGGCCGCTGGCTTGAGCACCTGAAGCAGTGCAGCCAGCACATCATCCTTGTGACGCTCCATGGTGGCCGATGCCAGCTGAGCCACGATGACATCGCCAAAGCGATCCACCACTAGGCCGGGCAACAGGTCCGAGTCGCCGTAGACGAGGCGATAGAACGGTTTATCGAACAGGCGCTCACGCAGGCTCAGGGCGACTTTCAGGCGATGAACAAGCAGGGATTTGTCCAGTACATGCTTGGTATCGCGGGAGATCAGACGGGCGCAGATCAGGTTGTGTGGGGACAGGGCAACGATACCGATCGGCTTGCCGCCAGCAGCTTCGAGAACGGCTTGTTCGCCGGCCTGGAAAGCGGTCAGCGGAGTGGCTGCCACGTCAATTTCGTTACTGTAGACCCAAAGGTGCCCGGCGCGCAGACGGCGCTCGGCATTGGCTTTCAGTCGCAGGCTGGGCAAGGACATTTGAGGGACTCCAAGAAAAAGGGGCGAAGTATACCTGCCCGGGCGGCACGGCGCCTTCACGCTTGAAGATCAGTCTAAAAGATAGAGAGAAACGCGACGTACGGATGAAAAATGGCCCGGCTGATACAGCGCGGGCCATAGATCAGGCAGGTTGGAGATCAGGCAGCGATCATGTTGATCAGCTCGCGATTGAACGCGGGAATGTCATCAGGCTTGCGGCTGCTGACCAGTTTTCCGTCCACGACGACTTCCTTATCCACCCACTGGGCACCGGCATTTTTCAGGTCATCGGTCAGCGAAGGCCAGCTAGTCATGGTCTTGCCATCCACCAGACCGGCGGAAATCAGCAGCCAGGCACCATGGCAGATCACGGCGATCGGCTTGCCGCTGCTGCTGGCCTCTTTGACCAAAGTCTGCGCACGCTCATCGGTGCGAATGGTGTCTGAATTGACGACGCCGCCTGGTAAAACCACCGCGTCATAGTCGCCGATGTTGGCAGCATCGAACGTCAGGTCGACATTGAATGTGTCCGCCGGGTCGGTGTGGTTCCAACCCTGGACGGTGCCAGACTTGGCAGAAATGATATGAGTCTTGGCGCCTACCTTCTCGAGGGCCTCCTTGGGACCGGTCAGCTCGGCCTGCTCGAAACCGTCAGTTACCAGGATTGCTACTTTTTTGCCTTCTAACGATGCCATCATGGAACCTCCGTAAGCTATGTGATCTAGGATTAAGTGGAGATGCGTTTCCACGGCTTCTGTATGAGTCGAACCCGGGAAAGCAGGCAAGTTCCTCCAGTGATCAGTGGTTGCTGAGCGTAGGGTGGGCTAAAATGTGAGGTCATTCACAGGTATCTGATCCATGTCGCTAGAGCTTCAACCCGAGCAGATTCGCCAGGCGCTTCAGGGAATCACCATCCCGCCTCAACCGCAGGTCATGGTTGATCTACAACTTGAGCAGCTTGCCCCGGATCCCAGTCTCAAGGTGATTGCGCAGCTGATCAGCCAGGACCCCGGCTTGGCAGGCGCGCTGCTCAAGCTCGTCAATGCACCCTGTTTCGGGCTGGCCAACCGGATTACGTCTATCCAGCGGGCCGTCAACCTGCTGGGGATCAATTCCGTCGTCAATCTCATCAACGCGCAGTCCATCAAGAGCGAGATGAGTGATGAGACGATCGTGACGCTAAACCGCTTCTGGGACACCGCCCAGGATGTGGCGGAAACCTGCCTGACACTGGCCAAGCGGACAGGCTATCAGGCTCCGGATGAGGCATACGCTCTTGGGCTCTTTCACAACTGCGGCATACCGCTGATGCTAGGGCGGTTTCCTCATTATATGGAAGTGCTGGAGGAGGCCTATGGGCGGGTTGGGCCTGAAAGGCGTGTCGTGGATACGGAAAACCATTACTTCAACACCAACCATGCGGTCGTCGGTTATTACACGGCCCGTTCATGGCGTTTGCCAGCCCATGTCGCCGAGGCCATTTCCAATCATCACAATGCCCACCGGATTTTTGTCGACGGTGACGCCAGCAGTGTGCCGATGAAAAACCTGTTGGCCATTCTGAAAATGGCCGAGCATATCTGTGGCTGTTATCGCGTGCTGGGCAATCAGGCTCAGGACGCCGAGTGGAATCTGGTCAGTAATCAGGTTTTGGATTACATCGGTCTGTCCGAGTATGACTTCGATATGCTCAAGAACAACATCCTTGAAATGGGGCTTGGGCACATCCATTTTTAAGAGCATATTGTTTCTCTGTCGAGGGCTGAATGCCTGAATTACCTGAAGTCGAAACGACCCGGCGTGGAATAGCGCCACACCTGGTAGGGCAGCGTGTATCCCGCGTCATTATTCGTGATGCCCGGCTGCGCTGGCCCATTCCGGAAGACCTGGATGTTCGCCTGTCCGGCCAGAGGATCGAGGCGGTCGAGCGGCGCGCCAAGTACCTGTTGATTCGTGCCGAGGCAGGTACGCTGATTGCTCATTTGGGCATGTCCGGCAGCCTGCGAATGGTGCCGGTCGGGACGCCGCCGGTTAAGCACGAGCATGTGGATATCGAACTCGAGTCAGGATTGTCGCTGCGCTATACCGACCCTCGCCGCTTTGGCGCCATGCTGTGGTCCCATGAGCCTCTGGAGCATGTGCTGCTCAAGTCGCTGGGGCCGGAGCCTCTGACCGAGGCGTTTGACGGGCGGCGTCTCTACGAAATGTCGCGTGGTCGCTCCATGGCGGTAAAACCCTTCATCATGGATAACGCCGTTGTGGTGGGCGTTGGCAATATTTACGCGACGGAGGCCCTGTTTGCGGCCGGTATCGATCCGCGTCGGGCGGCGGGCAGCATTTCCCGAGCGCGCTACGACCGGTTAGCCCAGGAGATCAAGCGCATTCTGGCACTGGCTATCGAGTCCGGGGGCACGACCCTTCGGGATTTTGTGGGTGGCGACGGCAAGCCGGGCTATTTCAAGCAGGAGCTGTTTGTCTATGGCCGGGCAGGTGAGTTCTGCAAGAACTGCGGCTCAGGGCTACGTGAGATACGGCTGGGGCAACGCGCCAGTGTCTATTGCGGCAAATGCCAGCGATAAGTGAACGTGCGTGAGCTATTTCTCTTTTTGTAAGTCAGCCGGTTAACGTACGGGCTGCACAGGGCGGAATCCTGGTCTAGGCTGTGGTCGCTTGCCAAACAGCAGAACTGACCCACAAGATCAAGGATAAGCCATGTCAGTCCGTCGTATCGCTCTTGCCTCCCTGTGCGCTGCGATTTCCTTCGCCAGCGCCGCCCATGCCGCTCCCAACCCTTACAGTCATCTGGTGGTCTTTGGCGATAGCCTGAGCGACTCGGGACAATTTCCCGACCTGAATGGCCCGTTGGGCTCCTCGCTGCGCTTTACCAATCGGGTAGGGCCCACGTACCAACCGGGGAGTGGTGAGCCGGTCGGGCCTACCAGCGTCATGCTGCTGGGCGGCCGGCTAGGCTTTTCCAGCCAGGAGCTTGGGCCATCCACATCGCTTATCAATTCCGTGTTGGGACTTCCCGACGGCAACAACTGGGCGGTAGGCGGTTATCGAACCGACCAGATTCTCGCGTCGATTACCGAGGAGAATGGCTCTGTTGTAGCCACCAATGGTCTGACGCTTCGCCGCCGGGATGGCTATCTGGTCGATCTGGCGGATCAGGGCCAAGGCCTTGATTCCAACGCATTGTATTACCTGACGGGAGGGGGAAATGACTTCCTGCAGGGTGTGGTCACATCGCCTGCAACCGCCCAGACAGCGGCCAATCAACTGGCTGCCAGTGCCAGCGCATTGCAGCAGGCCGGTGCCCGCTACATCATGGTCTGGCTGCTGCCTGATATCGGCCTTACGCCTGCCTTGAGCGGAACCCCGCAGCAAGCGGCTGCGTCCCAGCTCAGTGCTGTGTTCAACAATCAGCTGGTGTCACAGCTTTCCACCATTGATGCGCAAATCATTCCATTGAATGTGCCACGACTTCTGAGTGAAGTGTTGGCCGATCCTGCCCGTTACGGCCTGGCGGCCGACCAGAACCTGACGGCTACCTGTTTCGATGACTGCACGCAGCAGAACGCTGTTTACGGCCTCGACAGCACCAACCCTGATCCGACCCGGTTGCTCTACAACGACCGTGTGCATCCTACGATTACTGGTCAGCGCCTGATCGCCGACTATGCCTATTCAATTCTGGCGGCCCCCTGGGAGCTGACCTTGCTGCCGGAAATGGCCTACGGTTCGCTGACTGCCCATCAGGGACAGCTGTATTCGCAATGGCTGAGTGACCGCAATCACTGGCAGCCAGTAGGCACATGGAATTCCTTCGTATCGCCGGGCGGGTTGCGTCAGAACTTTGATGGACAGTCCAGCAGCGTGAGCGGTGATGGCGACGGCTACAGCCTGGACTTGGGAGGCAGTTTCCGCCTGAATGACTATTGGCGTGTGGGCGTGGCCGCCGGGTTTTACAAGCAGGATCTGAACGTGGGTGCTGCTGATTCTCGCTATGACCTGCGCAGTTATTTCGCTACCGCCTTCGCGCAATATCAGCAGAATCACTGGTGGGCCGACCTGGCCTTGACCGGGGGACACCTGGATTACCACGATCTCAAGCGTACCTTCGCCCTGGGGCCGACTGAGCGTAGCGAAAAAGGCGATACCAACGGTCATCTGTGGGCGGCAAGTGGGCGGCTGGGCTTTGATCTGGCCCAGCCACAAAGCGCCTGGCACCTGTCGCCGTTCATCAGTGCCGACTACGCGCGAATTACCGTGGACAGTTATTCGGAAAACAGTGATCGAGCAACGGCGCTGAACATCGACGAGCAAAAGCGCCGCTCGCGGCGCCTGGGCGCTGGTCTGCAGGGGCAGTTCGAGCTGACCACCAGAACGCAGGTTTTCGCAGAAGTAGCTCGGGAAAAGGAATTCGAGGACAGTACGCAGGACCTTACGATGTCTCAGGTTGACCTGCCAGGACTCAGCTATACGTTGCAGGGCTATACGCCATCGGATCGGTTGGACCGTGCTTCGCTAGGGGTTAGCCAGCAGCTGACCGACGATGTGGCAGTGCGTGCGAGCTATTCCTATCGCAAGAGCCGGGAAGACGATGCCCAGCAGTCTGTAGGCCTCAGCGTGTCGTGGCAGTGGTAATAAAGAGGTCTGAAATGGGAGTCGGCGCATAAAAAGTCGTCGATTCCTTGGACCTATTTGCCGTTTCGACCTACAAAGACAGGTATGCACCCTTAATCATGGGCCGGTCTATGTGTCTCCCAATACCTTCCAGACACGCTTGCCGGTCAGCCTATCAGTGTTCGTTATGCCGAGGTTGTTACTAGATGACGAGAGCCCGTTTTATCTCGCCCAACGAAGTTGCTGCTCTGCGTTCAAACATTCTTTCCAAGCTGACCTATGACGTAGGCAAGGACCCCGAGCACGCCCTGGATCATGACTGGTTCATGGCGACTGCCCTGGCGACGCGTGACTATATCGTCGATCGCTGGATGAGTCGGACGCGTGAGGCTTACCGGGCCAACCAGAAGCGCGTCTATTACCTGTCCCTGGAGTTTCTCATTGGCCGCCTGCTGATCGACAGCCTGTCCAATCTGGGCATACTGGAGGAAACCCGTCGCGCACTGGCAGACCTGGGTGTTGACCTTGAGCGTATCCGCGGACTGGAGCCGGACGCTGCCTTGGGTAATGGTGGTCTGGGCCGTCTGGCGGCATGCTTCATGGAAAGCATGGCGACGCTGGGTATTCCTTCCCATGGGTATGGTATTCGCTACGAGCACGGCCTGTTCCGCCAAGTCATCGCTGATGGCTTCCAGCACGAGCAGCCGGAGAACTGGCTTGATTTCGGTAATCCGTGGGAATTCGAGCGTGCCGAGGTCGTGTACGAGATCGGGTTCGGCGGTCATGTCACGCCCTATGAAGGCAACTCCTTGCGCCAGGTCTGGACGCCGGGTGAGAAAGTTCGTGCGGTTGCCTATGACACGCCCATCATGGGGTGGGGTGGGGAAGGGGCCAATACGCTGCGCCTGTGGCGCTCCCGCCCGCTGGAAAACATCAAGCTGGACACTTTCAACGCAGGTGACCACGTCGGGGCCGTAGCGGATCAGGCCCGGGCTGAAAGCATCTCTCGGGTGCTGTATCCGGCCGACAGCACCGAGGCGGGGCAGGAGCTGCGCCTGCGGCAGGAGTATTTCTTCGTGGCCGCCTCGCTGGCGGATCTTACCCGGCGCCATATCAAGCAGCACGGCGACATCATGAGCCTGCCCGAATACGCGGCCATCCAGCTCAATGATACTCACCCGGCCATTGCCGTAGCCGAGTTGATGCGCTTGCTGGTGGATGTGTACGGTCTGCCATGGGACGCTGCCTGGAGCACCACCGTCAATACGCTGTCCTATACCAACCACACCCTTCTGCCAGAAGCATTGGAAACCTGGTCGGTCTATCTGATGGAGCGCCTCCTGCCGCGCCACATGCAGATCATCTACATGATCAATGCCCAGTTCCTCGACTCGCTCCGTGCACGGGGCGAGACAGATGGCTCCATGCTGTCTTACGTGTCCCTGATCGATGAAAGCCACGGCCGTCGGGTACGTATGGGCAACCTGGCCTTTATTGGTTCGCACAAGGTCAACGGTGTGTCCGGATTGCATACCGAGCTGATGCGCAAGACCGTCTTCCGCTCCATGCACCGGCTCTTCCCGGATCGAATCAACAACAAGACTAACGGCATTACCTTCCGCCGCTGGCTCTATCAGGCCAACCCTGCGTTGACCGATCTTCTGGTGGATGTATTGGGCGAGGATGTCCAGCACGATCCTGAAAAATCGCTCCCCCGGCTCAAGCCCTATGCCAACGATGCCAATTTTCGAGAGCGTTTTGCCCACCAGCGGTTGCATAACAAGAACAGTTTTGCCGAGCTGGTGAAAAAGACGCTGGACGTCTCCCTCAGTACCGACGCCATCTTCGATGTGCAGATCAAGCGCATCCATGAATACAAGCGGCAGCTGATGAACCTGCTGCAGACCATTGCGCTGTATCAGGCCATCAAGGACAACCCCAACGGGCAATGGACGCCTCGTGTAAAGATTTTTGCGGGCAAGGCAGCTGCCAGCTATCACCAGGCCAAGCTCATCATCAAGCTGGCCAACGACGTGGCCAAGGTGGTTAATAATGACCCGTCCATTCGTGACCTGCTCAAGGTGGTGTTCCTGCCTAACTACAATGTGAGCCTGGCTGAAGTCATTATCCCGGCGGCCGACCTTTCCGAGCAGATTTCCACAGCGGGTCTCGAGGCGTCAGGCACCAGCAATATGAAATTTGGCCTGAACGGTGCACTTACCATTGGCACGCTCGATGGCGCCAACGTTGAAATGAGTGAGTTTGTCGGTCAGGAACATATGTTCATCTTTGGCCTCAAGGCGGCCGAGGTTGAAGAGCGCCAGCGCATGGGGGGCAACTCTTCGGACATCATCAACAGCTCGCCACGGCTGTCGGCCGTGCTTTCGGCCATTCGCAGCGGGCAGTTCTCACCGGATGATCCCTCTCGCTATAACGGGCTGCTGGACGTGCTGACCTGGCACGACCGCTTCCTGGTCTGTGCTGATTTTGATGCCTACTGGGATGCTCAGGTGGCAGTCGAGGAGCGTTGGAATCAGCCGGACGAGTGGTGGCGCTCAGCGGTACTCAACACGGCCAGTATGGGTTGGTTCTCCTCCGATCGAACCATTCGTGAATACGCCACGGATATCTGGCAAGTCTTATAAGTCTCAATAGCCGGCACCTTTCGCGTGCCGGCTTTTTTCTGCTTTACGGAGATTTTCTGTGCCCCGCCACGTGACTCATCTCGAAATCGGAAACCCTGCTGAACTGGGCGCGACACTGGTCGGCGATGGCATCAACTTTGCCGTGTGGGCGCCAGAGGCCGAGCGGGTAGAACTCTGCCTGTACGATGCCAAGGGCGAGCATGAAACCCATCGACTCGTTTTCCACGAAAAGACAGGCAGTGTCTGGCATGGGCATTTTCCGGGAGGTAAGGCGGGGCAGCGTTATGGGCTGCGGGCTTATGGCGCCTATCAGCCTTCTCAAGGACTTTACTTCAACCCTCATAAGCTACTGGTCGATCCTTACGCCAAAGCGGTAGACCGCCCGTTCGTGCTGCATCCCAGTGTCTATGGCTTCGATCCAGACCACCATGATCGCCCAGACCATCGCGACAGCGCGGCTCATGTTCCCAAAGCCATTGTTCAGGCACCGCTAACACCGCTTGAGCTGGAAGGCCCGCGTTACAGGGGTAGCCAAAGCCTCATCTATGAGCTGCATGTGCGTGGCATGACCATGCAGCATCCCAAAGTTCCTAAAACCATGCGTGGCAAACTGGCCGGGCTTCGGCAGCCTGCCGTGATCGAGTATCTGCAAAAGCTTGGCGTGACTACGCTGGAGCTGCTCCCTATTGGGGCCTGGGCGGATGATCGGCATTTGCCCAAGCTTGGGCTTGGCAATTATTGGGGCTATAACCCCGTCACCATGATGGCTGTCGACCCCCGTCTGGCAGGACGTGACGCCATTATTGAGTTACGTGAAACCGTGGCAGCGCTGCATGCGGCAGGGTTCGAAGTCATCCTTGATGTGGTGTTCAACCACACCGGTGAAGGTGACGAGCTGGGTCCGACCTTTTGTATGCGAGGACTGGATAACCGAGGCTATTACCGGCTGCATCCGGATGATCCTTCGGTTTACATCAATGATGCAGGTTGCGGTAATTGCCTGGCGCTGCAACGCGAGCCAGGGCTGAGGCTGACAATGGACTCGCTGCGCTACTGGGTGCAGGCGGCAGGTGTAGACGGTTTCCGTTTCGATCTGGCGCCCGCACTTGGACGGCTTGAGACCGGCTTTAGCGTCGACGCGCCACTCATGTTGGCCATTGCCCAAGATCCGATCCTAAAACAGGTCAAGCTGATCGCCGAGCCTTGGGATATTGGCCCGGGCGGCTATCAGGTCGGGCAGTTCCGCAGCCCTTGGGCTGAATGGAATGATGATTTTCGCGACGATGTTCGCAAGTTCTGGCGGGGCGACGACGGCATGCGTGGCGCACTGGCGACCCGATTGTCAGGAAGCGCCGATCTGTATGACCGGCACGGCCGGAACATCGACGCCAGCATCAACTTTGTGACGGCTCATGATGGGTTCACGCTGGCAGACCTTGTGACTTATGCACATAAGCATAATGAAGCCAATGGCGAAGAAAATCGCGACGGGACTCAGGACAATCACAGTTGGAACAACGGTGCCGAGGGCCCGACCGACGATCCCCACATCAATGAGCAGCGTGCAGCTGATCAGCGTGCCCTGCTGGCAACGCTGCTGCTGGCAGGTGGCACGCCGATGTTGACGGCTGGCGACGAATTCGGTCGCACTCAGCATGGCAACAACAATGCCTATGTTCAGGATAATCCGCTGTCATGGTTGGACTGGGCACTTGCCAGCAGCCCAACCGGCAAACGCCAGATCAATTTTGTCGCCCGGCTGGCTGCGCTGCGTCGTCAATACAAGGCGTTGCAAGCCGAGCACTTCATCGGGCGCCCCGCTCACGGTGACTGGGTTAGTGTGCAATGGCTCGATGCAGAGGGTGAACCCCTGGACGAGGCGGGTTGGAATAGGCCTGAATCTGCGCCATTGGCACTGGTGCTCTCGCCCATGAACGGTGCCGGGCACCTCAGGGCAGAGCGGTTATGGCTCTGTTTCCAGCCGCTTAACCATCCTCAGACGTGTCGGTTAGCGCTATCTCGTGACGGCCATCACTGGTCGCTCATTCTAGATAGCGCACGACCTGAACTGGAAGCCGGTCATGCAGTCTACTCCAGCGCCGAAAGCCTAGCGCTCGGCCGCGGTGTTAGCATAGCCGTGGAGTTGCTGCGTCCCTAGCGGCGTGCAGACCTTGTCTCTCGAACAATCAGAACGTTGGGTGGGGGCTTGTAGGCCGCTTCGCTTGAGACGGAGCTTGAGCATCCGCGCTACACTGCGCGAACCTTTTCTACCGGAGCCTCACATGTCCCGTATTACGCTGAGCCGCTATCTGATCGAACAGACCCGTAGTCATAAAACCCCAGCCGATCTGCGTTTTCTGATCGAAGTCGTAGGCCGTGCCTGCAAGCGAATCAGCTATGAGGTATCCAAGGGTGCGCTAGGTGGCGTACTGGGCAGCATGGGCACTGAAAACGTTCAGGGCGAAGTTCAGAAGAAGCTGGACGTCCTGTCCAACGAAATCCTGCTTGAAGCCAACGAGTGGGGCGGCACCCTGGCGGGCATGGCGTCCGAAGAGATGGACCAGGTTCACCAGATCCCCGGTGAGTACCCCAAGGGTGCTTATCTGCTGATGTTCGATCCCTTGGACGGCTCCTCCAACATTGACGTTAACGTGTCGGTTGGCACTATTTTCTCCGTTCTGCGTAAGGATCATGGGGGTGCCACCTACGGTGATACCACTGAAGAAGCCTTCATGCAAAAGGGCACTGAGCAGGTCGCTGCAGGCTATGCCATCTATGGTCCTCAGACCATGTTCATTCTGACCCTGGGTGATGGCGTCAAAGGCTTTACCCTGGACCGTGAGCTGGGCAGCTTCGTATTGACACACGAAAACATCTCCATTCCTGAGACAACTGCCGAGTTCGCTATCAACATGTCCAACCAGCGTCACTGGGAGCCGCCGGTACAGCGTTACGTAAGCGAGCTGCTGGCTGGCAAGGAAGGCCCGCTGGAGAAAAATTACAACATGCGCTGGATTGCCTCCATGGTGGCCGATGTGCATCGTATTCTCACCCGTGGCGGTATCTTCATGTACCCACGTGATGCTCGTGAACCGGAAAAGCCCGGCAAGCTGCGTCTGATGTACGAAGCCAACCCGATGGCTATGCTGGTCGAGCAAGCAGGCGGTGCGGCCACCAATGGTTACCAGCGTATTCTGGAAGTGCAACCGGAAGGCCTGCATCAGCGTGTAGCCGTCTTCCTCGGCTCCAAAGAAGAAGTCGAGCGCGTTACCCGTTACCATCAGGACGCCTGATGACCGACTGGCCAATGGTCATTTACCGTTGGCCAGTTCTCTTCTCTCGCTAATGCAGGCTTTGTTCAGCCTGTATTAAGCCGCAATTCAGACGCTGTTAAGGGCTCTTTTTCTACTCTGACCCTGCTTGCTCATTCATGGCCAGCGAGGACAGCATTATGAATCTCTTTCAGAAAATGGCAGCGTTTGCAGTAATCAATACCGTAAGCTACACCGCCCTGGCAGCAGATCGCGATGCTTCTGTTGAAACCCCGGTCGGCTCTACGAGCGGTGATGTGATGGATACCCGGGACTTACTGCAGACAGCCAAAGAATCCGATACTGGCGATGGGGTTTCTCAGGGTCAGTCATGGAGTCAGCGTCTTGGGCGCTCCGGTCAGCGCTATACAATCGCAACCCAACGCTTCAACGGTGAGGCTATTGAGCCCCATAATCTCTCCGGGCATTACTCCGGTGTCTCGGCCACAAACCCGCCGGGTACTGTAACTTTCGAGGTTCCGTCCCTCGAGCAAAGCACATCGGCTCATCAGCCGACACCGTACTCATCTGGCAAAGGGACAATCTGACGGCGTAAACCTCTGCACGGGAGCGCAGTGCTCCCGGCAGGGCAGGTTCATGGCCGACGGGTTGCCAGAAACTCACCTTTGCCTACCGGCACAAGGCAAGTCGAAAAGTCCGGATCGCTCTCAACCAGAGCTTTGAAGGCCGCCATTTCATCGGCATGGGACAAGGCATTGTCCACGATCAGAAGGCCGCCCGGGCGCAGGACTCTTCTGAGGTCAGGCCACCAGCCACAATATTGGCAGCGCTCGGAATCAAGAAACACAAGGTCCAGTGAGTACTTGTCCTGTGCAGCCAGGATGGCACCGCCGTCACTGTGAAGCTGTGTTATCAGCGCCTCGAGCCCGGAGCGCTTGAAGTTCTGCCGTGCCAGCTCGATTTTGGCTTCGGAAAGCTCCACGGTGCGAATGGTTCCGCCCACTGTATGAGCCGCTTTTGCCAGCCACAAAGTGGAGTAGCCATTAGAAGTCCCGATTTCCAAGACACGCTTGGCATTGGTAGCCTGAACCATGACATAAAGAAACTCACCCGTATCACGTGTGATGTTCAGCATGCGACTTGGCCGCTCATGCGTACGGCTATCGTTAACTTCCCCAAAGGTTTCCAGTTCTTTTAATAAAGTATCCAGATCTGAAGGCATTAATTATCCACTCACTGTTTTTGTTTTAGGGAATTAATACTGCTGGATAATAGTAAGTGTTTGGAGAATAAAAAAGCCCCGCCAATATAATTAGCGGGGCTTTTAGTTAACGCTTTAGGAAGCAACCGAGGGTGTATCGTTACTCGGCTGCTTTGGGTGCTTTTTTAGGAAGTTTAACTTTGGTGCCTGGAACATATAGTCCATATGGAGTTTCAGCATGATTTTGGCAGCAATAATCGGTACGACAATGCCAACAAGGCACGCTGCAAAAATATGCAGATAGACGTTATCGATATGCAGGAACTTGCTCAGGATAACGCGTACGCCGCTCCCGGCCAGGATATGCATGAGGTAGATCGGCATGGACAGCGTGCCGATGGTAATGAACCACTGAACAGGTTTACGGGCCAGCAGCATGGACAGGCTCGTAACCAGCAGAATGGCCGATAGCGCCACCATCAGCGACATCCATCCGCGGTCGGTATAAGTGTGATGCGAGATGATATGGAACTGATACTCCAGTCCCGCTGTAACCAGAAGCGTAAAGGCTGCTATGCGACCTGGCTGCGCTTCGATGGCAGCAGCAATATTGGTAAACCAGACGCCAAAGGCGAAAAACACGAAGTTCTGGATCAGAAAGTCGACCAGCATCTGGCGCGGCGCGTATTGCTGGAGCCCGTAGGCCACGGCGGATAGCAGGAAAATGGGTAGGAAAACCTTCTTCGATTTGCTGCCGTACAGCACGATGGACAAAACAAATACAAAGAACAGCGCATACAGGAACCAGAACTGCGCTCTGGGCCGCCACAAGAGGGAGAACACCTCACCCAGCGTCACATCGCCATTGGTATAGCGAGAGAGAAAGGCTTCAATCACGCCCTGCAGGATTGACCAGACAAGGAAAGGGTAGACAACCGTGTCCAGCTTGTTGACGAATACACCCTTGCCGCCGCGACTCGTTAGCGATTTGAAGAAAAACAGGCCAGACAGGAAGAAGAACAACGGCATGTGGAAGCTGTAGATGATGCTGTCCACAAGCATGTGCGTCTCGACATCGGTCTTGATGATGCCGGCATTTAAAAGCCCGCGGAGCACATGGCCATAGACAACCAGGATTATGCCAATGGCTTTGGCATAATCGACCCACACATTTCGGTTATTCATTGAACTATCCTTGATTCAAAGGTTGAAACTAAGACGATTTTTTAGAGGTAGTAAGTTGGGATCCAACTGCTCATCCCTGTTCCTGAGGAGTTCCGCTTCCTTGATCAGGCTTGGCCGCTTTAATAACAACGCGAGATCGTAAAGCCATCATAAATTAGAATGTGAAACGTATAGTGAAAAGTCTGAAAAAATAATTCCGACAATCGGATTTGCTTTAAAGTCTGGCCAGACCTGCACACGCTTATTGTTATTGGCAAAATTAAATACGCCAATAAAACCCTGAATAAAGAACGGGTTTTATAACAAGATAAAAACGTGTTTATGGAACAATCACAACTCCAGCGACGAGGTCTGACAATGGCGATGTGCTATTGTTCCGTGGCGCTTTGAAAAGATTTCGCTGTTCTGTCTGGCAGATCGCCAAATCAGCATTTGAGGCTGGACATCTGCACGCTGGAGTGCTCACTGGCAGTCTAGAGGTCTGGATTGATGCCCTTGAGCTGCTGTTTGACGAGGATTTTCTCGTAATCGGGTGAGGTGTAGATCAGAAGTGCCTGCCGCTTCATGTCTGCGTTGGTGGAAAACCTATAGAACACCGTATTGTTATCGAACGCCATGAACGCATGACTGTTGGGCTGGCTTTCCAATTTGATGAAGTGATCGGACGGCGATTGCGAGGAGGGTGGCCCGTATTTCTCGGTCAGACCTTGAGCAATGAGAAAGCTCTTTTCAACCGGCGTGACAATCGAAAGGCGCAAGAAGCGGTTGTCGATAAAGAACAGCCCAGCCTCAAGGCTATCCTTGCCCAGCTTAAGATCGGGGCAGCTGTAATACTCCAGCCCCTCGATAGGTGCAGTACGTGGTGTCAGGGCGCAGATCTTGCTTTCCAGTACCGTTTGCTTGCTATCACCAAAGTGCAAATCCTTATAGCCGTCTACGGCTTGGGAAAGGCCTGCATGCAGCGAAGCGATAACGCCTAGCAGATACCCTGACTTGCGCATTACATGACATTCCGACGTAAGGGTGAGTGATGATGACGCGCATCATACCTCATGTCAGCGATGTTGAAAGAAGTGGTGCAGTCGCCGGGTAAGCCGGGAGGGGAACCCAGGCTTACCCGTTCAGAGGTGAATTACCAGACGCCAGGAGGAATGATGTCGTCAGAGTCATATTTGATCTTGTCGATGTTCTCTTTCTTGCTGTGTTCCGGCGTCGTGTCATCCAGGGTTTCAGACTGGGTATCGTCCTTGGGATAGTCATCAGCTTCAGGCATACAGGCGTCCTCCAGTGGATACGGGGTCTCTTGTTTGGGCCGATAAATGCCCGTCAGGTTCCTTGGGAACCTGATTCAGAGGCCATCACGACTCGATTACGGCCCTCATGCTTGGCCTGATAAAGAGCCGCATCAGCGCGTTTCAACAGTGACTCGGCAGGCTCATCGGCATCCCCATTTGCACCGCCAATACTGGTGGTAACCGCAACAGGGCCGTTGACGGTCAAAAAGGGAGTATCGGCAATGGCAAAGCGTATGCGTTCCGCGATGCCATCCAGCTGCTCCGCCTTGTCGATGCGGGTAATCACGGCAAATTCTTCACCTCCCAGTCTGAGTAACAGGTCATGGGGGCGAAGCGTGGTGGCGATCCGGTGGGCGGTTTCGACAAGCACCTGATCGCCTGCGGCATGGCCATGCTGATCGTTGATTGCCTTGAAGTGATCCAGGTCGATGAACAATGCGCCGATTCGCTCGTTGTTGCGCCGCGCGGCAGCTTGCTCGACCGGATAGAAGTGTTCCAGCGCCGCACGATTCCATAATTGTGTCAGCGGATCGAGCATCGCCCTGCGGCGCTCGCGTGAGATAACGGTGCGCAGGTAGCGGGTCTGCTCTGAAAGGCTGCGTAGTTTCAAGTAGCCGTCAGCCATTTGGGCAAGGTCTCTCAGGCGGTCACGCTCCCGAGCCGTCAGCTGCCTGGGCTCGGAATGCATCAGGCACAAGGTGCCAATGGGCAGACCTGATGGCGCCACGAGGGGATGCCCTGCATAAAACCGTATGTACGGGGGCTCGATCACCAGTGGGTTGGATGCAAAACGCTCATCGCTCAAGGCGTCCGGTACGATCAGCGGGCGATGGGTATCGAGCAGGGCATGGGCACAAAAGGCAACACTGCGTGCTGTAGCGCTGAAGGGTGATCCACTGTGGGCCTTGATGCACTGTTGTTCACGGTCGATCAAGCTGATCAGCACTCGGTCGACCTTGAACAGGTCCCGCGCAATCCGCACCAGGGCATTCATATAGGCATCCGCCGGGGTATCCAGTATTTCAAGCGACTCCAGCGCTTTTTGGCGCTCGGCTTCACGAGGGTGTGCAGGCGCAGCGTGCATGGTGAATCCTGTGGCAGGTAGGTGCGATAACCTTGTTCCAGAAGGCGTTCCGCTTGATATGACCCTTGGAAACGCGCGGTGTTGCCAAGGAAAATAGGCGGCGTGTAGGAGGTGAGGGGCGAAGCCCGGCTGTCATCTCTCCGCCGGGCTAGCTGTGCCAACTTTGCTAGGCATCAAGAAGGGTCTTGAGGGTGCTGATCAGGTATCCAGGCGTTGCGTCTGGTCATCTGCCAGGCCTGAAAGCTCTGGACGATACCTCTCAAGGCCATGAAGCCCAGAAACGACAACCACAGCCCATGGTTGCCCAGGTCTTTGAGCGCAATGCCTAGCGGAAGGGCGAGCAGGACGGCAATGACCATCGCATTGCGCATTTCCCGGGCTCGGGTTGCTCCGATGAACAGCCCATCCAGCAGGTAACTGCTCATGGCAATGACTGGCAGTGCGGCCAGATACGGAAGATATGTATAAGCCGCTTCACGTACCGCGGGAAGATCGCTTTGCAAGTCGATGAAGCGTGCACCGAACAAGGCAAACCCCAGGGCAAATAAGAGACTGGCCAGCAGCGACCAGCCGGCGGCAATGACCAGGGTTTGCCGGAGGGCCTTGCGATCACGAGCCCCAATGGCGTGCCCTGCCAACGCCTCCACCGCATGGGCAAGTCCATCCAGGGCGAATGCGGTCACCATCAGGCCATTGAGGAGAAGGGCGTTAGCGGCCACCGTGGCATTACCTAAACGTGCGCCCTGAAATGTGATCAGAAAGAAGACGCCTTGCAAGGCCAGCGAGCGGATAAAGATATCGCGGTTAACCGCCAGCAGGGGGCGCCAGGTGGACCAGCGCTTGAGTCGCGCGATGCGAACCGCGCCTGCCATGTGATGCAGTGTCTGGCGCGCCAGCCATAGGCCAAGCCCCACGCCGAACCACTCAGCCAGGGCGGTTGCTGCTGCAATACCGCGAATGCCCCAGCCAAAGCCGAACACGAACAACACGTCGAGCAGCAGATTGACGATGTTGGTGGTCAGCAGCATCGCCAGCGGCGCACGCGCATTCTGGGTGCCCAGCAGCCAGCCGATCAGGGCATAGCTCGACAGGGCGGCAGGCAGACCCAACAGGCGAATCTGGAAAAAGCGCTCGGTGGCTTCGCTCAACGCTGCCGAGGAGGTCATGCTGTTCAGCAGCAGAGGAAGGCCTAGCAGTGAAAGGCCGATCAACCCCAGCGCCAGCACACAGGCCAGCAACAGACCTTGCAACAGAATTTGCCGAAGCGCACTGCCATCCTTACGGCCGCTGGCTTGCGCAGCGAAGCCGGTCGTTCCCATGCGTAGGAAGCCCAGCACCGCGACCATTGTAGTGTAGAGGCTTCCCCCCACCGCCACGGCGCCCAGATCATGTACATCCGGCAGATGACCGGCGATGGCGCTATCTAGCAGGGTCACGAGGGGTACGGTCAGGTTGGACAGAATCATCGGGCCGGCCAGCAGCCAGACACGACGATGCATTGGACGGTAGCGCCAATCGGCAAGCAGGGTGGACATAAGGGCTCCAGTCAGCAGAACCCCTAGTGTAAAGGCTTACCGATCATCATGTTTCATGGCTGAGAAAACAGTACTGGCCGGGCAGGGGCGGCAGGGCTAGTGTTGAGGGTGCGCCATCGGCATGGCATTACCTGTGTGTAGTGATTTTTCTTTGGGAAAGGAGCTGACATGTATAAGCATTACCCTGCTGCCTATCAAGCAAGTCATGGTTCGGCCCTGTCGGTGGATACGGCCTTCTATGACCGTATTCGGGAGGGCAAGGACAAGCGGACGCTTATTGAGTCCTTTGACGTTCCGATCCGTACCGGTCGTGCGTGGCGGGTGCCGGCCGGGCATGTCTTTCGAGTGACGACGCCTGTAGGGCCGCAAGTGGGCGACTTCAATATCTGGAATGCCCATGATCCACGGGAGCGGCTATGGGCAGCCCGTACCCGTCAGCTACAGGGCGCTCATGTGTCTATCTATGATCGACTGTGGTCGAACCTGCCCTTTCTGCGGCCAATGGTCACCATCACGGACGACACCCTGGCTAGTTATGGCATCGACGAACATGGCGGACGCATTCATGACCTGCTGGGTACCCGCTGCGATCCTTACGTCAACAAGCTCCTGACCGGAGAAGATTTCCATCATCACTGCCATTCGAACCTGACCCGCGCGGTATTGCCCTACGGGCTGACCGAGTTTGATGTACATGATGTGCTGAACATTTTTCAGGTGACCGGGCTTAACGATGAGGACATGTATTTCATGAAGGCCTGCCCGGCGAAGCAAGGAGACTACCTGGAGTTTTTCACGGAGATCGACGTGCTGTGCGCTCTGTCGACCTGCCCGGGTGGTGATCTGTCCGTTGCGCTGTGGGGGCCGGACGCGCAAGACCCGCTGTCCGTCTGCCGCCCTCTGGGCGTTGAGGTTTATTCGCTGGATGACACCCTACTGGCAGGCTGGTCATCCCCGGAGCGGGCGGGTTACAAGGGAAACCACGGCCTGGAACTGGTGAGGCCTGCGTGGGATCGGTGAAGGACTGTCCTTTTGAGCCTTGCACTGCACAGCCGTTGTTCCGCGTAACGGTAAACAGCTAGTTCAGTTGTCCACCGGTTTCCTTGAGGTCGTTGGGCGTCATCATAGCCGCCTTCACGGCTATTCCAAGGCCCGCTACCAGGGTCTCGAGTGCCATGGAGGGCTGGCCTGGATGCCGGGCCGCTTGTTCGGGCAGATAAGGGATATGGATGAAGCCGCCGCGCACATTCGTGCCGGCGAGCCGGTGCATCAGTCCATAAAACACATGGTTGCAGACAAATGTGCCAGCCGTCTGCGATACCGAGGCAGGAATACCGGCATCCCTGAGTGCCCGTACAATGGCTTTAATAGGTAGCGTCGAGAAATAGGCCGCCGGACCGCCTGGCACTACAGGTGTATCGATGGGTTGTTGACCATTATTGTCGGGAATACGGGCATCGTTCACGTTGATGGCTATGCGCTCGAGGGTCAGGTCCGTACGCCCCCCGGCCTGGCCTACACCAATCACCAGGGCGGGCCGATGAGCTGCCAGCATGTGATCCAGCGAGACCAAGGCAGCACCAAAGACGCACGGCAGCTGGCGCGTGATGATGTAGGCATTGCCCAGATTCAGACCATCCAGTTGGCGCACGGCCTCCCAGGAAGGATTCACGGGCTCGTTCTCGAACGGTTCGAATCCGGTCAACAGGATGGTAGTCATGGTGGTCCTCACATCAGGATATATAGCAGCATGATATTAACTGCCAATAGACTCAAGGCGGTGGGGATTTGTGCCTTGATGACACTATTCTTGTCCGGCAGATTCAGCAGGGCGGCTGGCACGATGTTGTAGTTGGCTGCCATAGGTGTCATCAGCGTGCCGCAGTAGCCTGAAAACATGCCTATAGCCGCCATCACTGCGGGGTTGGCATCGTACTGCCCGATCAGAACCGGAACGCCCACACCGCCTGTCATCACCGGGAAAGCCGCAAAGCCGTTACCCATAATGATGGTAAACAGCGCCATCCCCACGACATACACGGCTACCGCCACGAAGCGGAAATCCATATTGATATAAGAGGTGGTGAGGTGTGCGACGGCCTTGCCAATGCCGGCATCGTTGAACAGGAGCCCCAGCATGGCGAGCATCTGCGGCAGTACCAGGGCCCAGCCCAGGGCCTCGGTCAAGCGGCGTGATTCGCGCATGGATTGCACAGGCGTATCGCGCGTCAGCCAGCAGGCGAGGGCCAGAGAAACCAGACAGCCGACACCCAGGGAGACAAAGGTCGTATTTTTAGGATCCAGCAGTGGAAGACCACCGACCTGCACGTCCTTGACCACTACCGAGCCGATAACGGTGACCAGCGGAATGGCCAGGGCGGGAATGAACAATTTGTTCTTGAGGCGCAGCGCACTGGCTTGGCGTTTTTCAGCAGGCAATTCCCCATGCTTGCCCAGTCCGACGCCACCTGTACCTGCAATGACGGCCATGACCAGCACGCCTACGCCTACCCAGGCGGGCGGTAATAGATCGCCTACCAAAAAAACAAGGCTGAACAGCGCCCAGAAAAAACCTGTCGTCCAGCGCTTGGGATGAGCGCGATCGGCAAAGGTCATGATTGCCGTGATTGCCAGGATGATGCCGGCCAGCCAGTAAAGGTATTGAATCGAGAGGATCATGGCATCACTCCTGACGGCCGATAGGCGTATGGTCGGCGTCCGGACGTTTTCCGCCCAGCTCGCGCTCCAGTTGGCTATTGAAGCGCTTGAGGCGAATGGCATGGATAATGAACGCACAAATGGCGGTAGGAATGCCCCAGACCGCAATGTGCAGCGGCTCGACATCGATATTGGAGCCGAGCAGGAAGGTATGCATCAGGGCGATGGCACCAAAGGCGACAAAGATGTCCTCACCAAAAAACAGGCCGACATTATCGGTAGCAGCGCACAAGGCGAGCAGTTTGTAGCGAATTTTCTCCGGCAGCTTGCCGTAGCGGTTTTCCGCAGCCCCTTCGGCCATGGGCGCGAGCAGTGGACGTACCATCTGCGGGTGCCCGCCCAGACTGGTCAGGCCCAGCGCAGCCGTCAGCTCCCGTACAAACAGGTAAAAGATCAGGAGCCGGCCCACCGTGGCGGTGCGGATCTTGGCAATCCAGTTCTGGGCATGTTCACGCAGGCCATGCCGTTCGAGAAGGCCGATTACGGCAAGCGGCAGGAGGATGATGAGGGGCAGGGCACGTGTCTTGACGAACCCGGCGCCAATAGTGGCAAGAATGGTCTCGAACGGCATGGATGCCGCAAAACCGGTTGCCAGGGCTGCCAGGGCCACGGCCAGCATGGGATTGAAGCGCAGCACAAAGCCGATGACGATGACCAGCACACCGATCAGTGGCCACAGGTTGACTGTGGTTTGCATAGGGAGTCTCCCTCGCCGGTTATGCCCAGGCAGGTGGGTTTGACGGCTGTGTGGAGGCGATCGGGAGCGCCTCCTTTGATGTTTACGCCGCCCGAGCCGGCGTCAGTTCTTGTTATGACTGCAACGGGCACGATCGCGCCGAAGGTATCAATCTGCGATACCAGAAACCTGCAGTGGCTCGCTCAAGGCGAAGCGTCCCCATTTTTTGTATGGATAGTGAAGAACGTCCAACAAATAAAAGTGTTCACCGCTGATTGATAAAAGCGTGGCCTTTCAGGGGCGAGGCGACTGACGGCCAGTGGTGAGAGGTCGTTCAAAGGGGGTAGAGTGAAATGCTCTACGGGGATGGTAAGCCAGCATGAACCTTCGCTTTCTCGAAACATTTGTCTGGGTGGCGCGTCTGGGCAGCTTTCGGCTGACAGCTGAAAAACTGTCCAGCACCCAGGCGGCAATTTCCAGCCGTATCGCCGTGCTTGAAGGCGAGCTGGGTGTCCAGCTGTTCCTGCGCGATCCACGAGGCGTCACGCTGACAGCCGATGGCCAGAAGGTCTTGGGGTACGCCGAGCAGATGATCGATACCTGGCACGACCTGCGCAAAGTGCTTGGGCAGGAAACCCGGCTGAGCGGACGGATACGCATCGGCGCCATGGACACGGTCATCCACAGCTGGCTGAGCGCCTTGTTCACCTGTGTAACCGACGCCCATCCAAACGTGGAAATCGAGTTGCTGGCCGATACAGCGCTCAACTTGAGCGACCAGCTGCTCAAGGGACAGCTTGATCTGGTATTCCAGACCGATCTCTTGCGCGCCGAAAGCGTGCGTAACCTGAAGCTGGCCAGTTATCCCATCCGCTGGGTGGTTGCAACCGACTCGCCGCTCAACCGCGCGTACACCAGTCTGGATGAGCTGGCCCGCGAGCGGTTGATTACCTTCTCGCGTAATTCGCGTCCCCATCAGGACCTGCTTAACTTTCTGCATCAGCACAGGATTTCGACGCCCCGGGTCTCTTGCGTCAACTCGGCGGCGGCCATCATCCAGTTGATCAGGGACGGATTTGGCATTGGTGCGTTGCCCCCGGCCCTCGTTAGCGAGGCGCTGAAGCACGGGACTCTGGCGCTTCTGCCTTTCGAGGCGCCGCCGCCGTTTGCCGTGTATGCCAGTTGGCATACGGGCGTGGGACTGACGTTGAACGAGGCCATTGTGGCGCTCAGCCAGCAGGTGGTCGGCGGCTTCTGTGCGCAGGTGGGGCCTGAACAGGCATTACCGGCCTGAAGCAACAAAGCCTTATCGCCGGGGGCCGGAAAGTTTTGTTGGACAGCCGGCATGATTTCCTCAAAGACTGGTTTTTCCGCATCAAGGGAATCCTGATATGAGCACGCGTATCCTTCTGAATTGCGATATGGGCGAAAGCTTCGGGGCCTGGACGATGGGCGACGATGCTCATGCCATGCCACTGGTAGACCAGGCCAATCTCGCGTGTGGCTTCCATGCTTCGGACCCGCTGACGATGCAGAAGACCGTAGCCCTGGCCGTAAGGCATGGTGTTCGAATCGGTGCTCATCCGGCTTATCCAGACCTGGTCGGCTTTGGCCGCCGGCATATGGTGTGCTCGCCGGAGGAGGTGAAGGCGCTGGTGCTCTATCAGATCGGCGCACTGGATGCCCTCTGCCGCGCAGCAGGAACGACCGTGCAATATGTGAAACCTCACGGCGCCCTGTATAACGATCTGGTGCGTGACGATACCTTGCTCACTGCCGTGCTTGAGGCCTGTTTGCAGTTTCGTGAGGGGCTACCGCTTATGGTGCTCGCCAAGACGGACAACACCCGTGAGCAGCAGCTGGCGGAGAAAGTCGGCGTACCCTTGCTGCGTGAAGCCTTCGCCGACCGCGCCTACATGCCCGACGGGCAATTGGCGCCTCGCCGGGAAACGGGCGCGGTCCATCATGATCCTGAACGTATTCTGTCCCAGGCGATCGCCATTTCCCGCGGGGATGCCTTTCCCGGTTTCGATGGCCAACCCATGTGCCTGACGGCAGACAGCCTGTGTGTCCATGGAGACAACGCCGAGTCACTCGCTGTATTACGTCGCCTGCGGGCGGCTCTGGATGCGGCATGATCCGGATTGAGCCCTACGGCGCCGAGGCGCTGATGTTGACCCTGGCGGATACACCCACGCCCGATCTCCCCGGACGTATTGCCCGTCTGGCCGCTCTGATTGAACACACACTGGGCGACGGTGTGATCGATCTGGTGCCGGGCTGGAACACGTTGCTCATTCACTATGACTTGTTGCGCTACGACCTGACGGACATTCAGGCTCGCGTCACGGCGATCGTCGAGCGGTGGCGCAAGGAGCCGGAAACCGTGCAGAGCTCTTCACGCCGGCATGAAGTGCCCGTCTGGTACTGCGGGCCGGACCTGGAGCCGGTGGCCAAGGCCTGCTCGCTGACGGTCGCGGAATTGATTGCTTTGCATAGCGGACGCGATTATCTGGTCGGTGCCATCGGCTTTGCGCCCGGTTTTGCCTATATGGGCGAGCTGGATGAGCGAATTGTCCTGCCTCGACTGGCCTCACCACGGCCTCGGGTGGAGGCTGGCAGCGTGGCGATTGCCGAGCGCATGACTGCCATCTATCCCCAGGCGTCACCCGCGGGCTGGCATATCCTTGGACTAAGTGCCTGGCCGCTCTTTGACGCACAGGCCGAGCCGCCATGTCCGCTTGCTGTGGGCGATCAGGTTCGGTTCGTTGCGGTTGACGAGGCCGCCTATCGCGCCGCGGGAGGTCAGGTATGAAAGGGTTGAAAGTCATAAAACCGGGGCCGCTGAGCCTGCTGCAGGACGTCGGTCGTTATGGGTGGCGTCATCTGGGCGTATCCACATCAGGTCCGATGGACCGTCAGGCGGCGGCCTGGGCCAATCATCTGCTCGAGAATTCCTATGGCAGTCCGGTCCTGGAAATTGCCCTGGGTGGCGTAGAGCTGGAAGCCCAGGTCGATACCTGGCTGGCGCTGACCGGGGCGCCGCTGGGCGCGACGGTAGATGGACAGACGGTTCCTGCCTGGTCGCGCTTCTGCATGAAGGCCGGGCAGCGGCTGCAATTAGGATTTGCCCAGGCCGGGCAACGCGCTTACCTGGGCGTAGTGGGTGGCTTCAGGGGTAAGACCGTGCTGGGTAGCGTGGCCACACATCGTCGCGAAGGTCTGGGCGGCCTGAATGGCGATGGTCAAGCGTTGCAGGCCGATGACATTCTGGTTTGCAGCCCTGGGCTTGAGGCTTTCGACAAGGCACTGGGTGCGGCGAGCCGCTTCATTCCCGACTACCGCGAGTCTCCGGTGTTGCGTCTGGTCATCGGGGGCGATGGAGAAGCCTTTGCGGTCGAGCAGCGGGATCGGTTCTTTGGTTCATCCTGGCGAATCAGTCCTCAGGCCGATCGCATGGGGATTCGTCTACAGGGCGATGCACCGCTTGCAGCGCCAGTCCGTCAGTGGTCTCTGGGGGTTCTGGCCGGAGCGGTGCAGGTTCCGCCGGAAGGCCAGCCCATTGTGCTCATGGCAGACTGTCAGACCATGGGGGGATATCCGGTCCTCGGCTTTGTGCATCCGCTGGATCTCTGCCGGCTGGCGCAATGCCCCGCCCACCATGAAGTGCGCTTCAGGCCGATCGAGCTAGAGGAGGCCCAGGGTGATCTCAAGCGGTTCTATCGGTTTTTCAAGCACCATGAAATGAACTTATGTGCGGACTAGAGGGTGCCGTTTGTGCGAGTGATTTTTGCTGAGCCGTGCGTCATGACGTATAACGTTATGTAGGTATGGCCAGAAGTGATCAACGTACAAACAGATGAAAACACCCAAGCGCATGGAATCTCTGGTCGAGGACGGCCTGATTGATGAGGTGCTGCGCCCGCTGATGAGCGGCAAGGAGGCCTCCGTATATGTAGTTCGGTGCGGCGACGAGATCCGTTGCGCCAAGGTCTACAAGGAAGCAAACAAGCGCAGCTTTCGTCAGGCGTCCGAGTATCAGGAGGGTCGCAAGGTGCGTAATAGCCGTCAGGCACGCGCCATGGCCAAGAGCACTAAATACGGCAGAAAGGAACGGGAGGAAGCCTGGCAGAATGCCGAGGTTGCCGCCCTGTACCGGCTGGCTGGCGCCGGCGTTCGCGTACCGAAACCGCATGACTTCCTGGACGGCGTCCTGCTGATGGATCTGGTGACGGACGAGCGGGGGGATGCCGCTCCGCGTTTGAATGACGTGACCCTGACGCCCGACGAGGCCCGTGAATATCATGAGCTGATGATCCGGCAGGTGGTGCTTATGTTGTGTGCCGGACTGGTACACGGCGACTTGTCCGAATTCAACGTGTTGTTGGCGACCGATGGGCCGATGATCATTGACCTCCCTCAGGCAATCGATGCGGCGGGCAACAACCATGCCTTCCGTATGCTCGCCCGTGATGTGGAAAACATGGCCCAGTATTTTGGGCGTTTTGCGCCTGAGCTGAAGCAGACCCGGTATGCACCGGAGATGTGGGCGCTTTATCAGAAGGGCGAGCTATACCCGCACACCCCGCTTACGGGCATCTATGCTGAACCCGAGGGGCAGACCGATGTTTCATCCGTCATGCGCGAAATCGAAGATGCCCGGCGCGAAGAGGCACGTCGCCAAGCGGCTCGTAAAGAGGCCGAGGCACCGTCGTCCAGCGATGAGCCTCCACCCCCGCCATGGCTGAGCTGAGCCTGATGTTCGGCCCGGTGCGATCATTTTATTAGGTAGTAACCATGAAAGGTCATACGCAAGTCATTGATTATCTAAAGGACCTGCTCCGTGGTGAGCTGGCCGCACGCGATCAGTACTTCATCCATTCCCGTATGTATGAAGACTGGGGGTATCTGCGCCTTTACGAGCGCATCAACCATGAAATGGAAGAGGAAACCCAACATGCAGATGCCCTGCTGCGTCGTATCCTCTTTTTGGAAGGGCAGCCGGACATGCGCCCCAAGGACATCAATGTAGGCCATACAGTGCCGGACATGCTGCGCAGCGATCTGGCGCTGGAATACGAAGTGCGTGAGGCACTGGCCCAAGGCGTTGCGCTGTGTAACAGCGTGGGTGATTTCGTCAGTCGTGAAATCCTGGTGGCACAGCTTGAAGACACCGAGGAAGACCACGCCTATTGGCTGGAGCAACAGCTGCGCCTGATTGACAAGCTGGGGCTGGAAAATTACCTGCAATCCCAAATGAAGGCCGGCGAGCCTTCCGAGGCGGTATAGCGCGCCTGGTTATGAGGCGCAATACAGCGCCTCAGGCCACTTCCTGAATACAGACATCACTCAGCCCAACCTCAACGGCACGTCGCTCGATGCTAGGCTGAGCATGCAGCTCCCAAGGGGCATCCACCACACCGGTGGGCTCGGGGACATGCTTGATCAGTAGCTGCATGATGGCCTGCTCCTGAGTGATGGGTTCAAAACTCTCCATCTGTTCTTCGAGCGGCTCGCCATTAAAGCGGTAGTGAATGGCGTAACGGTGCAGGTTATGCATAACGATCTCCTTGAAGGGCCTGTACCTAGATGGACCGCGGCGGCGCCTTACTCGTTTCAATCATTTCGGCCTCGCGCTTGAGTAGCGTCTCCTTGCGCGCAACGCCCCAGCGATAACCGGTCAACGCTCCGCTGGCGCCGATGACGCGATGACAAGGCACCAGCAGGCCCAGGGTGTTACTGGCACAGGCGCGGGCAATGGCGCGTGGATGACTGTCCAGTTCTACAGCAAGCTCTCCGTAGCGCCGGGTCTCGCCGGGCGGGATCTGCATGAGGGCCTGCCAGACCCGTTGCTGAAAGGCACTACCCTGCATATCCAGCGGCAGGGCATGCACCTGGGTCGGCTTATCGAGCTGAGCATGGACATGGGCAAGCTCATCGGCCAGGGCGGCGTCGTCATGCTCGCAATGGGCGGCGGCAAAGCGCTTGGCCAATTCCCGTTTAAGCGCTGATGCCTCGTCCCCAAACAATACGGCGCAGAGGCCACGGGAGGTCTTGGCGACTAATACCAGCCCAAGTGAACAGACAGCAATGCCATAACGGATGTGTTCTCCCGCACCCTTGCGCCGACGTTGCGCCAGCGCCAGGGCGTTGGGCTGTTCATAGACAGCGCGGCTGCTGCCATACCCACTGGCTAGCGCAGCTTCCAGAACAGTCTCCGCTCGAGGCAGGTTGGCCTGCAGACGCTGCTGGCGACGGGCTTCAGCCCAGGCGCGGGGTGTAAGCCCGGTACGCTGTTTGAACAACCGGGCCAGATGCGAGGGTGAAAGCCCAATGCGCGAGGCCAGTTGATCCAGGGAGAGCGGCTGCTCGGCCTGGTCGAGCAGGGCACATGCGGCCTGAATCAAGGCGTCCTGCTGCTTAACGGGGCTTTCCCGGTCCGGCTGACAGCGTTTACAGGCGCGATACCCGGCTGCTTCTGCCTCGCGTGGCGTTGTGTAGAACGTCACACGTTCCTGACGAGGACGACGGGCAGGGCAGGAGGGGCGGCAATAGATGCCAGTGGTCTGGACCGCAAACACGAATCGGCCGTCATGGGCCGTATCGCGGGTACAGACGGCATTCCAGCAGAGGTCGATGTCGAGCATGGCGGGGATCTCATCTCGTCAGGGTTTGGATGATTGTCGGCTTCCAGGCCGCGGTGGGCAATCCGATTCACGCTTTCAAATCCGTACAGGCACGCTCCGTCCGAGACGAATAAAGATTTGTATCACTCGAGCGATACCCTCTCACAGTTAACACGAAACTAGCCTCTGGGCTTCTGGGACCAGGCAATGAGCCAGATCAAGACCGCACTGTTTTTTCTGACGCTTCTCATGGGCGGTCTGCAACCTGTTCAGGCCCACGAGGTAGCGCTGCGCGTCGTGACTGAAGAGCTGCCGCCTTACAACATGACCATTTCCGGCAAGCTGACCGGCTTTAGTACAGAAGTTGTAGAAGCTGTATTGGTCCAGGCCGGACTCAACGGGGCCTTTCAGTCAATGCCCTGGGCCCGCGCCTACGAGACGGCGCTGCACGATGAAAATGTCCTGATTTATTCGATTGCCCGTACACCCCAGCGGGACGGGCTATTCAAATGGGTTGGCGTCATTGCTCCAGCTCAATGGGGGCTATTCAGTGACCGTACGCGAAATATTTCTCTTAATGCACTTGAGGATGCCAGGCGCTATCAGATCGCTACGGTACATGGTGATGTAGGTGAACAGTATTTGCAGTCCCGCGGCTTTTGCGTGGGACTGAACCTGCAATCCAGCAATACCTATGCGCAAAACTACCAGAAGCTCAAGCGTGGACGGGTGGACCTGTGGGTCGCCAATGCCGTTATGGCCAAGTATCTGGCACGGCAGGCAGGTGAACCGTTTGATGACACCGTGACTCAGGTTTATCCACTGACCGATATCGGACGCAACGAAGGGCTGTATATGGCTTTCAGCACCCGGACGCCCGATGAAGTAGTCGCCCGAGCCCGAGAAGGGTTCGAGCAGATCAAGCGTAACGGTATCTATGAGGCATTGAAAAAGAAATGGCTGTAGATACCGATAATACTCATGCAGAGCTGCCGGAGCACTGGCAGCAGGGACGACACTCGCTGGGCTGGCGTCTGGTAGTTGTCACGCTGGGGTTCTGTTTTTTTTTCACGCTGATCACCGTTGGGGTTCGTACCTGGGCGGTGTGGCACGAGAATGTCCATCAAATGGACATTGAGTTGGGGCTGATCGAGCAGGTCTACCAGCGCACCCTGACCAAGGCCATCTGGGACATGGATCAGGAGTCGGTCGAGGCGCATCTGGACAGTGCCGTTCATATCGCGTCGGTGGCGCGCGTGCAGCTGACCGTCTTTTCCGCTCAGCAAACGCCGATCGTTCAGGTGCGCTCCCGTACCGGATGGATCGAGTCAAACCTGGCTCCGATGCGCCAGGTTCCTCTGGTCTTTTCACCGTACGCCGGGAGTAGGGAGACTGTTGGGGCGCTGAGACTCTATGGCAATGAAGAGCTGCTTTGGTCTGAACTGAAATCGGTCGTGGTGTCAATCGTCGGGTTCCAGCTCCTGCAATCCATGCTGCTGGCCGGCCTGATCATTCTTATGTTCAGCCGTCTGGTCACGGTACATATCCGGCGTATTGCGCTTCACTTGGCTGAGTTGAGCCCCGAGCGGCTTCACCTTCCCTTACGGCTTTTTCGTTCTGCCAGGCGCGAGGACGAATTGACCCTGTTGGTACAGGGGATCAATCAGCTACAGAACAACCTGTCCGGGTATCTGGGGCGGCAACATGTGTACGAAAAGGAGCTGGCCGCGCACCGGGATCAGTTGGCCGAGCGCGTACAGGCCCGTACGGCGGAGTTGCAACGCCTGACCGAGGCGCAGCACATGGTGCTGTTGTTGTCTAATCGGCTTATCCGTGCGCCGTATGAGCGGCTGGAGCTGTATCAGCAGTCCTGCCTGAGCGAAGTGGCCCAGCGCCTGGGGGCCTGTTATGCCCTTTGGTATATCCGTGAGGAGTCGGGCATTTATTTTCGTCTGGCCATGCATTGGTGCTGTGAAACTCACGCCGTCCCGGAAAACCAGATCACCGCAGCGCAGCTGGCGCATCTGGAGGTACTTCTTGATCAGGGCGAGCCGGTTACGTTCACTTCCGGCAAGGCGCTTACCGATGTGCTGTCAGCGTATGGTGCTGTCGCCTTCCAATTATTGAATGCCGAAGCCACTGCATTTGTCCCGGTAGGAGCTGGCGATGAGCAGCTGGGTTTTCTGGTGTTCATTCGCAAGCAGGTTACCGACGTCTGGCAACCCGATGAGCACGCTTTGTTGGCCATGACGGCGCAAATGCTGTTGCACAGCACCCGGCATCGCGTGCAGCTGGGCGACATCATGCAAACCCAGGAGGCGTTGCGGGAAGCCAATGCTCAGTTGAAAGCACTTTCGCGGAGCGACCCGCTGACGGGGTTGCCCAACCGGCGGCATTTCGATGAGGTCAAGGACGTTGAGTTCAGCCGTGCTCAGCGTTCAGGCCAACCCCTGTCCGTGCTGATGTGCGACATCGACTACTTCAAGCGCTACAACGACACCTATGGCCATGCCCAGGGGGATGAGTGTCTGCGCCTGGTGGCGGCGGCCATGAAGACCAGCATTGCGCGGGCGGGTGATCTGGTCGCGCGCCTGGGTGGGGAAGAGTTCGCTGTTCTGCTGCCGGCTACAGACAAGGCTGCGGCGTACCTCTTGGCAGAGCGATTGCGTCAGGCTGTCTGTGACTTGGCTATTCCCCATGACGAATCGTCTGTCGCACCCATCGTCACCCTGAGCATCGGACTGGCCACGTTCGAAGCAGGCATTTCCAGCACCTTTCATGAGCTGCTCGAACTGGCTGATCGATCCTTGTACCAGGCGAAAGGGGATGGTCGTAATCGGGTGGTGAGCGCCACATTCAGGGAGACGTTATGAAAATCGGAAAATGGATGGCACTGCTGGCGGGGATGGTTGTTAATCATGTCATGGCCGAGCCGATTCAGGTGGTTACCGAAGAAAGCCAGTTCATTACAGTCAAAAATGGGCGTATTGGAGGGACGGCAACAGAGGTCGTTGAGCTCACGTTGAGCCGGGCCGGGCAGACGGACTACAGGATTGGTCTTTACCCTTGGGCAAGGGCCTACGATATCGCGACCAACCAGCCAAACGTTCTTATCTATCTGGTTGCCCGAACACCGCAGCGTGAATCCTTATTCAAATGGGTAGGGCATGTAACGAGCATGCAATATTACTTTTACAAGCTGAAGTCCCGTACGGATATTGATCCGCAGAGCCTGGAGGATGCGCGGCAATACAGCGTAGGTGTGATGCGTGATGATTTCCGGCATCAGTATCTACTGCACCATGGGTTTTCCCGGTTGGTGATATCGGCTGGGGTTGAAGAGAACTTTCAAAAGCTCATCAATGGACAGGTGCAGCTGGCACCGCTGACGGAAAGCAGCGCCGCCCACGAGTGCGCCCGAAAGCATTTTGACTGTACCGAACTGGAACAGGTTGCAGCGCTAGGTACCATTGAGGCGGAACTGTACATGGCTTATAGCGTGGCAACGGATGATGCTGTCGTGGAAAGCACCCGCACCGCCTTCGGACAGCTCCAGCAGGAAGGTGTTGTCGACAAGATCATTGGTACGCTCACGAACAACCATTGAGAAACCTGCTCGCTGCATTACGAATTGATGCAGGTCTCGTCTTTACCGTAACGCATTGCCGGTTATTTGCAGGAATACACACCTTGGCAATCCGGTGATCACTTGCGCCGACATGCCGTTATCCTAGGGTGTCTGAGGGTTGTTTTTGTAATTAAGGGATTGAGCAATGCAGGCTTTGACAACCATTACCAATTTTGGTGATTCCTCGGTCATGTTGCCGTGCGCATTCATTATTGCTCTATGGCTGTGGCTTGGCGCTTCACGCCGTACGGCACTGCTCTGGCTGTCGTTGTTTGGTGGGGCATGCCTGCTGGTAGCAATTTCCAAGATGGCTTTCTTTGGCTGGGGTATTGGCATCCGCGCCTACGACTTCACCGGCTTTAGTGGACACTCCATGCTGGCCTGCAGTGTCATACCGGTTCTGTTCTGGCTGTTGGCAGCCAAGGCCCGGTCTGTCGTGCGCTGGGTCTGTGCCGGAGCCGGGGCGCTCTTCGCCCTCGCGATTGCGGTCACCCGAATCAAGTTGGGGTTTCACTCGGTTTCCGAAGTGGTTACCGGGGTGCCGATCGGCTTTGCAGCCAGTGGTGTCTTTCTCTGGCTCATGCGTGATCGAGCGGTGGTGGTGAAATCAAACCTGGCTGTCATTGCCAGCCTGCTGGCCCCCTTGCTGGTGCTCTATGGGCTCAATGCACCAACCCAGCATTTCATGGAGGATGTCGCAACCAAGCTGGCCAACGGTGCGAACCCCTATACGCGTGCTCATCAGCGTGCAGGTGTTAAGCCGATAGGCGATTAGACCTTAGTAGGGTGTATGATGGTGCATCCCGAGGAGTGACAGCTGCCATGGAGCAATCTTCTCCCGTACAGCTGTCATAGAAGCATAGATGGTGCGCTCGTGTGTCATCGGCTTCGAATCCATCAGCCCTGTCCAATGGAGGTCTTATGGCCACACCTTCGCAGCATGAGTTGCGAAAGCAGTTTCGTGCATTGCTTGAATCCAATAAGTGCTATGACGTTGGTTCGGTATTCGATCCGATGTCTGCCCGCATCGCGGCCGATCTAGGCTTCGAAATGGGTATCCTGGGTGGATCTGTCGCATCGCTCCAGGTTCTGGCTGCACCTGACTTTTCCCTTATTACCTTAAGCGAATTCGTTGAGCAGGCGACCCGTATCGGTCGTGTTGCGACACTGCCCATCATTGCCGACGCCGATCATGGCTACGGTAATGCCCTGAACGTCATGCGTACCATCGTCGAGCTTGAGCGCGCCGGTGTGGCAGCCTTGACCATCGAAGACACCCTGCTGCCTGCCCAGTATGGTCGCAAGTCCACCGACCTGATTCCACTGGATGAAGCTGTTGGCAAGATCCAGGCCGCTCTGGCAGCCCGTATCGATCCGGCACTAAGCGTGTTTGCCCGGACCAATGCCGGTGTCTTGAGCGTTGAGAAAACCATCGAGCGCGCCCGCGCCTATCAGGATGCAGGCGCCGATGGTATCTGCATGGTGGGTATCAAGGACTTCGATCATCTGGAGCAGATTTCGCAGCACCTGAGCGTGCCGCTGATGCTGGTTGCCTATGGCAATCCTGAGCTGCGTGATTTCGAGCGTCTGGCCAGCCTGGGCGTGCGTATCGTTCTAAATGGCCATGCGGCCTATTTCGCCGCTATCAAGGCCACCTACGACTGCCTGCGTGAACAGCGCGGCATCCATGCTTCCGACCTGAGTGCTTCCGAACTCTCGACGAAGTATTCCACGCTTGATGAGTACCGTGTCTGGGCACGTGACTACATGAACGTGAAAGAGTAAGGCGCTTCTTCGCGTCCCGACTCCAGTGAGCCCGACTGCCTGCTGAACGGAGAACTTCCACTCAGCAGGCGGGCCGCTTAAACCATCGTATACGCCTTGGGCGATGCCGCATCCTCCTGACTCACCCCCGTACACTGCTCCCGCTGCGCCTTGTGCGCTTCCTCCATGCGGGCCACATCTGCAGCCTTGATGTAGTAGCCGTGATCGTCCTTGAAGCTATGCAGGATGGCAGTGGCAATCATGCCGATAAATCCCAGTATGGCCATCCACCAGATGTACCAGATCAGACCAAAGCCCAGCACAAAGCTGAATCCGGCGATGATCAGCCCGGCGCCGGTGTTGCTCGGCATGTGGATATCCTTGTAATCCGCTTGGTGCTTTTCCCTGACGCCATGCTCTTTCATGTCCAGATAGGCATCGATGCCATGGACTTCCGGCAGCTCGGCAAAGTTATACGGAGCTGGAGGCGAGGCTGTGGACCATTCCAGCGTACGGGCATCCCACGGATCGCCGGTCAGGTCCTTATTGTGGGCGCGCTGGTGAATGCTGACGAGCAGCTGGGCTATCTGGCAGATGATGCCGCACAGGATAGTCAGGGCACCGACAGCTGCCACGATCAGCCAGGGATGCCAGTCTGGATTGGCATAATGGTTGAGGCGGCGCGTCATGCCCATGAAGCCCAGCACATAAAGCGGCATGAAGGCCAGGTAGAAGCCGACCACCCAGAAAAACAAGGCATAGCGGCCAAGCCTTTCGTTCAGGGTGAAGCCAAACATTTTGGGAAACCAGTAGGTGATGCCGGCAAAGTAGCCGAACAAGGCGCCGCCAATGATTACGTTGTGGAAGTGGGCCACCAGGAACAGGCTGTTGTGCAGGACGAAATCAGCCCCCGGGACGGCCAGCAGCACGCCGGTCATGCCACCGATGGTAAAGGTTACGATGAAGGCAACGGTCCACAGCATCGGGGTAGTGAACTGAATCCGCCCCTTGTACATGGTGAAGAGCCAGGTAAAGATCTTTACGCCGGTTGGAATGGCAATGATGCTGGTGGCAATGCCAAAGAATGCGTTGACGTTAGCTCCTGAGCCCATCGTGAAGAAGTGGTGCAGCCACACGAGAAACGAGAGCACTGTGATGGCCACCGTAGCCCAGATCATCATGTTGTAGCTGAACAGGCGCTTGCGGGTAAACGTCGCGGTCACTTCGGAGAACACACCAAACGCCGGCAGAATCAGGATGTACACCTCGGGATGGCCCCAGGCCCAGATGAGGTTCACGTACATCATGGCGTTGCCGCCCAGCTCATTGGTGAAAAAGTGCATTCCCAGATAGCGGTCCAGACTCAGTAGCCCCAGGGTTACGGTCAGGATCGGGAAGGCTGCCAGAATCAGCACGCTGGTACAAAAGGCCGTCCAGGTAAAGATCGGCATTTTCATCAACGTCATGCCGGTGGTACGCATCTTCAGGATCGTGACGAAGAAATTGAGGCCGGTCAGGAGCGTGCCGAGGCCTGAGATCTGTAAGCTCCAGATGTAGTAGTCCACGCCAACGCCAGGGCTGTACTTGATCCCGGAGAGCGGCGGATAGGCGACCCAGCCCGTCTTGGCGAACTCGCCCAGGCCGAGCGACAGGTTGACCAGTACTGCTCCGACAACGAACAGCCAGAAACTGAGCGAGTTGAGGAACGGGAAGGCCACGTCACGTGCACCAATCTGCAGCGGTACCACCACGTTCATCAGGCCGACCACCAACGGCATGGCTACGAAAAAAATCATGATCACGCCATGGGCGGTAAAGATCTGATCGTAGTGATGCGGGGGCAGGTAGCCCTCTGCGCCACCCGCCGCAATGGCCTGCTGGGCGCGCATCATGATTGCATCCGAGAACCCCCGAAGCAGCATTACCATGGCGACGATGATATACATCACGCCGATTCGCTTGTGATCGACCGAGGTCAGCCACTCCGACCACAGCCAGCGCCACTTGCGAAAATAGGTGAGTGCACCCACAGAGGAGAGGGCCACCAGAATAATGAAGCCGATGGCGCCCATGATAATAGGTTCATGAATCGGAATGTCCGATACACTGAATCTTCCGTACATTCGCGTTGCTCCTCCAATGTAACTAGGCGTAATGACCTGAACGCTGGAGATTTCGTTAGTTCCACTCAATACCCTATCAAACTCGCCTCAGGTCTTTTTGCAGGTCTGTGTCTAGGGTGAGGCTCAACGAATATTGGCGGCACGAAGCGAAAAGAGCGCATGCCTTCAGTGCTGGTCCTGGTATCGCTCAAGAACTGCAATGTCGACAGGACGCTTTGCCCAGCGAGTCCAGAATGGCGCATTCAGGATGTTCGTTGCCCGGGCATTGATCCACCAACTGTTGAAGAGTGTCACGCAGGCTCGCCAGTTCAGCGATCTTGCGGTTCAGCTCATCCACATGGGCGCTGGCCAGGGCCTTGACCTCGGCGCTGGAGCGGTGTCGATCACGCCAGAGCCCTAGGAGCCTGCCGACTTCCTCAAGCGAAAATCCCAGGTCTCGTGAGCGCTTGATAAAGGCCAGCGTTTCCAGATCACTGGTGCGGTACTGTCGATAACCACTGGCGCTGCGCCCGGCTGGGTCCAGCAACCCGATGTTTTCGTAGTACCGGAGCATCTTGGGGGTAAGCCCGCTTGCACGGGCGGCTTGGCTGATGTTCATGACTGACTCATCTTCTCTGGTTGCCAACGTTTGAGCAGTAAAGCGTTACTGACAACGCTCACGCTGGAAAAGGCCATAGCAGCCCCGGCGAAGACCGGGTCAAGCAGGCCAAACGCCGCCAGCGGAATACCAATGACGTTGTAAATAAAGGCCCAGAACAGATTCTGGCGGATCTTGCGATACGTACGACGGCAGATATCCAGCGCCCCTGGCACCAATGCCGGGTCGCCACGCAACAGGGTAATCCCGGCGGCATGCATGGCGACATCCGTCCCGCTGCCCATGGCGATACCCACATCGGCGGCCGCCAGGGCGGGTGCGTCGTTTATCCCGTCACCCACCATCGCCACACAGCGGCCTTGCGACCTGAGCTGCTGTACGACCGCGGCCTTGTCGGCTGGCAGCACTTGGGCATGAACGTCTCGAATACCGGTCTGCCGTGCAACAACCCTTGCGCTGCCTTCGGTATCACCTGTGATCAGATGGCTGCTGATATGGTGTTTTTCAAGCGTGGCAATCGCATGACCCGTTCCCGGCTTGAGCTCATCGCCAAAGGCCAGAAGGGCCAGTACTTTTGGCTCGGGCTGCTGCTCAATCAGCCAGGAAAGCGTGCGACCTTCTTCTTCCCAGACGTTGGCCTGAGCGATAAGCGGACCTTTATCAAGCCCCAGCTCATGGAGCAATCGCCCGTTAGCCAACGCCAACTGCCGGTGGTCGATCTGGCCCTGAATACCGCGCCCCGGCAGGGCGCGGATATTCTGCGCAGCAGGTGCGTCCAGCAGGTTCTGCTCGCAGGCAGTGAGAACGGCCTGAGCCAAAGGATGTTCGCTACCGCGTTGCAGGCGGGCCGACAGGGCAAGTGCCTCTTTCTCACTTACGGTATCTGTCGCCAGATGAATCAGGCGAGGCTGCCCTGAGGTCAGTGTACCGGTCTTGTCAAAGGCAGCGGTATCCACGGCATGGGCTATTTCCAGCGTCTGCGCATCCTTGATTAGGATGCCGTGGCGTGCCGCGACGCCTGTTCCTGCCATAATGGCCGTAGGCGTAGCCAACCCCAGGGCGCAGGGGCAGGCAATCACCAGAACGGCGACGGCATTGATGAGCGATGTTTCCCAGCCTGCGCCTGCCAGCAGCCAGCCAACCAGCGTCAACAACGCGATACCCAGCACGACGGGGACGAACACCTCACTGACGCGATCGACCAGTCGTTGAATGGGCGCCTTGGCGGCCTGGGCGTCCTCTACCAGCCGAATGATGCGCGACAGAACGCTTTCATTGCCTAATGCGGTTATGCGAACCGTCAGCATACCCTCGCCATTGATGGAGCCTCCCGTGACACGATCACCCGGTCCTTTGGCCACTGGACGGCTTTCTCCACTGATCAAGGCTTCATCGGCGTAGCTGTCTCCAGACTCCACGAGACCATCGACGGGTATCCGTTCACCGGGACGGATACGTACCCGATCGTCTATCTTGAGCTCCGCCAGACTGACCTCCTGCTCCAGTCCGTCGTTGGATAACCTAAAAGCCCGTTCCGGTCGCAAGGCTTGCAAGGCACGGATGGCATCACCGGTCTGCTGCTTAGCGCGGCTTTCCAGATATTTACCCAAGCGGACCAAGGCGATGACCACGGCAGCCGCCTCGAAATACAGGTGCGGCATGCTGTTGGACGGGGCGCTCCACCACTGGTACAGGCTAAGGCCGTAGGCTGCGCTGGTGCCAAGGGCAACCAACAAGTCCATATTGCCGGAGCGAGCCCGCACAGCTTTCCATGCAGCCACATAAAAGCGCGCGCCCAGCAGAAACTGAACGGGTGTTGCCAATACAAACTGCACCCAAGGCGGCAACATGGCATGAATACCCAGCGGCTGCAGCAGCATCGGCACAATAAGGGGAAGGGCCAATAACAAGGCGAGTATCAGGGCACCGCGTTCCCGGGCCAAACGCGGCCCAGCCGTTTTGTCATCATGGGTGGTAGCAAGTCGGGCCTCATACCCCGCCTTGCCGATGGCGGCCAGGAGCAGGCTCGAATCTGTTCCCGGTATCAGCTCGACATGGGCCTGTTCGGAGGCCAGGTTCACGCTTACGGTATTGACGCCCGGAACCTTGCGCAGCGCGCGCTCGACCCGGTTGACGCAACTGGCGCAGGTCATGCCGGTGATATCAAGTTCGAGCGAGTCGGTAGGAACGCTATATCCTGCGCGCGTAATGGCTTGCTGCAAGATAGGAAGCGATCCCTCTGGTGCGTGGACCCGGACACGCTCATTGGCCAGATTGACGCTGGCGTTTTCCACACCTTCAACTTTTCTGAGCGCACGCTCCACCCGGCCGGCGCAGGCCGCGCATGTCATGCCGTGTACGGGTAGATCGAATTCGGTCATGGTTAATCTCCTCATCACAGGATAGAGGATCAACCTTGACCTCGTGTTAAGGTCAAGCCCTGCCGATCAATCCTTGATCAGGGGCAACATGCCGGGCAATACACGGTCCCGACGCGCCACGTAGTGCCAGATCGCCATGCTGGCATGTCCTAGGATCAACAGGATAAACGCATACTGCACGGTGACATGAACCTGCTTGGCTGCACTGCGAAGCGCTTCAGGCAAGGGCAGGGGGCCAAAGCTGAACAACCAGAAGTAGTTGACAGGGCGAACGCTGAAGATAAGCCCTGTGATGGGCATGAGAAAAAGCAGCGCATACAGCACCGCATGCCCCAGCTTGGCCAGTTTCTGCTGAAGCACGGCATCCGGCGGCAACAGGGCTGGTGAGCCATGTTTGAAGCGAACCAGCAAGCGGATCACGGTCAGAGCCAGAACGGTAATGCCCAGCGATTTATGCAGGGTGAAGACATCGGCTCCGCTGCCCAGTAGCCCACTGAAAAAATCTTCGAAGTAGGGAAGGGAAATGATGAGGATGACCAGAGGGGCCGTTAGCCAATGCAAAAGAATCTGTGCATTCGAATAACGCGGCAGTGTAGCCATGAGCGAGTCCCTATCCGCACGGTGTAGTGGTGATAGGCCGTTCTTCCGAAAGGGCAAGGCGACCTTTCGCAATAATAGGTGACTTACCGTGCTAACAGAAGCTGTCGGACTTGACCTTGACCTCGTGGGAAGGTTGAGAATGAAATTTTCCCGTCAGGAGATACCCCATGCATACCTTTAATGTACAAGGCATGAGCTGTGGCCACTGCGTCAAGGCGGTTACCCAGGCGATCACCGCATTGGACGCATCGGCCAGGGTCGACGTGGATCTGCCAACCGGCAAAGTCACGGTAGACAGTCGCGAAGCTCCCGAGCCGCTGCTGGAGGCGATTCGCGAAGAAGGTTATTCCGCTGAAATCGCCTGATCCCAGTCCCGCACCAGGCCCCGGAAGAGGATATCGAACATTGCGGTCGAATCCTTGACCGGGTCAAACAGGCCGGGGTCGCGCAGCCAGTCGCTGATCAGGCCAATGAACATCGAATGCACGGCAAAGGCAGCCATGCGAGGCGTGACGCCCGGTTGCAGCCGCTTTTCCTGATGCTTCCATAGCTGCTCGCACAAACCTATGAACTGTGAAATAAAGGCGTTATTGCGCTCCTCGGCCTCCCGCAACTCGTCGGTAAATTCACAGCGATGCAGCAGAATGGTCATGACCCGGCGACTGCGCTCATCCTGAGTCAGCCGGTGCATGCCGTTCACACAGACATCTTTCAAGGAAATAATCGGATCTCGTCCCTGACAACCGCAGAGTTGCTGATTAAGCACTTCCATGGGAGTACGAACCTCGTTGAGCATCTCATGGAACAGATGTGCCTTGTTCTGGAAGTGCCAATACACAGCGCCACGTGTGACTCCGCATTCACGAGCTATCATCTCAAGGCTAGTATGCGCCACGCCATTGGCGAGAAAGAGCTGTTCAGCGGCCTCAATGATGTCGCGTCGGGTCTGCTCGGCTTCTTCTTTGGTTCTGCGCATAAGGTTCGTATGAAAATCAAGGATTAAAACGATAGTTTAACGGTTGGCCGTGTATTTACAAACATTGTTGTATGTAACAGCATGGCAGTTCATCGCTTTTGGGCCGCTGGCCCCCTCCGGATCTCCTCAATGACATTTCGCATTTTGTTAATGCTGGGTGCGCTCAGCGCGTTTGCGCCGTTTGCCATCGACATGTACCTGCCGTCTTTCCCGTCACTGGCAAAAGCCTTTTCAACGGATGTGGAACACGTCCAGTTGAGCCTTTCGGCGTATTTCGCAGGCTTGTCCATTGGGCAACTGTTCTACGGACCGCTGGCAGATCGGTTCGGCCGACGTATACCGCTGCTCACAGGTATCGTTCTGTTTACCCTTGCCTCATTGGCCTGTGCTATAGCGCCTACGCTGGAGTGGTTGATTGCGGCGCGTTTCGTTCAGGCATTAGGCGGTTGCGCAGGCATGGTGATTTCGCGTGCCGTAGTGCGTGACTTGTGCGATCCGATTCATGCTGCCAAGGCCTTTTCCCAGATCGTTCTGGTGACCGGGGTTGCGCCGATCCTCGCGCCGATTGGCGGAGGCTTCCTACTCAATCATGTTGGCTGGCAAGCCATTTTCATCAGTTTGGTGGTCTTTGCCCTGCTATGTGGCAGCGCGGTTGCGCGCTGGCTACCAGAAACCCTGCCGCCCGAGGCACCGCGTCCATTGTTGCGCAACGCGCTGCGGCAATACTGGCAAATGTTGAGTGACAGGAACTTCATGGGGTTTGCGCTTATCGGCGGCATCTCCATGGCAGGTATGTTTGCGTATATCGCAGGCTCTCCGTTTGTGTTCATCAACCTGTACGGTGTACCGGCAGAGCATTTTGGTTGGGTGTTTGGCAGCAATGCGGCAGGGTTCATCTTATTTAGTCAGATTAATGCGCGCCTTTTGAGCCGGCACGGCCCATCCTGGCTGCTGACAAGAGTCACGCGGTTTTACGGCGCGGCAAGCCTTGTGCTGCTCGTCATCGCGGCTTTTCAGCCCGCCATGTTGTGGTGGATCTGTGTGCCGCTGTTCTGCTGCATCGCCTCGTTGGGCGGCATCATTCCCAACGCTTCGGCATGCGCAATGGCTGGTCAGGGGAGTAACGCAGGCAGTGCGTCTGCACTGTTGGGATGCCTGCAGTTTTCCATCGCGGCCTTATCGTCCGCGGCGGTAGGAATGCTGCATGACGGTACGGCACGGCCAATGGCGGCAATCATTGCAATCTGTGGCGTGGCAGCAGCGGTGCTGGCCTGGCTGACAACACGTACAAGGCCAGCACCCCACTGATCCGATCAGGCCGGAAGGCTTTCCGGCAGCTTATGAGGGGCTTTCAATCGAGCATTGAGCTTGTCGACGTATGTACGCGCTTCGTCCTCGGTTCTAAAGGTGATGGCTTGATCATCCAGACGAACTTGCCAACTACTTTGAGGCGAGCGCGTCAACGGGCGGACTTCAATTTTCATTGCGTATTCCCCCTTCCCTCGGTTGTCGGTGGGCGCTTAGTGTAGACATTACTTAGGTTACAGAAGCGTGACGTGGGTCAAGTTAGTGACCGGTGGTAATCGTAATACCATTTCTCGAACGCTTCCGGTGGAAGCGGAGGGCTGAACAGATACCCCTGGCATTGCTGACAGCCGAGTTTACGGATCACTTCAAGCTGTTCGTCGGTTTCAACACCTTCTGCCAGAACGTCCAGGTGCAGGCTGTGCCCCAAGGCAATAATGGCGGACGCAATGGCCTGATTGCCATGTTCGCCATTATCGGTACGGATATCGCGCATGAAGCTCTGGTCGATCTTGAGTTTATCCAGTGGGAAACGGCGCAGGTAGGCAAGCGACGAGTAGCCAGTGCCAAAGTCATCGACTGCAATGCGCACCCCAAGCGCTTTTAGAGCCGCAAGGCTGGTCAATGCCATCTCGACATTTTCCATCAGCGTTCCCTCTGTGATTTCCAGCTCCAGCTTATTGGCAGGCAGATGTTGTCTATTCAGGGCTCTGGTAATGCGCTCAGCCAGATCGGCTTGGGCAAACTGCCTTGGAGACAAATTGACCGCGATGATGTCGAGTTCAATACCCTTGTCGAGCCACTCTCGAATTTGGTGGCAGGCTTGCTCTAGAATCCAGAAGCCCAGAGGGACGATCAGCCCGGTTTCCTCGGCCAGAGGAATAAAATCGGCTGGGGAGATCATTCCAAATTCCGGGTCACGCCAGCGCACCAACGCCTCTGCGCCAATGGGTTGGCCCGTTGCGACATCAATCAGGGGTTGGTAATACAAGACAAAATCGCAGCGTTGCAACGCTACGCGCAGGCGCGATTCCAAGCTTAACCGCCGACGAGCCTGCTCTGTCAACGCCTGTGTATAGAAGCGATAGGTGTCGCGGCCCTGGTTCTTAGCCAAGTGCATGGCCGCGTCTGCATTGCGAATCAGCTCGTCGGCAGTGCTACCATCGCTGGGGTAGATACTGATACCCAGGCTCAAGCTAAGAAAGACCTCCTCGCCATCTTCCAGACGTAGCGGGGCTTCTAACAGCTGGCGCAGCGTTTGCGCCAGCGTCGCCACTTCATCGAGCCGTTCGAATTGCTCAAGGATGACCAGAAACTCATCTCCTCCAATGCGGGCCAGCGTATCCTCGGGTCTCAGGCCGGATCTGAGGGTATTGGCTACTGCGTTGATCAAATCATCTCCTGCGGGATGGCCATAACTTTCGTTAACAGTACGAAAATGGTCGAGATCAAGCAGCAGCACGGCCAGTTGACCCTCTCCCTGCAGCCGTTTCAAGGCATGATCCAGTCGGGTCCGGGCGAGCAGGCGGTTGGGCAGATCAGTTAGTGGATCGAAATGGGCCAAATGGGCCAGCCGTGCTTCGCTTTCCTTAAGTTGGCTGGTATCGCTCAGCACCATGACGAACTGACGCTGGTCCCGCTGGCTAATCTGGCTGATGTTGAGCCAGCCGGGGAAGTTCATGCCGTTGGGGCGGCGCCATAAGACCTCGCCTTCCCAGTGGCCTTCCTTCAGTAACGTGCGCCATAGGGTGCGATAGAAGTGATGATCCTGGCGGCCACTGAGCGGCAGCGGCAGTTTCTGACCCTGCAACTCCATGATGGAGCGAGCGCACAAGGCTTGAAAGGTTGGGTTAGCCATGAGGATACGGCGTCGCTGATCAAGCACCACAATACTGTCACGGCTGTTTTCGAAAAGAGCCGCCGCCTGACGCAGCGATTCCTCCTGAATCTTGCGCAGCGTTATATCCTCGATGACCGCAATGAAGTAGTGAGGCTCGCCCTGCGTGCCTCGAATCAGGGTAACGTTCAGATCGACCCAGATGACTTGGCCATCCCGACGCACATAGCGTTTTTCAAGCTCATAGCTATCCATTGTTCCGGCGAGCAGTTCGCGAATCCGCTCGGTACCGGAAGGCAAATCCTCGGAATAGGTAACATCATGAACCGTCAGGTTCCTTAATTCATCGTGCGAATATCCCACCATCTGGCACAGGTATCGATTGGCACGCATCCACTTGTAATCAAGCCCTACCAGAGCGATTCCGATGGCCGCATGTTCGAACGTGGCGCGGAAGCGGTGTTCAATCTCGTCCCGCTCTTGAGTATGACGCTGTTGCCGGATGGCCAGTGCGGCCAGGCGGGTAAATTCATTGACCAGCGCAATGGTGGCCTGCTCGGGTGAAGTGAGCGTGTGGTAATAGATGCCAAATACCCCAACAGCACTTTCGGTCTCATCACGAATCGGTAAGGACCAGCCGGAGCGGATATCGGCCTGTCGGGCAGCCTCGCGCAAACCTTCCCAGTTCGGGTCGTGCTCGATGTCCTGGCTGATGACCAGTCCGTTACGATAGACCGCTGCGCCACAGGTGCCTGAGTCTGGAGCAATAGGCGAGTCTTCCATTGCATTGATATACGCATCCGGCAGGCTTGGTGCTGCGCTGACGCGGAGTTTGTTTTGAGAATAATCCGCTAGCTGAATGATAACGCGCATTTCAGGGAATATATCCTCCAGACGCTTAGCAATACCCGTGAGGATGCTGCGTTTGGAATGCGCCAGCAGGAGCTCGTCGAGCACGGCATTGCGGGCGCGCTGTAAGGCGTCGGCCTGGAACTGATGATGGATATCAGTGAGAGTTCCCTGAAGACCATTATCGATGACCTTATGAATCCTGAACGAGACCCAGCGATGCGAGCCATCTGCCTGACACAGGCGCAGCGTGGCAGAGCAGTCTTGTCGCGTACCGTCACGAAACTCATTGAGCATCTGGCGGATGGGCTGGCTTTCCTGGCTATGGAAACACTGGAAAACCGAAACGCCTATCGTCTGAGCGATGGGTTTGTTGGTCATCCGCTCCCAGGCAGAGCTGAGAAAGCGCCAATGCCCATCTATATCGACCAGAAAGGCCACAATCGGGAGATGATCGATTATGTCCTGATAATGATGTGTTTCAGCGTGCGTCTGAGCAACAGGCTGGGGCGGGGAGGGATCATCGGCAGCCTGAGCAGTGGTATTTAATGTTTGTTGCAGTTGCTCTACGTGCCGCTGTAACTCATCAATCAGCTGTTGGCGCGCGTGGTGTTCTCGACGAACATAGAAGTAGAGCAGGACGGCAATGCCACAGACAAACAGAATGCCTTTGGTCGTTTGCAGGGCGCTAAGCGTACTGGCGTTGAATGACGCATGATCCAGAAGGTAGTCAGTGATCCCTACCCACGCAATCCCGATCAGGGCATACAGACCAGCCAAGCGAAATGGATGAAATGTCCGCATCCGTGTCCCCATCGTTCGCACGAAGCGAAAGCTGATATCCACAGTGGACAGGGTAGCGTGTGACGAGGTTCACTGCCATGCCATTGGCCTGACGCTTGATAGCTCTCTGAAAGCAGCCCGGCAGCTTTTCACTACCGAGCTGCTGGCGATCAGAAGCCTTCCAATACGATCTTGCCCTTGGCCTTGCCGCTTTCCAGCAGAGCATGGGCGCGACGCAGGTTCTCGGCGTTGATCTTTCCGTAATGTTCACCGAACGTAGTGCGCAGTACACCGCTATCGATCAGCTGAGCCACCTCGTTGAGCAGGTTATGCTGCTCCTGCATGTCCGACGTCTCGTACAGCGAGCGGGTATACATCAGTTCCCAGTGCAGCGACAGGCTCTTGCGCTTGAGCGGTACGGCGTCCAGCGACTCGGGATCATCGATCAGGCCAAGTTTGCCCTGAGGCATCAGAGATTCGATGATCTGCTCATAATGACGATCGGTCTGGGTCAGGCTCGCGACATAGGTAACCTGCGGAATGCCGATGCGCTTGAGCTCCTCGCTGAGCGGTTTGCTGTGATCGATCACATGATGCGCGCCGAGTTCGGTTACCCAAGCCTGCGTTTCAGGACGAGAAGCCGTACCGATGACGGTAAGCCCGGTCAACTGGCGAGCCAGTTGCGTCATGATAGAGCCTACGCCACCCGCAGCACCCACGATCAGCAGGGTTTCGCCACGATCAGCCTTATCACGTGTGACACCCAGGCGGTCGAATAGCAGCTCCCATGCTGTAATGGAGGTCAATGGCAGCGCAGCCGCCTGAGCAAACGCCAGCGACTCAGGCATGCGACCTACGATACGCTCGTCAACCAGCTGAAACTCGCTATTGCTGCCCGGGCGCACCAGTGATCCGGCATACCAAACCCTATCGCCCGGCTTGAATAGGGTGACATCGCGGCCTACCGATTTGACGATGCCGGTCGCGTCCCAGCCCAGAATACGCGGTTGCGATTCATCGGCATGGGGTACGTAACCCTGGCGAACCTTGGTGTCTACCGGATTCACCGAGACAGCTTTGACTTCAACCAGCAGATCACGCGGGCCTGGGGTTGGCTCGGGAAGTTCGATGTCCTGCAGACTATCCGGGTTGTCGACAGGCAGGCACTTGTAATGTGCAACGACTTTCATGCTGTTTTCCTCAGGAAATACGGTACATCTTGGTCACACTGAATTTCTCAGCGGTACGCTCGATAACCGGTAATGCGGCCTGGAAGTGTGGTGTTGCCTCGTGCTGGGCCAGGGACGCTTCGTCACGCCATTGTTCGATCATGTGAAACGTGCGTGGCTGCTCGGCATCGCGATGGAAGTCATATTGGATACAGGCATCTTCTGCACGGCTCTGCGGCTGTAGGCCACGTAGGGCTTGTTCCAGTTCAGCTTCGGAACCCTCTTTGGCAACCAGGGTAGCAACCAGTGTCAGGGGAGTAGTCATCGTATTTCTCCTGTGAAATGCAGTAATGGTGTTCTCTTTCGCTGGATGATAAAAGCCGTTATAAAGCAAGGCTCTTTCAATAAAATTTTGAAAATGATCCGTCTGGCTGACTTGCAACTGTTTGTTAGGACTGTGGAATGCGCCAGTCTTTCCGCCGCTGCGCGAGAATTAGGTCTATCGGCAGCGGTAGCGAGCGCGGCGCTGAAGCGTCTAGAGGATGCGCTTGATACCAGGCTTCTGGCGCGCTCGACCCGAAGCCTTCGGCTAACCTCTGAAGGGCAGATGTATCTGGAACACGCCCGACAAGCCTTGCAGAGCCTTGAGGAAGGGCAGCGCCTGCTGGAAAGCGGCAAGGCTGGGATCAAGGGTGTGCTGCATCTGTCGGCACCTTCGGATCTGGGTCGCAATCATCTACTAGAATGGCTGGACGAATTTCAGACGCTGTATCCTGAGGTAAGCTTTCGACTGCTCCTGTCCGATCACCTGAACGATCTGTTTCGTGAGTCTGTGGACATTGCCATCCGGTATGGCGCACCTGAAGATTCTTCTCTGGTGGCCTTGCCCCTCGCTCCGCTCAATCAACGTGTGCTGTGTGCGTCGCCTGCATACTTTCAACGACGAGGCCGTCCTCAGCAGCCGGACGAACTGCGTCAGCATAATTGCCTCTGCTATATGCGTGGTTCCAGGGCTCATGATCGATGGGTATTCGATGATGGCAAGCGACAGGTAACGGTCACCGTTCAGGGAGACCGCATAAGTGATGATGCCGATGTCATTCGACGCTGGGCCGTGGCCGGACAGGGGCTTGTTTATAAGTCGTGGCTGGATGTCGCGAGTGATGTCGAAGCGGGGCTACTGGAGCTAGCGTTACCGGAGTGGCATGGCGAAGTAACGCCGCTTAACCTGCTCTGTCCACACCGCGCCCAACTATCGAGCGCTGTGACGCAATTGAGGGATCTGATCCGGCTGCATTGCCAGAGGCTTCTGGAAAAAGCCCCCTGGCAAGGCCTATAAGCAGAACTCAGGCGTAGGGAGCAAGCTGCTGAATGAGTTCGGCATGCAGCGTCTTGTCACCACAAGCGATGATTGCACCGCCATTCTGCGCGTCGCCACCGTTCCAGCTGGTCATGACACCGCCAGCGCCTTCGATGATCGGAATCAGCGCCTGGACATCATAGGGTTGCAGGCTCGCCTCGATAATGACATCCACAAAGCCCGACGCCAGCATACAGTAGGCGTAACAGTCGCCACCGAAGCGGACCAGCTGAGCCTGTTCGGCAATGCGTTCAAAGGCTGCCAGACGCTCTGGTGTATCAAGGATCTGCGGGCTTGTACACATCACGCGGGCTTTGGAGAGGCTGGCACAGGCGCGGGTCTTTAGCGGGATACCATTGAGCCAGGCGCCTTCTGGTGTTCCGACAAAGCGCTCCCCTGTGAACGGCTGATTCATTACGCCGATGACGGGGCGAGAGCCATCGTTCAGGGCGATCAAGGTACCCCAGAGCGGTAGCCCGGTAATGAAGGCGCGCGTGCCATCGATAGGATCTAGCACCCAGGTCAGCAAACTGCTTCCGGTAACAGCATCTTCTTCTTCACCCAGAATGCCGTGTTCCGGAAATTCGCTCAGGATCAACTCACGCATGGCGCGCTCGGCGGCCTTGTCGGCCAGCGTGACGGGGTCGAATAGGCGACCGCCTTTGTCATCCACCTGAAGCTGCGAGCGGAAATACGGCTTGATAGCCACGGCGGCGGCATCGGCCAGGCGCTCGGCGAACTGTTGATACTGGGTCGTTTCAGCGGCATTCAAAGGCATTGAAGTTCTCGATAGCGATTACGGATAGCACAATGAAAACCGGCCGCACGAGGGCGGCCGGTAGTACCTGTCAGACCAGGCGGGCGTCCAGGCTGTTCTGGGCCAGGCGCTTGGCCTGATCCTGAGTCATGCCCAGGCTTTCGTACAGTGCCATGAAGTTTTCGGTCACGTAGCCGCCGAAATAGGCTGGATCGTCAGAGTTCACGGTCACTTTCAGTCCACGCTCGAGCAGCTTGAGAATGTTGTGCTGGCTCATGTCATCAAACACGCACAGCTTGGTGTTGGACAGCGGGCAGACCGTCAGCGGAATCTGCTGGTCGATCAGGCGGTGCAGCAGGCGCTCATCTTCGGCTGCACGGACGCCATGGTCGATACGGACCACATTCAGCAGATCCAGAGCTTCCCAGATGTACTCGGGCGGGCCTTCCTCGCCAGCATGTGCCACAGCAACAAAGCCTTCGCTGCGCGCGCGGTCGAAAACACGTTTGAACTTACTTGGTGGATGACCCATCTCGGAACTGTCCAGGCCAACCGCAATAAAGGCGTCACGGAAGGGAAGCGCCTGATCCAATGTCTTCTGGGCTTCGTCTTCAGACAGGTGACGCAGGAAGCTCAGGATCAAGCCGCTGGTTACACCCAGCTTCTGCTCGCCATCCTTGAGCGCCTGCTGGATACCGCGCAGGACTACTTCGAACGGAATACCACGGTCCGTATGTGTTTGCGGGTCGAAGAATGGTTCGGTATGAATGACGTTTTGTTCTTTGCACTTGAGCAGATAGGCCCACGTCAGGTCGTAAAAGTCTTCTTCAGTGCGCAGAACATTCGCGCCCTGGTAATACAGGTCCAGGAATTCCTGAAGGTTGTTGAAGGAGTAGGCTTTGCGCAGCGCCTCGACATTCTCGAAAGGCAGCTGGATGCCATGGCGCTCAGCCAGCTTGAACATGAGCTCGGGCTCGAGCGTGCCCTCCAGATGAAGATGAAGTTCGGCTTTGGGGAGGGCATTGAGCCAGTCGTACATGGTGGGATTACTCATTAACAGCGATTTGCCCGGAATTATGTCATGCCCACCGGCGCTGCGCAGGTCTTTACTGCCTGAGCGGGGCATTGAAGCAGGCAAAGCGCTATTAATGCCTGTGCAGAGCGTCAGGCCGACGCCTTGCAGTCTGGCGGTCTCATAACCACCTCTGGTTTCTAGAAGAGGCCCAGGGACACGAGAGCGTTTTAGCGGAGTGCAATGATTTTTTGCAGGCCGATGGCGAAATCACGCGCTGAAACATGTCGTAACCCTATGCCGTCAATTGGCTGGCCTTTCGCCGCATGAGGCGAGTCTTTCAAAGGATACGACTTACATGGTTTCAACATTGAGGGGCGAAGCATTCCTGCTGATCGCCATTGCGGCCGGCGTGCTGGCCTATGTCTTCGAGCATCAATTGGTAGGAAGCGGCCAGACGATTGCCTTGGTCGGGGCGGTGGCCCTGATCGCAGCCATCATCTGCGCTGCCATGCGTGTTGCTCACCATGCAGAGGTGCTTGCTGAAAAAGTGGGTGATCCCTACGGTACGATGATCCTGACGCTTTCGGCGGTGCTGGTAGAAGTGATCATCCTAGCCATTATGATGGGGCACGATCACTCGCCGACCCTGGCGCGAGACACGATCTACGCAGCTGTTATTCTCGATATCAATGGGCTGATCGGCTTGGCCGCTCTTCTTGGAGGGCTCAAGCATGGCGAGCAGCGCTACAATGATGATTCCAGCCGTAGTTATGGGGTAATGATCCTGACCGCAGTGAGTATCTCCATGCTGGTGCCGGAATTCATCCCGGTCGAGCGCTGGCATGTCTACTCCGGCTTTACCATTATCGTAATGGTCTTGATGTATGCCCTGTTTCTGCGGATGCAGACTGGTCCCCATAGTTACTTCTTCAGCTACAACTATCCAGAAAAGAAGAAAAAGAAGCCTGCTGGTGACTCAACTGTCGTAGAGCACGAAGCGCCAGCGAATACAGGGTTATCGGTTGGTCTGCTGATTGTAGGCGTGGTAGTGACAGGCGCATTGGCCGAAGTCATGTCAAAATCACTAGACGCTGGTCTTGAAGGGCTGCCGGTTCCGCCAATGGTATCTGCCTTGGTGGTTGCCGTTATCTCGGCCAGTCCAGAAATTCTTACTGCCTTGCGTGCAGCTATGGCCAACCGCATGCAGTCTGTTATCAACATCGCATTGGGAGCATCGCTTTCCACCGTTATTCTAACGGTGCCGGTTGTTGAGGCCATTGCACTTTATACCGGGCAGCCTATGCAAATGGCTATGACCCCAGTGCAGACGGTCATGATGGGTGTCACCCTCATCATTGCTGCCATCAATCTCAATGACGGTGAAACCAATGCAATTGAAGGCATGACTCACTTTGTACTGTTCCTGACCTTTATTATGCTGACAATCATCGGTCTCTGATCCTGAGGGCGGGCTTGGTAATGCTTGCCCGCTCCATGCATCGTTCAGAAAGTGGCAACTTGAAAATTCAATGCACCTTATTTTCGGCCTGCCATATTCTTGGTAACAATTGGGATTACTAGACTCCTAATAAACGGCTAGGCAAGGGAAGGCCTGTAGGCCATTAGCAGTAGGGTAGGGCTGAAAATCTATAAGGGAGCAAGATAAAGGAGCAATCCTTCATGAGGTGATCAAAAAGTGATCAATTTTCCCTAGGCCGCGCAACGTATGCGTTTGGCACATGTATCCTTGGCTTATCCACAGCCCCATCCACGTTAAGTGTGAGCAAGTCGAGCCTCTCAAAGCGCCTGCTAATCCTATACGCGCTTTGAAATCAAGCACTTATTCTGGATTGGTAGCAGAAATCCTGTGGATGGATAAGTCCGCTCCGTAATACTCTTCCTCTTGCGTCAGACGCAGACCAAGCACTTTTTTGATGACGCCATAAACGATTAGTCCGCCTGCCAGTGCAATCGCTACGCCCATACATGTGCCAATCAGCTGGCTTACAAGGCTTACGCCTCCACGGCCTTCCAGCACGGGTTGCCCGAAGATGCCACATGCGATACCACCCCAGACGCCGCATAGGCCGTGCAAAGGCCAGACGCCCAGAACGTCATCGATTTTCCATTTCACCTGGGTGGCAGTGAATGCCCATACAAAGAGCCCTCCAGCAACCAAGCCTGTTGCCAATGCACCAATAGGATGCATCAAATCCGAACCGGCACAAACTGCAACCAGCCCAGCTAACGGACCGTTGTGTAGAAAACCTGGATCGTTTCGCCCAAAGATAAGCGACGCCACGACACCGCCTACCATGGCCATCAATGAATTTACGGCAACTAGACCGCTTACGCCGTCCAGTGTCTGAGCGCTCATGACATTAAAGCCAAACCAGCCAATAATCAGAATCCATGAGCCAAGTGCGAGGAAAGGAATATTGGAGGGAGGGAACGCCACCAGCCGCCCATCACGATAACGACCGTTACGGCGGCCGAGTAACAGGACGGCTCCCAATGCAAGCCAACCCCCAACGGCGTGCACCACAACCGATCCGGCAAAGTCATGAAACTTCGCGCCAAAAGAGGCTTCAAGCCAAGCTTGTACGCCGTGGTTGTTATTCCAGACGATTCCCTCAAAAAACGGATAGATAAAAGCCACGATTAGAGCCGTTGCGCAGAGCTGTGGTGCAAACCGTGCCCGCTCAGCAATACCGCCAGAAATAATCGCCGGAATAGCGGCTGCAAATGTCAGCAGAAAGAAAAACTTCACCAAGGCGTAGCCGTTATCGGCTATTAGCGCTTCAGCCGGGCCAAAGAAGTTGACGCCATAGGCAATCCAATACCCGATAAAAAAATAAGCCAGGGTAGAAATGGCGAAGTCGGCCAGTATTTTTGATAGCGCATTTACCTGGTTTTTCTGGCGAACCGTGCCTACTTCCAAAAAGGCAAAACCAGCATGCATGGCCAGAACCATGACAGCGCCTACCAGAATGAATAATGTGTTGGATCCGTGGATCAGAATGCTTACGGCGCTTTGCAGTTCGTTCATGATTGGCAATTACACAAGAATGAATAACGGCACCAAAAACAGTCAGTACTCAAGGTCAGTGCACTAGAACGGCGCATTTTGCCTGACGTGATTTACATGCTTTTATGTTAGGTGCAGATGTTAAATGGCAGAGAAGGCGAGCCCACAAGCCTCAATTGCACGCTTGCAGGGCAGGGTCTCTCTCCTGCGCACCATAAGGCAGCAATTCTTGTGCCGTTCGAAGCGGTGAAGAGCGAAGCTATACGCTTCGCTTGGGCAGTCTTATTCCTGGATACGGTGCAACGCTATGCGGCCCCGGCTAACATCTGCCAGAAAGCGCTCTAGAGGAGAAAGATGCTCTTCCGGCAAAGCCAGGTGAATATCGACACCCGAGGCACCGAATGCTTTGTCGTCTAGAAGAGCATCAAACTCATGTAGTCTGGATTCGAGCAGGGGAAGCTCAGAATAAGTGCAGTGGCAGGCCACCAGAACTCGAGGTACTAACTCCACACGCTCAGCCTGTTGAAGGCATTTGGCAGCACAGCCTCCATATGCGCGCACCAATCCACCTGTCCCCAGCTTTATGCCACCGAACCAGCGTGTTACCACTACAACCACTCGGTCACAGTTCTGTCCTTCGATGGCCGTTAGGATGGGGCGGCCGGCAGTCCCGCCAGGCTCGCCGTCATCGTTGAACCGATATTGTTGGCCAAGCTTCCAGGCCCAACAATTATGAGTAGCGCCAGGGTCGCTGACCCGGTTAATAAAAGTCTGCGCATCGGCAGCACTTGAAATAGGCGCAGCAAAAGCCTGAAAGCGACTCTTGCGGATCTCTTCCTGAAACACCGCTTCAACTAATAGTGTTTCGCTCATATGCGAGCCGGCAGCTGAAGGCTACAGCCCTTGAATATGATATGAGTCAACGTATGGGTCGCTGCCTCGAAATCCTGGTCAGTCAATTGGTTGCGTCCTGTCACATGGCAGAGTCGGCTGGAAAAGTCAGCATAGTGCTAAGTGCTGCCCCATAGCACGAAAATAAGATGCACAGGGGCAACAGGATCCATTTTGCCGTGTTTGATCCATGCTTCAAAGACAGCTGCCCGCTGCCTAAACCAGTACCGGTAGTCCTGATCGAAATATTCATACAGGCAAGTACCGTCACCAACAATTTCCATGGCAAAAATACACGAGGCTAGAAAATACCGCCGAGAAAGCGTCGTTTTGGCTTGAATGTAGCGAGCCAATGCTTCGGCAGGATGCTCTTCAAACGCAAGCGTGTTAAATGTACTGCCAGAGCTTAAGGATATTGGCCAACAGAGCCATATGAAGCCTAACGTGTTATTGAAACAGTAATGTACGTTGGCCTTGGGCAAGCCGACCCGCTGGGGAATGGTATTCATGAGGCCAGTCAGGGCCTCAGGAGTGCCGCGTTTCGAGAACGGCGCTTGATAAAATGAGTAGCATAAGCAGGCGCAGCGCATCAAATAGGCGCTGCGCCTAAGCTCTTAGAAATGATATTTGGCTATTACGCTAAAAGTATTTTGGTCCGTGCGAAAAGCGTGGCTGTCTTTGATGCCGTATTTGTCAGACCAGTAATCGTACTCCACCCCTACATACATATGCTTGGCCTCGTAGCCCATCGCCTTGCCAAGGTCATATTTGATCTGTGGGTTGAAATGGAAATTGGCGTGATAGCTGCGACTAGGAGTTTTGTTATCGTTTCTATTATTAACGACCCAGTCGATGTAGCCGTCAAACAGGATATCTGAAGTCCCCGCCGGCAAAGTAATGGACCATGCGGGCGTAACCTGCCAGGCGCCTGAGCGAACCCGGCTACCTTCAGGCTTGCGATAGTAGAAGTTCAGAGTAAAGAAATTGAAGCCGGGCACCTTCAGATCGAAACCAGGGCCGATCAGGTAGCTATCGACATCACCTTCACCAAACTCATAGGTAGTGGCCAGCAGCACATCAGTGATCGGGCCAAGCTCTAATTTGGTACCCGTCAGCTTACCCAGCGAGAAGCGAGGGCTGAATTCGCCATAGTAACTGTGATGGCCATTGGCGTTGGAGCGCCCGACACCGTTGTACCAGCTGTTATCAACAAAAAACCAGATATCGCCCCATGACCAGTCACTGGCATGTTCAAAGGTGATTGTTTGCTGGGTATCAGGATCAACCTTGTAATTTTGCCCGTATAGGTAGGTAAGGCTATTGTCCTGCCAATGTAACATGCCATCAGCCATAGCATTTCCTGTTAACAACAGGCCGCTGGCTAATACAACGGAAGAAAGGGCGCGGCTCATTGTCTGCTCCTAGAGAAAAGTCGTTTTTAGTAATAAACGCTCCAAACCTGTCCGCTCGGTCAGGCTTTTCCCCGTTTAGCAAGAACAGAGCCAAGGTTTGGGCGGCGGCATTCTACAGAGGTCTAAGCCAAGCGAAAGGGCTTTTTGAATCAATCAGGTAAGCGGTAGGTAAGGCCGACAGGTAGGCTTTTCGTCGTGCAAAAAAATGAGCACTGTGTAATAAGAATTCGGGCGCTCTGTCGATATAAAGGAAAGGCTCTGTTCCACGCTTGAGCAGAGCAGAAAATCATCACCATAGGTGAGCAGGAGAAACCAACATGCGGCATCCCCTAAAGCTGTTAGCAGGCATTCTGGCGTTTCACGCTAGCTTTATCTGTGCCCAGACCATTACTAGCCCGGGCGCTGCAGGCGGCTCTCCTTCAGTCTTGATGATTACGCGAGGGGATACAGCCACTACATCTGCCTGTGATGTTGGCATTTACCTTAAGAACGAACTGGCCGCCCGCTTGATGGCTGGCGAAAGCGTTTCCTTTAACCTGCCGCCAGGCGAAACCAGCGTTACGCTGCGTTCGCTGGGTACTGGCTATTGCTCTACTCCAATGGCTTCTATAAAGAGTCAGTCATTGTTGCTTGCACCCGGAGAGATAAAGCAATACCGCGTCGTTCAAAGTGAGCAGGGCTACTTTCTGGCACCTGTCGATCTCTATCAAGATCGATAAAGGTTGATTACAGATATATTTCAAATAAAGCTTGACCTGTGAGCGGAGGGGCCTATAATGCGCCCACTTCCGCTGCAACGGAACAGCAAAAAGCCTTGTAGATCAA
>NZ_DEYV01000023.1:0-29240 GCF_002364655.1 Pseudomonas sp. UBA3149
GCTACTTCAGACCTTCCTTAGTTACCCTATCACTATTCGCAACGAGTGATAGCAAGGTACTCAGCGAGTAATCTCAACAGTCAAGTGATCAATATGAAAGTTTTAATTGCCCTTCTCATGTGTAGCATTTTTCTAGAATCAAGCATGGCGATTGCTGCTGATGGTAGCGAGCGCTCAATTGAACGAAATCAGGCGTTTCGCCTGGAACTGAAAAAAAGGCATGAGCAGAAATTACAGCGTGAACACCTTGATAGTCAGCGAAAACAGAGCAGGCAACCGGGTGAGACCAGACGGAAAGATTAACTGAGCAGTAACACATCTTCTTTTGCTCCTTTGGCCGGAAGATGTGCTTTAGGCGCCTATCAGGCGCCTTTTTTATTGTGCCTATTATTTTTTTCACAGCACAATATCAGATTACAGAATTGTAATTTTGCTCTAAGCACCTCGAAAGGTTGACTCCATTAAAGTTCAATTAATTATTAAAGGAGAAGATCATGCCAACGTATTTAGCCAAAATTTTCACTGCATCATTACTCATGGCTCTGCCATTAGCAGCCCTCGCAGATAATGGCGGCGAGCGCGTCTTTAACCGCATGCAACAGGCACGAGTTCATGTTCTACAAAACAATTTCTCCAAACTGAGTGAAGTAGAGCGTGTGGAATATCAGTATGGAATGAAGCTGGATATCCAGGAAGTTCTATTTATTGGCTCAAATGGATCAGGATGTGGCGTGCAGCCTGCGGAAATGGTTTATAAGGATGCTGCAGGCGACGTGAAGGCCATCAGCTATAGGACACTAGGGCTTTACTGCTCTAATCAAAATTAAGCTCACCTCTGGTTATCAGAAAAGATATCCCTTTCAATAAGCATCTTATAACCAAGCGCAGAGCCCGACGTCGATAGACGCCCTTTGCGCCTGGTTCCGCCATTCCCTTTTTACAGTCCCGTCCCGTTGATTATCGACATAATTGCAGTGTGCCCAGTCTCAATAGAGGCTATACCACACAGGGTGACAAAGGGGTCGATAACATCCCACAGCGATGGTTTGATACCGCCTACCTGTAGCAGCCAGAGAATCGCTGCAAAGGCATAGACGCCACCGTAGGCCGCCTCAACTCGTCCTGCTGCGGTTGGATGCAGTGTGAGAGTCCACACGAATAAGGCCGCGGGGAATGCCCTTGCCAAATCCTAGCTAAGGCAGATAGCAACCTATGGTTTCGGCCAGAGAGGTAGGGATGAAAAGGCTTGGAGCTTGAGTTTAGACATGGACACCTCCGGCCAGAGGTGTCCATCCTGGCAAGGCCAGTTAAAGAGCCTGCCCGCTAGATCGACTGGGTTACTGGCCAGCCGTGTCCCTTTGCTCTGAGCGGCGGTGAGCCGCAAAGTACAACGCTGGAAGCACAAGCAGCGTCAGTGCTGTTGAGGAGAGAATTCCCCCTATTACAACAGTGGCAAGCGGCCGCTGTACCTCAGCGCCTGTACCTGTTGCCAGTGCCATTGGTATAAATCCCAGTGAGGCCACAAGCGCAGTCATGAGCACAGGCCGAAGACGTGACAGAGCGCCATGCGTCACAGCCTCATGAAGGGAGCTGCCGTTGTCTCTCAAGCTGCGTATAAACGCAATCATAACCAGACCGTTAAGCACGGCTACACCAGACAGGGCAATAAAGCCAACCCCTGCCGAGATGGATAAGGGTATGTCTCTAAGCCACAGAGCCATCACCCCGCCTGTCAAGGCAAAGGGAATCCCTGTAAAGACTAGAAGTCCGTCTTTAATGTTGTTGAACATCATGAACAGAAGTACAAAAACAAGAAGCAGGGCCACTGGAACAACGATTTGAAGCCGCTGCGCCGCTGACTGAAGCTGCTCAAACTGCCCTCCCCAGCTTGTCCAATACCCTGCGGGTACCTTTACGTCCTGCTCAATACGTGTCGCGGCATCCTGAACAAATGAACCAATGTCACGGCCTCGTACGTTAGCACTGACAATGACAAGTCGTTTACCGTTTTCACGACTGATCTGGTTTGGTCCCAGTACCAGATCCAGTGTTGCTAAATCAGAGAGAGGAATAAATCCTATCCGGCCTGTCGTATCGCTACTTGAAGCAGGAACAGGGATAAGCATTTGCGACATTGCATCCAGATCAGTTCGCAATTCATCGGAGAGCCGGACCACTATATCGAAGCGGCGGTCCCCTTCGAACAATGTACCGGCCTGACGTCCACCAAAGGCTGCGGAGACAGCATCCTGAACATCGCCAATGTTCAGGCCAAAGCGGGCAGCCCTGTCACGATCCACATTGACCGTAAGTAATGGGAGCCCGGAGGTTTGCTCAACCTTTACCTCAGATGCGCCCTCTACTTTCTGCATGCTTGAGGCGATTCTGGCGGCCGTCTGGTTGAGAACTTCCATATCGTCCCCGTATACCTTGACCGCAACGTCACTGCGCACGCCTGAAATCAACTCGTTGAAGCGAAGTTGTATAGGCTGGGACATCTCATAGTTGCTACCTGGCACAGTCGCGCTGGCTTTTTGAATCTCCTCGATAAGCACATCCCGCGACTTGTCCGGATCAGGCCATTGTTCGCGTGGCTTGAGCATGACATAGCTGTCCGAAATATTCGGTGGCATGGGGTCAGCCGCAATTTCGGCTGTTCCTGTCCGGGCAAAGACACGCTGGACTTCAGGGACGCGCTCAATCAGTGCTTTTTCCAGGCGCTGCTGCATATCTACTGATTGCGTAAGACTGCTCCCAGGTACCCTGAGTGCCTGAAGGGCGAAGTCTCCCTCACTCAGACTGGGTACGAATTCACTGCCCATGCGGCTTGCTAGAAAACCAGACAGACCCACCACTAGTACGGCAGCTGCGAAAACTGCCGGGCGATGCTTCATTACCCCGTTCAGGATGGGAGAGTAGCCCTGCCGCGCCGCTCGCATAACCAGGTTTTCTTCTTCCTTGACCTTACCCGTCACAAACTGGGCAATGGCTGCCGGAACAAATGTGATGGAAAGAATCATCGCACCCAGTAGTGCAATCACTACGGTAAATGCCATGGGATGGAACATCTTTCCTTCTACGCCGCTCAGGGCAAAAATCGGAAGATAAACCACCATGATGATCAGCTGACCAAATATAAGCGGACGTCGGGCCTCTCTGGCTGCTGCAAATACCTCATGGAAACGCTCGGAGCGAGTCAGTATGCGTCCGTGGTGGTGCTGCGCATGAGCAAGGCGTCGAATTGAGTTCTCAACGATCACTACAGCACCGTCCACAATGACACCAAAGTCAAGCGCCCCCAGGCTCATAAGATTGGCACTGACCTTGTTGGCAAACATCCCGGTAAAGGTAAACAGCATGGACAACGGAATGACCATTGCTGTAATCAGTGCAGCACGTATGTTGCCAAGGAACAGAAATAAAATGGCGATAACGAGAATAGCGCCCTCGACCAGGTTTTTCTTGACGGTGGCAATGGCCTTGTCCACCAGGGTGGTGCGGTCATACACCGGAACCGCTGAAACACCAGCGGGTAATGAACGATTGATATCCTCAATCTTTTTCGACACCGCCTGAGCAACAGATCGGCTATTCTCACCAATCAGCATAAACACTGTGCCCAGTACTACCTCACGACCATTTTCCGTGGCGGCGCCGGATCGAAGCTCTTTTCCGATTCCTACTGAAGCTACATCACGAATGCGAATGGGAGAGCCGTCTACTGTCGTAAGCACTATATTGGCAATGTCCTGCTCCGACCCTACCTGTCCAGGCGCGCGAATAACCAGCTGCTCGCCGCCACGCTCGATAAACCCTGCTCCGACGTTGGCATTGTTGCGCTCAAGCGCAGAGAAAAGATCATTTAAAGTCAGGCCATAAGAGGCAAGCTTCTTAAGATTGGGAGCGACCTGATACTCCTTGTTGAAACCACCAATGGTATTGATTTCCGCTACGCCAGGAACATTGCGCAGTTGTGGTTTTATAATCCAGTCCTGAATGATGCGCAGGTCAGTAGGTGTATAGGGCGTACCATCCTCTTTTCGCGCCTGCTCATCCGCTTCGACTGTCCACAGGAATATCTCACCTAATCCGGTTGAGATTGGCCCCATCATTGCCTCAGCGCTCTCTGGAAGCTGATTACGAGCGCCTTGCAGGCGTTCGTTAACCATCTGACGGGCAAAGTAAAGATCAGTACCATCTTCAAAGATAACCGTTACCTGCGAAAAACCTGAACGGGACAATGAGCGGGTCTGTTGAAGATGAGGCAATCCGGCCATAGCCGTTTCGATGGGATAGGTCAGCCGTTGTTCGGCCTCCAGAGGCGAAAAGCCAGGCATGGCCGTGTTGATCTGAACCTGGACATTTGTGATATCGGGTACAGCATCAATAGGTAGCTTTTGATAGCTGAAAACTCCTAGCGCAGACATGCCCAGCACTGCCAGCATGACCAGCCATCGCTGTTCAATGGAAAATCTGAGAATACGTTCGAACATTGGAAAATACTCGTGGCAGGACCTGGGGCACTTAATGGGAATGTTCGGCTGAACCTTTTCCTAATTCGGACTTGAGAATAAAGCTGCCCTCGACGGCTATCTGAGTACCTGCATCCAGACCATTAGTGACTTCCACAAAGCCGCTGTCTCGTACGCCCAGCTGCACAGGCTGAGCCTGGAAACCTTCTGGTGTACGAACAAAAACGGAGGGCTTATCCTCAAGGGTCTGAATAGCCTGTACCGGAACGGTCACAGCGGCTTTCTGTGTTGACGTTGCTACATTGATTGTGACAAACAGCCCCGGACGCCAAGCGCCCTCAGGGTTGTCCAATGTAACGCGTGCTGTTGCTGCACGCGTCTGCTCACCCAGAAGGCTACCCACGTAGGCAACAACCCCTTGAGCGGTGCTTCCAAGCTCGGCCGCAACCACCTCAACCTTTTTTCCTACCACCACTCTGCCCAAGTCACGTGCTGATACGTTAAACGTTGCCCATACATGGGAGAGATCTGTCAGCACAAATACATTGGATGTATCGTTGACAACTTCACCCAGGACAACATGTTTTTCAATAACCGTACCATCAAAGGGGGCACGGACTTCATAGCGGTTTCCTCCGGAAAGACTGCTACTTCCGCTTAGGGCCTGCGTTTTTTGCAGGGCATTTTTCAAGTTTATCTCTGCCTCCTGCAAGGCTTGCCGTGCTTGCAGATAGTCTTGTTCAGCAGAGATCTTTTCTTCCCAGAGCTTTTTTTCCCGACTGAAAAGCGTACGTGCGAGTGCGGCACGCTGCTGGGCTGCTGCCAGCTCGCTACGCTGTTCGGAGACCTGCTGGCTGGAAATAATAGCCAGCACCTGACCCTTTTTTACCTGCTCACCCAAATTGACCTTCACGGCTTCGACGACACCCACAGCCCGAGGTACTACATGGGCCGTTCGATCCTCATTGAAGCGAATCTCGCCAGGTAGCGACAGCACGTTATTGATCTGCCCAGACCTAGCTGTGCCTAGCGTGATACCTGCAGCCTTGATTTGTTCAGCGCTGAGCTCGATCGCTCCTTCCTTGTGCTCGTCTCCATGCTCCCCTTCGTGGTTTTCTCCATGTTTATCACCTTGTTCTTCCTCAGCATGGCTTTCACCCTCATGCTTTTCATGCGCGCCTTTCTCCTCATGATGAGGGGCAGCAGAAGCAGCTTCCTTTTTCACCTCACTGGAATGATCATCTTCTCCATGCGGATGATCATGTTCTTGCGCTCGGAGCTCGTGTTTTGTCACAGCTCCATCAATACCTAAGCTGAGCCCCAGTCCTATAACCACCGCAAGGATGGTTGTAATAGAGACCCTTTGTTTCTTACTCATGAATGCTCCCGGAAATACATGGTCAGCGCGACGGCGTCATCGAGAAATCGAATGGGTGATTTGGGATGGATAAAAAGAAACGGCGTCGCCGTAAATCCGCTCAAGGCGTACTAGGGCGTCAGTTGCACTTTCTAAAGACTGAAGATACTGGCCACGCGAAGAAATCAGGGTTCGCTGGGCATCCAAGACATCCAGGAAGCTGAATTTGCCCATGGCAAAGCCACGGGTCGCGCTTTCGACGGCTTGCCTGCCCGCAGGAAGAATCGATTGGCGAAACTCCGAGATGTCGGCAACAGCTATTTCCCACTGCTCATAAGCCTGCAGGGTTTCACTCCTTAGACGAAGCTCTGCTGCATTGCGTAAGTCCCGTGCCTGATCCGCCCGGCGTGAGGCTGCATAGATATTGCCCTGATTACGGTCAAACAAAGGTAGCGGCAAGGAAATGCCGACCAGGTTTACCCGCTCTCGTTCCTGTTCATCGTACTGGCTACCGATACTGACGCGTATGTCGGGTATGCGCTGAGTGCGCTCCAGATGGAGCTCGGCCTCGCTTCGATCGATCTGTAGCAAAGCACGACGCAGCTCTGGCGTGCCGCGTATACGACCCAGCAGTTCATCTCTGGCTGGAAGGCCAGGCAGATGTTCAAAGCTGCCCTGAACCTGAGAAAAAACAGGCACCGACTCGCCTAACAGTGCTGCCAACTGCTTGTAGGTACTATCGCGCTCAAGCTGAGCCCGGCGCACTTCAACGCGTACAGTAGAAAGTTGAACCTCCGCTCGAGATAATTCTACGGGTGAGGTTTTTCCTGCCTCCACTCGGCCCTTGGCGATGGTAAGGCCTTTGTCTGCCAACTCTACCGCTTGCTTGGCAAGCTGCAGGCCTTCCTGAGCCTTTAGTGCAGCATAAAAGGCTTGCATGACATCGGCGCGCAAGCTGTTGGTCCGGTAGTCAATATCCGCTGAAGCGAGCACCTGAGAGGCATTAGCCACGTCTACCCTTGCCTGGCGCTTCCCTCCAAGTTCAATAGGTTGAGTAAGAGTAACGCTGCTGATCTGTTTGTTGGAGCGAGTATCCTCTACATCCCAGGAGAGTTCTGGGTTGGGTATCAATCCCGCTTGCTGCCTAAGCCCAAGCGATACGTCTGCCTCCTGACGAGCAGCAGAAAACTCTGGATTATTCTCATAAGCTTTGGATAAAGCGCTTTCCAGTGTCAAAGCCCCCATCGAAGGGCCTGCAGTCAATGGAGATGCCATTAAATAACCAAGAAGCCCTAATCCATAACTAATAAGCTTGGTGTTTGGAAACTTCCAAAAAGTATCTAGTACAGACAAAAATTGCTCCCGACATCTTGGTTTACAGTTAGGCTTTATGAGAAATAAAAAGAGCGCCCTTATTTCCAGCAATGAAATAAAGCTATCTCGATTATCACTGTATAGACAGAACTTATCGGGGAAGTGACCTGAACATTACAAATCTGTAATGTTCAAAAAGAGGGCAATACCTGCGCTAGAATTCACCTATTTCATGACACTGCTTTTGCAACGCATGAGATATGAGAGCTGCTGAGATAGAGCCTTTCAAGCCGCCTTCTTGACCCATGGCGCCTGTTTTTACAAAGCTTTCTTGACTCTGTAGTTGCTACAGGGTTTATGCTTTTAGCTTTAAACTCCAGCGCGATCAAAACAAATAATAAAAATTCATCCTTAATTAAGTGTTTATTATTTTAATAGTGAGTACACCATGCGAATCCTTATTGTTGAGGACGAGCCAAAAGCTGCCGAATATTTAAAGCAAGGTTTGACTGAAAGTGGTTATATTGTTGACTGTGCCAATACTGGCATCGATGGACTTTATTTAGCTCACCAGCAGACGTATGACCTTATTCTGCTGGACGTAAATCTTCCAGAGATGGATGGTTGGGAAGTACTCGAACTCATACGAAAGCGCAAGCAGACGCGTGTGATCATGCTGACAGCACGAGGGCGTCTTGAAGAAAAGGTGAAAGGTCTTGATCTGGGCGCTGATGATTACCTGGTCAAACCCTTCCAGTTCCCAGAGTTACTGGCCCGTATCCGTTCGTTGTTTCGCCGAAGTGATGCAGTCCAGGTATCGGATGTTGTTAAGGTGGCCGATCTGGAGCTTGATCCGAATCGGCACCGTGCCTTTCGTGGCAACCAGCGTATTGACCTGACGACCAAGGAATTTGCGCTCCTGCATCTGCTCATGCGCAAGACGGGTGAGGTGCTCACCCGTACCCAGATCATCTCGATGGTTTGGGACATGAATTTTGACTGTGACACCAATGTCGTTGAGGTTTCAATCAGACGGCTGCGGGCCAAGATCGACGATCCCTTTGAGATAAAGCTAATCCATACCATTCGTGGTGCGGGGTATATTCTTGAGGAGCGTGGATGATTTCGACCAGCTTGTCGTTTCGCCTGAGCCTCAAGGTTATCCTGCTGGGAGCAATGCTCGTCATGCTTGTTGTAGGGCTCTCCTACATAACGCTTGATCGTGAGCTTGATCTCTCTGCTCATGAAAACCTGACTGGCAAGTTCGAGCGTATCGAACATAACCTTAAGGTAGACGTAGCACCTGAGCAGTTATCAAACAAGCCGCACGCATTGCTGGATCTCATCCTGGGCCATGACAACCTGAGCCTTAGTATCCTTGACGCCGATCAGGCGCCTGCTGTCATGCTGGGCATCGGGCAATATGCTCTTGCTCCCGAGATTCGTACCCTGGCAGTAGGCACCTCTATCGCCTTTCATTCTTGGCTTTCAGCAACCAACCAGGAGATGCTGACTGTCTCCAAGGTTATCCCGACTCAAGACGGTCAATTGGTTAAAGCACTGCTGACTCTGGATCGTTCAGCTGACCGCCACTTGCTATTGGCCTTTTTAAAGTCATCACTAGTCTCCGTACCGGTACTTTTGATACTCATCGGCATTAGTGCCTGGTTGCTTGTACAAAAGGAACTCCGGCCGTTACGACGGTTTCGCAGTGTTGCCGCACAGATATCGACCCAAAGTCTTTCCCATCGAATCAAAACTGACAGATTGCCCAGGGAGTTGAAGGATCTTGCTCATAGCATGAATTTTATGCTCCACCGGCTAGATACAGGTGTACAACAGCTTTCCGAATTTTCGGACGATCTTGCTCATGAATTGCGCTCCCCAATTAACAATCTCATGATCAAGACACAGGTTACCCTCTCGCGTAAACGCTCCGAGGCGGAATATTGCCACGTCCTGGAGTCTGCTATAGAAGAGTATGAACGGTTAAATCGAATTATCTCGGACATGCTGTTTCTCGCCCAGGTAAGTCATCCCCATACACTGATTCCCTTCACCCCCATCTTTCTGCGCGACGAGACCATGCGAATCATGGACCTCTTTGCAATCAGTGCCGAAGACAAGGACATATCGATAAGCATCAGAGGAGAAGCCTCCACGATGGGAGATCGGTTAATGATCCAACGTGCTCTGTCCAACTTGCTCTCAAATGCTATTGGGCATACGCCTTACGGCGGCACGGTGGCCATTGTTCTAACGGAAGAAGCAGACGAGGCCAGTGTCACTGTTGAGAACACGGGTGCCGGTATTGGTGCACATCACCTACCGCATCTTTTTGAACGGTTCTATCGGGTTGATGGCCGGCGGACGCATGAACAGGGCGGTACAGGACTGGGGCTGGCCATCGTACGCTCCATCATGAGTCTGCATCAAGGACGCTGTGAGGTCGAAAGCATTCCTGGCCACGTTACTCGCTTCCGCCTGATATTCCCCATAGGACAGGTCCGTGCTTCAAGCCTTACCCCTACTCACGACGTCTTTTAGAGGGCCTTTATGGATCATCACGAGCACAGCCATGCACATGCACATGCACATGCACATGGAAACATTGACACGAATAACAAGGCCTTCCTGATAGCGACAGCCTTGAATACCGGCTTTGTTATTGTCGAGTTTGTTTACGGCATCGCTGCAAACTCAACGGCCCTTATTGCTGATGCTGGGCATAACCTGTCTGACGTATTAGGTTTGATACTGGCGTGGGGAGCTGCTCTTTTAGGGAGAAGAGCCCCTAGCCATAAATTCACCTATGGTTTGAGGGGTACATCTATTCTTGCTGCACTAGGTAATGCCGTGCTGCTTCTTGTTGCCTGCGGTGCCATTGCCTGGGAAGCAGTCACCCGCTTTTCAAACCCCGGAGCGGTATCCGGGCTGACCGTTTCCATAGTAGCTGGCATCGGCATCCTCATAAACGGTGCCTCAGCGCTTCTTTTCATCAAGGGCAGCAAAAGTGATCTTAATGTCAAAGGCGCATTTCTTCATATGGCAGCTGATGCAGGCGTCTCACTCGGCGTGGTCCTTGCAGGTGTCGCTATCTACTTTACAGGCGCACACTGGATCGACCCCATCCTGAGCCTGATCATTGTAGCCATCATCATAATCAGCACTTGGTCACTATTGCGTGACTCTGTAGATCTTGCACTTAATGCTGTACCCAACAGCGTTGATCGTAATGAGATCGAGACCTACCTCCTGCAGCTAAACGGCGTGAAAGACATACACGACCTTCATATTTGGGGGATGAGTACTACAGAAAACGCCCTAACGGTGCATTTGGTGATGCCCAATGGCTATCCGGGAGATACCTTCATGAATGAGACAATGCATACGCTCAAGGACAGGTATTCAATTCATCACTGTACGCTTCAGGTAGAGCAAGGACTGGCCCCTCATGAGACCCAGCTGGTTTAACGCTCAGCACTGCTTTTAAACAATAATTATGGGCCTTGGCCTACATACTTAACACTCGGCGCCAGGGATGGCCTGAGTAAATTGGCTGGGAATACCCTTTGCTATCCCTTTCCTGATAAAAGGAAATAGCTAATCTTGATCGGTAGAGCCATCGCTCCTGGGTGTGGAAGCTGAGCTATGAAAGTGTACGACCAGTGCGTATTACCCTGTCTGATTCATTCAGTAATGAACTCCCGGCGCCTTGACGCCTACCGAAGGCGTTTAGCGATTCAGGCCAAGGGGGTAGCACTGGAAATTGGCTTTGGTTCAGGACGCAATCTGCCCTTCTACATCCCGGATCAGGTTGAGCGGCTCTATGCGCTTGAGCCTGACGCCAATATGTTAAAGCTGGGTCAGAAGGACGTATCGCATGCGCCTTTTCCCATCGAGATCCTGCATTGCACGGCTCAGCATATTCCTTTGCCTGATCGGAGCATAGATACTGCACTTTGCTCCTGGACACTATGTAGCGTTCCAGATATCCGCATGGCTCTCCATGAGATTCGTCGAGTACTCAAACCTGATGGGTATTTCGCCTTTTGCGAACATGGTTTGGCGTCGGATCCAGGCGTTGCTCGCTGGCAGCAGAAGCTGACGCCCATGTGGAGCCGTTTTGTAGGCGGATGCCATCTGGATCGTTCCATTGATGAACTGCTCAGGGACAGCGGTTTTCGAATAGCCAGGCTTGAGAACAGCTACCAGAGCATGGTTAAGCCAATGAGCTATATGTATGAAGGGCTGGCTGATCTAGAGGGTGCCAAGTCAACCGCTGATGCTCTCTGACATTTACCCTTACCCAACCAGAAGCAGCATTCATACACACCCCTATTATTAGGTGCAACTAAGAGTTTTTGCTGCAAGCGTTTAGTTAAATAACAGCCATGTCAGAGGGCCACCGTGAACGGTGGCCCTTTCAGTTACTGCTTTTCAATACGGGTAATGGTTGAGTCCATTCCCGTGGAGGCAAACTCAAATTTTACCTTGTCGCCCTGCTTGAGACCTTGTAACTGGGTGGCCTCGGCTTTAAAGCCCATTGTCATGGATGGCCAGCCCAATGCTTCGACCGGCCCATGAGCAATCGTCACGGACCCCTTCTCAGTATCAACCTTTTTGACAACACCAGTAGCCTTGCCCGTCTTTGTGGTCGCCTTTTGATCCATCGGCATGTCCATGCCCTTATGATCCATCGGCATACCCTCCATGGACTGTTTTTCCGCAGCAAATAGCGCAGGTGAAACAAGCAATGAGGCGAAAACGATACTTGCGATTTTCATGAGTGTTCTCCAGGGGGGTTATCTGTTTTGAAGGAATCGCGAAACTGTCGACGGCGCATCAGAAGGTAGGCTGCTGGCAGGACGAACAAGGAAAGCAAGGGCGCACTGATCATACCGCCTACCATTGGTGCGGCGATGCGGCTCATGATCTCTCCTCCGGTACCGGTTCCCCAGAGAATGGGCAGAAGGCCGGCAATGATCACCGCAACGGTCATTGCTTTAGGACGTACACGCTGTACAGCACCCTCACGAATAGCCTCAACCAGCGCACGCTCATGGTTATGGCCTGCTTCTAACCGTTCATGCCATGCATTTCTCAGATAAAGCAGCATGATTACACCAAACTCCGCCGAAACTCCGGCCAGAGCAATAAAACCAATCCCTGTTGCAATTGAAAGGTGATAATCCAGTACATAAAGAAACCAGACACCTCCAGTAAGAGCAAAGGGAAGCGTGACCATGATAAGAAGTGCTTCATTAAAACGATTGAAGATAAAATATAGGAGAACAAAGATGATCAAAAGCGTGGCAGGCACCACAAGCTTGAGCCGTGCATTAGCCCTCTCCATGAACTCAAACTGTCCAGAATAGCTAACGCTCATCCCTGGGCTCAGCTTGACCTCAGCTTCGATCTTCTGACTCAAGTCAGCTACAACTGACGCCATATCGCGACCGCGAACATCTATATATACCCAACCAGTCAAACGAGCGTTTTCGCTTTTCAGCATGGGTGGCCCGTCGCTGACTTTGACCGATGCCACGGTCCCCAAAGTGATCTGACTACCTTGAGGAGTGTAAATAGGCAACTGCTGCAGCGCTGTCAGAGAGTCTCGCCATTCACGCCCATAGCGTAGATTGATCGGATAGCGTGCCAGGCCCTCGACCGTCTCTCCAATGGTCTCACCGCCAATGGCACCGGCTACGATAGCTTGTACGTCAGCGATATTCAGACCATAGCGGGCGGCAGCGCTACGATCGATATCCACATCGATATAGCGTCCACCCGACAGGCGCTCAGCCAGCGCTGACGTAACGCCTGGTACTGTTTTGGCGATACGCTCAACTGATTGAGTCACCTTATCGATCTGCGCAATATCCGTTCCATAGACCTTTACGCCGATTGGACTCTTGATCCCAGTGGCCAGCATATCTATTCGGTTACGGATAGGTGGAATCCAGAGATTAGCTACCCCAGGCACCTGCACCGTATGGTCCAGCTCCTCGATAAGCTTCTCGGTGGTCATGCCTGCTCGCCATTCATTCCTGGGCTTGAATTGAATAGTTGTCTCAAACATCTCAAGTGGCGCTGAGTCTGTTGCCGTATCAGCACGTCCAGCCTTGCCAAATACATGTGCCACTTCCGGCACGGTTTTGATTAAGCGGTCGGTCTGCTGCAGGAGCTCGCTTGCCTTTTGCGCTGAAAGCCCTGGCAGCGCTGTGGGCATGTAGAGCAGATCGCCTTCATCCAACGGTGGCAGGAATTCTCCTCCCAAGCGGGTAGCAGGCCAAATGCCGGTAAGAAAAACCAGGAGTGCTACCAGAAGCGTTATTTTGGGCCAACGTAGCACGGTATCCAATACGGGCTGATAGAGGCGGATGAGTAACCTGTTGAGTGGGTTACGATGCTCTTCAGGTATCTTGCCGCGGATCCAGTAGCCCATCAGTACAGGAACCAGCGTAACCGAAAGGCCTGCCGCTGCCGCCATGGCATAGGTTTTAGTAAAGGCCAGCGGACCGAATAAACGGCCCTCCTGAGCTTCCAGGGTAAAAACCGGTATAAACGAAAGAGTAATGATCAGCAGACTGAAGAAAAGCGCTGGCCCTACCTCAATCGCGGCCTGAGTGATTACTTTCCAGTGCTCATTACCCTTAAGCGGCCTGTCAGGATAGTGTCTATGCCAGGCTTCGATGTGCTTGTGAGCATTTTCTATCATGACAATCGCGGCGTCGACCATTGCGCCAATCGCAATGGCAATTCCGCCAAGAGACATGATATTAGCGTTAACCCCCTGTCGCTGCATGATGATAAAGGCAATTAGCACCCCTACAGGCAGTGACACGATGGCTACAAGTGAGGAACGCAAGTGCCAGAGAAACAAGGCGCAGATCAGCGCCACAACGACAAACTCTTCGATCAGTTTGAAGCTTAAGTTTTCTACAGCACGATCAATGAGCTTGCTGCGATCATACGTCGTAACGATATCAACGCCCTCCGGAAGGCTTTGCTTGAGGTTGTCCAGTTTTGCCTGGACGGCGGCAATCGTATCCCGAGCATTTTTGCCACTACGGAGAATCACCACGCCTCCCACTACTTCACCCTCGCCATCCAGTTCGGCAATACCACGCCGCATCTCCGGGCCTAGCTGAATATGGGCGACATCACCTAAGGTTACAGGAACACCACTGGTATCCAACCGCAAAGGAACAGCACGAAAGTCGTTTAGGGTCTGCAGGTAGCCCGAGGCTCGAACCATGAACTCGGTCTCAGCCAGCTCAAGCACACTTCCCCCCGTCTCCTGGTTGGCCTTGTTGATAGCTTCAGCGATCTGTTGCTGAGTCACGCCTCGATTAGCCATACGAATAGGGTCCAGCACAATCTGGTACTGCTTGACCATCCCACCAATCGGTGCGACTTCCGCCACATTGGGTAATGTCTTCAACTCATAGCGGAGAAACCAGTCCTGTAGTGATCGTAGCTGGGCCAGGTCATGTCCTCCGCTGCGGTCAACCAGGGCATACTGAAAAATCCAGCCTACGCCTGTAGCATCCGGCCCCAGCGCAGGCTTTGCCGCGGCGGGTAAACGCCCCTGCACCTGGCTGAGATACTCCAGAACTCGCGAGCGGGCCCAATAAAGATCGGTGCCGTCCTCAAACAGTATGTAGACGTAACTGTCGCCAAAGAAAGAGTAGCCCCGTACCGTCCTGGCTCCAGGAACCGACAGCATGGTAGTGGTCAGCGGATAGGTAACCTGATTTTCAACGATCTGGGGCGCCTGCCCGGGATAGGGCGTACGGATGATGACCTGTACGTCGGAAAGATCAGGCAGTGCATCAACGGCCGTGTTCTTCACTGACCAAATGCCCCATACCACCGCAAACAGTGTCGCCAGGAGGATCAGGAATCGATTGCCGACAGACCACTGGATGACTGTAGCAATCATGGCTGACCTCCCAGGCGCTCAATACGCTCGATCAGTAGGCCATCATCCGTCTGGCGTACTGCAAACCGGACCTGATCACCTGTCTTGAGGTTGGCGGCAAGGGATTTGTCTGCCAGTGGAAAGCCCATGGTCATTCCAGGCATGCCAAGTGTTATGAAAGGCCCATGAGAGAGGGTAATCATGTCGTCACCAAGCTCAATAATGGTGCCTTCAGCTTCATGCAGGGCGGGCTTGGAGGCGCTGGCTGACGGCTCAAGCGGCTGAGCGGTGAGTCCGCGTAAACTAGCTTCAGAATCCAGCAGAAACTGTCCCGAGGCAACAACCTGCTGGCCCTCTTCCAGACCTTGTAGGATCTCGACTTTGTCTGCTATTTCACGGCCTACCCTGACTTCTACGGGGCGGTACTGGCCAGCGTTCTCAGCAAGCATGACTATTGCTCGTTTGCCAGTACGGATCACCGCTTCGGCGGGTATGACCAAGGCATCGTACTGATCGCTGCTGAGGATGACTTCAGCCGTCATGCCGGGTCGTAGACGTTGTTGTGGGTTAGGCAACTCTACTCGAACCCTCACCGTTCGGCTTTCAGGGTTAGCTTGCGGCAGAATCGCCTTGATCGTGCCGTTAAGTACATCACTTGGATAGGCAGGTAAGTGTGCTTGAACGGGTTGTCCAGCAGACAGAGCAGAAATTTGCGCCTCAGGTACGGCTACTTCAAGCCAGATACTGCTGATACCATTGATCCGGGCAACGAGCGCACCGCCAGCAAGCGTCATTCCCTGACGTATATCTAGGGTTTCAAGTACCCCCTCAATTGGACTGGTAATCGTCCATACAGGACTGGCCTTGCCGCTACGCGTAACCTGTTCAATCAGTACTTGCGGCATACCGGCAAGACGCATCCGCTGGCGAGCCGCTGCCAACAATGCTGGCTCGTTCAATGCCCGAAGTGCAAGATACTCCTCCTGCACAGCAGCCCACTCCGGTACCAACAGGTCAGCTAACGGTGCGCCCTTCTTAATAATATCTTCAGGGGCAAGGTCATATACCCGCTCCACAAACCCGCCGCTGCGTGTCTGCAAAACTGCTACGTCCCGCTCATCATAGGTCAGCGCTCCCGACGCACTTAAGGTTTGAGCGAGAGACTCCCGAGTCACAGGAGAGACGCGCATTCCAAGGTTTTGCGTAATGCCTGGGTCTATTGTAACGGCAGCGCTATTTCCACTCTCATCGGCATAGCGCGGCTGGAGCTCCATATCCATGAATGGCGATTTACCAGGCTTATCAAACTTTTGCTGGGGGTACATAGGGTCGTACCAATACAGCACCTTTTTTTCAGATTGATCAGCGGTTACAGAGGAAGGCTGATTTTGATCCACAGGCAGATTGGGGGCAGGCGATGGCTTGCCTAGCCAATAGCCCAGAAGGCCGGCAAGCACAGCAATCATCAACACGAACAATGACCCTATAAGGATTCGTTTAGTCATTTGAATGTGCTCCGTACGCAAAATGCAGACGAGCACTGGTCAACGCTTGCAGCTGGGTAATATCGATAAGCTTGAGACGAGCCTGAATCAGATCACGGCGCGCCTCGACCACGGCGGCCAAATCGCCTTTTCCGGCGCGATAGCTTGCCATGGCAAGATCCACCTTCTCCTTGGCTAGAGGAACAAAGGTTTTCTGGCTACGCTCAAGGGAATTATGGAGGCGCTCATATTCAGCCAGGTCGCTCTCCAACATCTGCGCATGCTCGCGCAATATGGCCTCGCGCTCGGCTTCAAGTTGAATGAGCTGCGACCGTTTGGCTGCAATCTTGGGATCCTGTCGGGAAGTGGTAAATAGCGGCAAGTCAAAACTGACCTGAAGGCTGACCATGTCACCGTACTCGCGACCGCGATGCTGATAATCTACCTGCCAGCTCCAGTCAGGCTTTTTTTCAGCAACAGCTTCCTGTATTTCAGCCTCTGCTACGCTGGTTCTGGGCCCGAAAACGGCTACATTAGGGTGCTGCCTGAGATTATGTTTGAAATGATGCGTATCAACAGGCCATAGGGGCAGATTTCCTGATAGCGGTTCGTCTGCGGCAGGTCCAACCCAGCGGCGCAGTGCAGCGCGTGCCTGCGTTAGAGCGCGATGTAGCTCATCCTCCTCTTCCGCTAGAGTGGCAGCTTCCTGTCTAGGGATGACGCTATCAGCCGCCATTCCTGCATTGCCAGCAATGGTAGCCTGCACCGCTTTGCCAAAGAGGCGGTTTTCATTGTAGAGACTCCCAAAGAGCGCCAGTTTCTGCTCGATCGCTCGGGCCTCTATCCAGGCCAGGGCGGTTTCTACCCTGACACTAAGCCGTTCTACCTGTTGCTCTGCCTCTGCCTGAAGTATTTCAGCCTGGGCGGCTTCGACGCGTGCGCGGCGCTTATCACGATTAGACACCTCTTGCATGATGCCAACCATTTGCATGGTCATGGAGTCTCGATTAAGACTGTACCGGTCCTGGCCCTCGACAGGTACGTTCTGCAGGCCGAGAGAAAGCCTGGGGTCCGGTAACTCACCAGCCGGGATGGCGGCGCTGCGAGCCGCTTCGATGTCCGCCCGCCTGGCGCTCATCGAAGGCGCCTCATGCTCAGCCAATCGTAAGGCTTCATCAAGGGTTAATGCCGGAGCCAACCTCGGCACAGCCATAAACGTCACAGCTAGAACGCCCCAGGACAGGCGCCCGTTATGATTACATTGAAAAATCATTGCACAATTCCGTCATGTTCTGGCACGCCATGCATGCGTGCATAGACAACCCTGCGACCATCGAGGCGCAAGATAAGCTTAGGACAAATCAGGAATTAGACGCGGGGAGGTCGCCAGACCGTATCAAGGCTAGGGTATGGAATAAACTCAGCAAGAGGCTGGTGAATAACCAGTGACTCTAGAGGAGGAAAGATTTTCAGAGAAGTGACTTGAATTGCACTATTGGCTTGGCACTGCTCACCTGTTTTGCAGATTTTGCCGCCGCTATGAAGACTTTTTTCTTTATCAAAGCAGCTATCTTCTATTATGCCTTTCGACATGTCCTTGTGCTGCAGCTGCATGGGGCAAGGTTCAGCTACAAATGCCGCGCCCGCCGTCCCGGCCATGGGAAGCGTTAGACTAAGCACCAAGAGTAGGCAAAACCTTATAAATACATTCACTCTCAGATGTTAGCCAAATCTTAGACAACTCACAATGCTTCCAGGACCAGACTTAATCGCTCTATGCGTTTTGCAAAATTATTGCGCCAAATGTGTCTTTGAGTATGTGCACTCTACAGCTTTTGGAAACTCGAAGAAGAACTGATTTATTCCTCCTGTCGAGGTACATCCTGCACGCCCATGATGGGCTTCAACGATGGAACGGGTAATCGCGAGTCCTAGACCTGCATTATGTGGACTGCCCTCTCGCCGTGCAGGATCTGCCCGGTAGAACCGGTCAAACAACTTGTCGAGGTGTTCGGGCTCAATGGCTGAGCCTGGGTTTTTTACCGTCAGAACCACGTAGGCACTATCTTCCCTGATCTCTACCTTGATAGTTTCTCTCTCAGGGGTATAGCGCAGCGCGTTTGAGAGCAGGTTTGAGATAGCCCTATGGATCATCAGGATATCCCCTTTGATTGAACCATAGCCCTCAACGACCAACTTGATGTCCTTTTCATCGGCAAGCAGCTGATAATACTCCGCAAGCTTTTCCGCCGTTTCGCGTAGATCTACGTTCTGGTGGGCTGGAATGATCAATCCATTGTCTGCTTTGGCCAGGAACAGCATGTCATCGATCATGCGAGCCATACGTTTGAGATCATCAAGATTTGAGTAGAGATTTTCCTCATAGTCTTCAATGTCCCGCTTGCGGGAAAGGATAACCTCGGTATGCGTTGTTAGATTCGCTACAGGCGTACGTAGCTCGTGTGCGATATCAGCGGAGAAGTTGGACAGTCGAACAAATGAGTCATCCAATCTATCAAGCATGGCATTGAACGATGACACCAACTCCTGCAACTCATACGGAACAGGCGCCAGGGGAATGCGTGCCTTTAACGATTTGGCTGATACAGATGCTGCAACCCTGGCTACCTGTCCAATCGGTCGAAGTCCTTTGCGTACAACTACCCAGCCCAATGCGGCGCTAATCAGCGCACTGCACACCAATCCGATCCAGAACCACTTTTGCAAGGACTCAAAAAAGGTCATGTGCATGGTTACATCAAGCGCAACCATAATGGTGAGGGGCGGCTCTTCTGGTAGGGTGACATGATCGGTAAGACCACGAAACATATGCTCCTGATCATGCCATTCCCAGATTTGCCCTGCTTTTTCTGAGCTGAATTGTGCGGGAATAGTTCGCTGGCTTGAGCTTGCAAACAGCTCATTTCCAGCATGATCCTGGATAACGGCCACGAGTTCCTCATGAGCGCTTAAAAGGGCTTTTAGTTGAGGGTGTAAAAGCCCGATATCTGCCACGCTCGATAAGGTCTTAAGCGTATTTTCAGCGGCGTGCAGTTTCTCCTCCAGAGCCATCTGATCCATCATCTGGAAGTGCTTATGGCTGAGGTGGGTGAAAATGAGCCCAGCTGCAGTAAGGACTATTGCAACGACCAGCATAAACATCAAGCTGATGCGGGCTGTTAATGAGGGCTGCCTACCCATTGTCTTCTTCCGGTCCTTCAAGCATATAGCCCATACCTCGTGAAGTATGAATAAGCTTGACGTCAAAGCCGTCGTCAATCTTTGCCCGTAGACGCCGCACGGCTACCTCGATGACATTTGTATCGCTATCAAAATTCATGTCCCAGACCTGGGATGCAATCAGCGATTTAGGCAGGACCTCACCCCGTCTACGCAAGAGAAGCTCAAGCAGCGCAAATTCCTTGGACGTCAGATCGATGCGTTTTCCACCCCGAAATGCCCTGCGTTTCATAAGGTCGACCTCAAGGTCGGCAATGCTCATCTGGGTCTGGGTTGGTGCGCTAGTACTCCGACGTAACAGCGTTCTGACACGCGCAAGTAATTCGGAAAAGGCAAACGGTTTGATCAAATAGTCATCTGCGCCCAGTTCAAGTCCCTTGACTCGGTCTTCAACCTGATCCCGAGCCGTCAGGTAAAGCACTGGTACACTTTTGCCAGCCGCGCGCAGTACCTTGAGTACCTCCCAGCCATCAAGACCAGGCATCATGATGTCCAGAATCAATAGATCATAAGCCTCGCCCAGCGCCTGTTGGAGTGCCTCGGTACCAGAGGTCACGCGGTCAACGGTAAAGCCTGCCTCGCCTAGTCCTCGCTGTAAGTACATTCCTATCTTGGGTTCGTCCTCAGCAATAAGGATTTTCATACGACAGTACCCCAGGTAGAAAAGAGGATTGTGCCTCTAGCGTAGTGGAGCTGACGAGAACCTTACAGAAATGTAATGTGCCGCTAAGGTTGCAGTCAGGTTGCTCGTCTAGTGTCAATGTTTGTTACAGCAAGGTCTGCAGGCCGCTCAAAGCAATCCTATTGAGTTCTTGACAGGGACGCCCAGCGTTTTCCCCCAGCTGACTAAACTGTAATTTTCACTTCATCCTGCCGACAGGCTTGAGTGATTAAGGTTATCCCGAGCTTAACGCTTTCCCTGCGATTACCTAGAGGCGAACAGGGAATACTTAATCACATGAGGGTACTGAAAATGAACGCTGTTAAATCATTCTTTATTGCTTCTGCACTAATGCTCTCCTCTTTGGCTATGGCCGAAAGCGGTGGTGATCATGTCTTTGACCGTATGGCTCAGGCTCGTGAAGCATCGGTCGCTGCCATGCAAACTCAGGAGTCCAAAGCAGCCACCATAGTCGCGGAGGATAAGGAGACCAGGAAGCACTCGCACTGCTAAGCGCTTGAGCAGGCCAACCTTACAGAAATGTAATCATGCGGCTTACTCAAATATGGCATTTTCGTTGCGCTTGTAGGCTGGTAAGCGTTGACATAAGGGCTGGTAATGTCTGCCTTGCCCTGTACACCTTCCTTTCATAACGGCTCTGACTCAATGACTGATTGGACACACGGCATGCAATCCAAAACTTCAAGGCGAACGTTCGTAAAGGGTATGGCCGCCGGAGGCCTACTGGGTGGACTGGGCTTGTGGCGTAACCCAGTTTGGGCGATCACAAGTCCTGGCGTGCCGAATGTATTGACCGGTACTGAGTTTGACCTCCTGATCGGAGAGACGCCAGTCATTATCGCCGGTAAATCGAAACCCGCCATGACCATCAATGGTGGGCTGCCAGGCCCTCTGCTGCGCTGGCGTGAGGGTGATACGGTGACGCTTCGAGTCCGAAATCGCTTGAAGGATACAACCTCCATCCACTGGCACGGCATTATCCTGCCGGCCAACATGGATGGCGTACCAGGGCTTAGTTTTCATGGCATCGAGCCCGATGGCATGTATGTCTACAGGTTCAAGGTCAAGCAGAACGGTACCTACTGGTATCACAGTCATTCCGGTTTCCAAGAGCAGTCAGGGGTATATGGGCCGTTGGTCATTGATGCCAAGGACCCTGAGCCTTTTACCTACGATCGTGACTATGTGGTGATGCTGACCGACTGGACCGACGAGGATCCTGTCCGCTTGATGAAAAAGCTCAAGAAGCAGGCGGACTACTACAACTTTAACAAGCGCACCGTAGGCGACTTCATCAACGACGTCAGTGAGAAAGGTTGGTCTGCAACCATGGCTGATCGCAAGATGTGGGCCGAGATGAAGATGAACCCCACGGATCTGGCCGACGTCAGTGGTTATACCTACACCTACTTGCTAAACGGCAAAGCGCCGGATGATAACTGGACAGGTGTCTTCCGACCGGGTGAGCGTTTACGACTACGGTTCATAAATGGCTCGTCCATGACGTACTTTGATCTTCGGATTCCGGGCCTAAAGATGACGGTTGTGGCTGCTGATGGGCTTTATGTGAATCCGGTTTCCGTTGATGAGCTAAGAATTGCTGTCGCCGAGACCTACGACGTGATTGTTGAGCCTACCCAGGAGGCCTATACCCTTTTTGCTCAGTCCATGGACCGCACTGGTTTTGCCCGAGGCACCCTGGCGGTTAGTGAGGGTTTATCAGCGCCCGTCCCCCCTCTTGATCTTCGCCCTCTTGTCACCATGGATGATATGGGGATGGGTGGGATGGACCATGGAAGTATGGGGGGAATGGATCATAGCCAAATGCAGGGCATGACTCAGGATTCAATGCAGGGCATGTCTACCATGAGTGGCAGCCAGTCCATGCAGGGTATGGATCATAGTCAGATGCAGGGTATGAAGGGCATGACCGGTATGGAAGGTGGGCAGATGCAGGCAATGGATCACAGCCAAATGCAAGGCATGGACCATAGCCAAATGCAGGGCATGTCCTCAATGGGCGGTATGGCTGGAATGGGAGCTATGCAGTCCCATCCCGCTTCCGAGCAAAACAATCCCCTCGTGGACATGCAGGCAATGAGCACCAGCCCAAAACTCGACGACCCAGGTCTGGGGCTTCGAAACAATGGCCGTCGTGTTCTGACCTATGCCGATCTCAGAAGCACCTTTCCTGATCCAGATGGCCGTGATCCCAGCCGGACCATCGAACTGCATCTTACCGGACACATGGAAAAATTTGCCTGGTCCTTTAACGGTGTGAAGTTCTCGGACGCAGAGCCTGTTCGCCTCAAATATGGTGAGCGTGTAAGGATCGTATTGGTGAACGACACCATGATGACGCATCCCATCCACCTTCATGGAATGTGGAGCGACTTGGAAGATGAGAGCGGTAACTTCATGGTGCGTAAACACACCATCGATATGCCTCCTGGATCAAGGCGCAGCTATCGTGTGACAGCAGATGCCCTCGGGCGATGGGCCTATCACTGCCACCTCCTGTACCACATGGAAATGGGCATGTTCCGTGAAGTCCGTGTGGAAGAATGAGGATATCGATATGTCGCACCTGATTGGATCAAAGAACACGCTGGCCGGCGCCCTCTCTGTAATGCTGGGCGCTGCGCAGATACCTGTAGCCTTGGCGGCAGAAGCTCAGATGCAGGGCATGGATCACAGCCAAATGCAGGGTATGGACCATAGCCAGATGCAAGGTATGGACCATAGCCAGATGCAGGGTATGGACCATAGCCAGATGCAAGGTATGGACCATAGCCAGATGCAGGGTATGGATCATAGCCAGATGCAGGGTATGGATCATAGCCAGATGCAGGGTATGGATCATAGCCAGATGCAAGGTATGGATCATAGCCAGATGCAGACTATGGGACAGGAGAAAGTGACTCAGAGCCGCACGCCTATTCCTGAGTTAACAGACGCTGATCGCGCAGCAGTCTTCATCGACTCTGATGGCCACGCTGTACACGATAAGGCTCTTAATACCTTTTTGCTGCTCGATCAGCTTGAGTGGCAGGATGCTGATGAAGGCAACGCCCTAAGCTGGGATGCTCAAGGCTGGATAGGCGGTGATATTGATCGCTTATGGATTCGCTCTGAAGGTGAGCGAACCAATGGCAAAACGGAAGAAGCAGAAGTACAGGCCTTATGGGGCCATGCTATTGGTCCCTGGTGGGATGTAGTAGGTGGTATCCGGCAGGATTTCAAACCTGGCTCTCCACAGACGTGGGCTACTTTTGGCATACAGGGAATGGCTCTCTATAACTTTGAAGCAGAGGCCACGGCTTTCATTGGTGAAAATGGACAGACCGCCGCCCGCCTCGAAGGCGATTACGACATATTGCTGACCAACCGCCTGATACTTCAACCAACTGCCGAAGCCAATTTCTACGGAAAAAACGATCCTGCCCGCGGTATCGGCTCAGGTCTCTCTGATACTGAGATCGGAATCAGGCTTCGTTATGAAATCCGCCGGGAGTTTGCGCCCTACATTGGCGTGACGTGGAACCGTACCTATGGAAACACGGCCGACTATGCCCGAGAGGAAGGCGAGGACAGGAGCGAAGCTCGCTTTGTCGCAGGTGTCCGTATGTGGTTCTAGCGGTTCGGTATCGCCTGTTTAGCGATTGAGCGATCACTTAAGTTGTTCCAGAAAACAGTGTCTTTAACTCACTATACAGTCCTATCTGTAAGGAGCCTTGCATGTCTGTACGTACCCTTTTTGGCAGTGTAGCGATGACGTCTGGCTTGCTGCTGAGCAGCCTGGCCCAGGCTCACCCTGAGCTTGTTGCATCAACCCCGGCAGCCAATGCCGAGGTGTCCTCCCCTGCGAACATAGAGCTCAAATTTTCGGAAAAGCTTTCTACCCAGTTTTCAGGTGCAAAACTCACCATGACTGAAATGCCAGGCATGAAGCATCCGCCCATGAATATAGAGGCCAAAGTCTCTGGCAGTAATGATCCCCAGGTTATGGTTATTATCCCGGCAAAGCCTTTGGTGGCAGGCACCTACAAGGTTGACTGGCGCGCAGTGTCTTCTGACACCCATCCCATCACGGGTAGTGTTGTTTTCAAAGTGAAGTGATGCCATGGGCGACTGGATCAATATTGCTGTTCGGTTTGCGCTCTACGCTGACCTCATGCTGCTGTTTGGCTTACCCCTTTTTAGTCTTTATGCCTTGCGTGGAGGGGAGCGCCTAGCTGGTACAGCGTTACGGTTCGAGTCGCTCATTACAGGGACAGCAGTACTTGGAATCATGCTGTCCTTGCTTGCCATGCTGGTCCTGGCGAAGTCCATGAGCGGCGTCTCGCAGTTCATGGAGCTGGAGCGGCATGTATTTGAAATGATCATCACAGGTACTGATGTCGGTTTTACCTGGATTATCAGAATCGCCGCGCTGGTCCTAGCCTTGCTGGCAGCCCTACTACTTAGGCGCTGGCCGTTGGCGTGCCTTGGGCTTGTTAGCCTGTTTGGGGCAGTAGCCCTAGCTACGCTTGCCTGGGCGGGACATGGCGCAATGGATGAAGGCACCCGTCGCTATGTTCACTTTACGAGCGACATCTTCCATCTTGTTGGAGCAGGTGCCTGGCTAGGAGCATTGGCGGCCTTTGGCCTGCTACTACGCCCAGGAAGCCTTGTAGCGTCTGAGCATATGCATCTGCTTAGTCGCGTGTTGAACGGCTTTGCTACCACCGGAACCGTTATTGTCGTAACGCTCTCGATAACGGGGGTAATCAACTATGGACTCATCGTTGGCCCTACGCTTGATGGCCTGTTATCCAGCCTCTATGGACAACTTCTTCTTGCAAAGCTGGCCTTGTTCGCCTTGATGCTGGTACTTGCAGCTGCCAATCGCTTTCGCCTGAGCCCTTTGCTTGAGCGTTCCATTCAGCATTATCAGCATCAACAGGCTGTAACAGCCCTGCGTCGTAGTCTTTTTATGGAAATAGGCGCTGCCATTTTGATCCTTGGACTGGTTGCCTGGTTGGGTACCTTGAGTCCTGAGATAGAAATGGCCATGGAGTAGCTTCTCGCTATGGGCTCATGAAAATCAACCGGAGCAGTATCATGAAAAACACACGTGTCCGTTTAGCGAACCTGATGTTGGTCGCTAGCATCGCGCTTCCTTTATTTCCGGCCTTTAGCCATGCAGGAGAGCAGCTAAGTATTGATGTTTATCGCGATGCTAACTGTGGCTGTTGCAAGAGCTGGGTCAAGCACATGCAAGCCAATGGCTTTGAGGTGCATGACCATGTCGAAACCAATATGAGTGCGGTTAAGGAGCGTTTAGGCGTAACGCCGAACCTGGCGTCCTGCCATACAGCTGTCGTGAATGGAAAGTTTGTTGAAGGTCATGTACCAGCAGAACAGGTAAAAGAACTGGCTAAACGCAGTGATCTGGCTGGAATGGCGGTTCCGGGCATGGTAGTCGGTTCGCCTGGTATGGAGTACGAGGCTCAGCAACAGCCGTATCAAGTGCTTGGTCTCACCCAGCAAGGCACTGAGCTGATTGTCGCGCAGTATCCACAGAAATAAGATTTTACCCCAGTCCTTCTTAACCGCTCCTTGCCTTTTCAACAGACATTGTCTGATTGCCTACCTGCAGGATGTAACACTACTGCTGTTGGAGAGAGATATTATCCTCACGTCTCTATCCAATAGACTCCAAGAGTGTTACCTCCGGTTTGTCCTCTGCTCACAAGGACGTAACACTTTTTTCTCTTGACCTGAATTGGGTTAGCCGTGAGGAGAGCGTCGAGCGCGCACGCCGCATGGCTGAGCGAAACGAAGACGCGATTGCTCCGGTAAACCTTGCGGCCAGCGAGGGCGGTGAAAATTGGGTGCTGTCCCCTATCGCCGACTTCACCACCGACGACATCTTTGCCTATCTGGGCCAGGTGCGCTCAGGACAGATCCGCTGCTACGACAATTTTGATGCGCTGGTCGAAGTGTACCGCGACATGAACGGGGGTGATTGCATGGTTCTTTCGTACTTGAGCGGAGCCGATGCACGCCGCCGTCCCGGTTGTGGCGCCAGAACGGGCTGCTGGACGTGCCTGCGTGTTACCAGCGATGCCTCAGCCGAGAACATGATTGCCAAGCAAGGCGGCGAGTACAGCTGGCTCAAGCCGCTGAATGACCTGCGCTCGTACATGAAGGCCCGGCACTTCGATCCCTCTGCCCGTTGCTGGCTAAGCCGGCAGGTAGACGAGCGTACAGGCCGCATCAAGATCAGTCCCAATGCCTACAGCCCTGCGTATACGCTTGAGCTCCTGCGCCTGATCCTTACCATTCAGATTCAGGAAGAGGAAAGCGCGCGCCAGCTGGGTATCAAACCACGCTTCACAGTTCTTTCCATGCGCCAGATCGTAGCCATCGACATGTTGTGGGGCCGCTATGGCTATCACAAGCCGTTTATGGCGTTGCGGACTTATCTGGAGATCTACGAGCAGGACGCGCGCTATCCGATACCCGATATCTCGAACCTGCCCACATGGACCGAGAAGGATGTCGCTTTTCGCGCCGAGGCCGTCCTGTGCGACGAATTTTACGGCTCTCTTTTCGACGGGCTGCGTAGTCTTGATCATGCGGTGGCTGGCGCTGAATCGCTCACCGTGACGCGCCAGGGTGAGCTTGTGACTGATGTCGTGACTACCGACGAGTTCGCCATCGACGAGGAAGGCCTTGAGCTGTTCCTGTCCCTTGAGCTTGACCACGCCCTGAACCGCGTCTCGCTCGACGCTGCGCCCTCGTCAGCCGTTCACTATCTGTTAGGACTCGGCACCGTATCGTTAAGCAAGGGCGGCCATGCTGAATGGTCGCGCATGCTCAGGCTCAGCAACCAGATCTGGCGATTCGACCTGATAGCGGTCCTGCACGACCCGCTGGCGCTGATCGAACGGCTTAATCTGTTGAGCCAGAAAAAAGAGGACATACCGATGGCGGCTAAATGCGCTGACAAACATGGCCAGCTGGATCTGTTTACGTGTTGAAGGCATGAGGAAGGTGTGCGGGCCGTGGCGAAATTGCGACATAAGGAATGATCATTTTTCACAGGCGATGGCTAATTACCATTATTTGCCCGCCGGGACTTGCATAACCAAAAGTCGTGGGAAAATAGAGAGTGGCGTATTAACGAGCCGCGCTACCTCTACATCCTGCATCAAGGATGTTAAGACCTTAAAGGAGTCGATATGAGCACTAAAACGCCCTCGTACGAAATGCTTTCTGTCCCGTTGATTGCACTTCATCACCTGACCGAGGAGGTTGCCAACCGGCTTGAAGCTGAAGGCGACGACAATCCCTGGTGCCGCTGTGCAGTGTACAAATACGGCCTTATTCTAGATGTGAGCGAAATGGATCTGGATGAGGACATTCCACAGTGTTTGCTCGATCTCAGACGTTGGAGTCAGGATCAGCAGACGTCCTTTTGGGTTATGCTGGAGGCATCAGGTTTGCCTCAGCCGGACCTGCCACTGTACGAGTGGATTTGACCTGAAGGCGAGACAGGGGAGCAACCATGTTGTACCAGGAGCTGCGTACACTACGCGCCAAATGGGCAGCCGGTGATGCTACGGCTGAGGAGGTTGCTCGCTGTCTTGAGCTTGAACGCAGGGCCGAGGTGCGAGGCAATCTCTGCTTCGTCCTTGGCTTCGCCGCGGTCCTTGCTATAGCACTCGGCCTGATCGGCCTTGTCGTCTCCAATGTCTATCCTAGCGAAGGCTCACTGGTGACGTGGCATAGCGCCGGGTTTACGGGCGGCCTGCTGGGCCTTATTGCGGGCACATACGTTGTGATCAAGGGCGCGCAGCCGTAACGTCGTCCTCTCCCAAATTTGCCAGAGGGTTCAGGGTGCAGGGCAAGATCAAATGGTTTTCAAGGGAAAAGGGGTACGGCTTCATCTGCTCGGATGAGGGCGTCGATCATTATTTCAGCGTTAGGGATGTTCAAGGCGCAGACCTGCCGGCCAACGCCGATATCGTGAGCTTTGAGAGCCACAACGGGCCGAAAGGACCACGAGCAACATCTGTCGTCATCCTCGCCAGACTCAAGTCCCAGATCAAACAGGATGACCGCGTTACGTGCCCCTACTGCAAGAAGAAGATGGTGCCCAGGCTAATCACCTTTCAGGGGTCAGTCACCCATACGGTGTGTCCCTTCTGTGCAGAAACCTACAGGGATTTCAGATCAGACGGCCCCTGCTTTATCGCGACGGCGATCTATGGAGACTATGACGCACCAGAGGTGGTCCGTCTCAGGCAATTCAGGGATCGAGCTCTCCTGCCTTCGAGAGCAGGACGTTTGTTGGTCAGGGGTTACTATCGGGTATCACCTCCCCTTGCCAGATACCTGGTACGCCATCCAACGCTGTCAGCCCGGCTCAAGCCACTGCTTGATGCCATTACCCGACTGCTGGGCTAATCCAAGCGTGCAGATACAAAAAAGCCGACAGCGTTGGAGGCGGTCGGCTCGACGTCAGCTAACAGGGGCTTACTAGCTGGCGCCATTGGCTAGAGGTTGTGCGATTGCGCCGGTAGCCTTTGGATCCTTGCCCCCCTCCTCGTCCTGCCTCTGCAGACGACGCATCACCGACAGGAAGGCTTCCATAGGCTGTGCGCCGCCCAACAGGATGCGCTGCCCGGTCTTGTTATCCACGACAAAGGTCGCCGGCGTGCCATTGGCGCCGTTGCTCTTGGCCAGCGCCACGGACTGCTGGAGCTTGTCCATG
>NZ_DEYV01000023.1:29356-43993 GCF_002364655.1 Pseudomonas sp. UBA3149
AAAGCGCTTGCAATATCCGCATTGGGTATCAGCGAATTCCACCAGCGTAAAACGGGCCTTGGTGCTGCCATAGATGTGCTGGCCTGCCTTGCGCCCTTCCAGGCTGTCAGACGCCGCCTGATAGCCCTCAAACATCTGCTGGCGCGCCTGATCGGCTTCGCGGGTACGGATATCCGCCAGGGTGGTCTCGATCGACGCCTGCAAGCGCTCGGGAGAGGTGGCTGACTGTACGGTTTGCGCCAGTTCATCCATTCTCTTTTGCGTCTGGTGAGACTGATAAAACATACCGCCCACAACAGTTGCGCACGTTACAGCAAGCGCAATGACTACAAGTTTGTTCGAATTCTTGTCACTCATTTTAAAACTCCCGTTTTAATATATAGTGGCGCCTTGATGTAACTTTGCTATACATAGAAAACAGACATTGGCGTATTTACCAGTAACCACACTTACCAAACTATGTATTCTGGGTGTTAAGCAAATGTAACAAATAATTACAAGCATTCAGCTCGTGAGAAGTACGTCGCAAAGCCTTGGCAGAATATTAATAACAAGAATCAGATAGCATCCCATCGCATATCCTGCTGCGCCCGTTCCCAGTAATCCGCTAATTGAACTTCCAATACCTTTCTGACAGCACCTGCCAAGATCAGCGCCCAGCTGTTTGCCCTGAAGAAAACCCCATGCTCCCATTACAACGCAATTAACCAGCGAACAGGCCAGGAAGAGATCAGGAAATGATCGACTTATATCCAGCCAATAAACCGTACCACAGGTTAAAGCGGTTAAGGCGAACATAAGTGATGTAATAATCGATTTAGTTTGAAACAGCATGAATGCCTTCCTTGCCAGCCACTGGCAGATAGGTTGGGAAGGAAAAAACATTGGCTTTGTATCCCTGTTGGACAGGAATTGCGACCAGCCAGCCATTAGGCAGGAGTTCAAGTAGCGATTGAAAGACAGCCGTATCAAGACAATCAACCGGGTGCCCCGTCATATCAAGCAGTGATCGGGTAAGTTTATGTCGTGGCTTGAGCTCAACTATATCCGGGCGGCCATTGGCAAGATGGGATTGGACAAATGAGAAAGTAGGAAAGCTGCCGGATAAATGCGACGAGTAAGCACACAGCAAGGAAATACGCGCCGTATCATCAACACCCTTCTGACTATGCCCATTGAAATTCGAGACCAGCGCTCTTAGTTCATCCAACTCAAGCGTAGAAAGAAGATGGTTGATTACATATCTTTTGCGAGTAGGTAGTGCCTCAAGCAAGTTTTTAGCTGCAACGTGCATAACAAGTCCCTCCGAAAGTAAACCTACTTTCATGGTACAGGGAAATCTCAGAATGCAAGTCCGGCTGGATGATCAAGGAAAAACCTTGTGCTGAAATAGAACCGAAGTCGCTGGTCATATAATTAGAATTGCTAGATATCAATCTGCCTCCGGGAAAGCCGACCATCTGTTATTGAATCCAGATCCCAGAAGTCCAGTCCGAAGTCTGACTCTATACACTTTCCAAAATGGTTAATAACCTGCTCGCGGTATTTTTGTAAACACATCATGCGGCACGCTTTCATCCTAAAATAACCACTTGCGCAGATTAGAGTCGATAACCAGTTCATCCTGAGGGTGTTCAAGATAAGCACAAAATGTTTTGGAGAGTTCTATCCAATAGTTAGGAATAACGATATGGCCCGTACTTACCTGAACACAGTGCCCTGCATTAGCTGGAAGGAATAGTTTGCCTTCTTTAATAAATACTGCACGCAAGCAGAAAAGCCATCACAATCCAAATCCTCTATATACTCAAGATCGCAGCGTTGCAGCTCCAGAAGTTGTGCGTGACGGCTGTAAACCATATCTGGCTCCTACCAGTCTGCAAAACGATTAGATATATTCAGGAAGGCACAAGAGCGGCTGTAAGTTCCTTGAGTTTCTTGATCCGACTTCTTGCCTCGGTAATCAGCAGTTGCCGACGGCGCATGATCTCATAATCGTTTTCTGCCTCTTCGATATTCTCCTTTTCCCAGGCGTGGCATCTGGAAAGTGATGCATTGCTATATCGGGTCTTTCCGGCAGGTTTGGAAATATGTTTACTTACCCAGAGTTTTTTACCAGCTTGGCCCAGTTTTAGGGAGAAGGGACTGTAATACCAGATAATCGTTAAGGTGTTTTTCAGTACGCGTACGCGTGACCCCATTTTAGGAAACTGATTGTTTCGCTCCTGTTCGCGCCTGGCAACGGTCCAGAAGTACTCGCATGTTTCCTTGGCCTGAAGAATGTTAAGGGCATTGACTCGCTCAATCTGCTCCTCCAGGCCCGCCACTGCCTGCTCGGTCAGCTCAAGGATGTCCCCTGCATTAAGATTCAGATCCGCAATGCGTGTATCACCCCACGCCAGCTCTTGAAGCTCGGCCGTTGTGTAGTGCTTTGTCATCGTTGGAACCTCGCTATTTGACATGGCAATCAATGATCTTGAGGGTTACGGTTCGGGAGGCGTAAGCCGGTACATTTTTTGTCGAGGGAAACGGCGCCTAGCGTGTGGATACCCAAACGACCGTTATCTCGTTCTTATCTTATGGGATACCTAATCGTCGAAAACCGGGCCTTATAAAGATCGTCCTCAACTAGGTTGCTTCAAGGTATCCAACATACATGTGCGTTAATCCAGGGTGAGGTATCCAGCCTCGGAAAAACACATCCCTTTGATGACGTGGTATCCAACATACATGTGGGCTAAAGCGTGCCTAGGTATCCAGTCTTACGACAGCACCGCTTTTAATGGATCACTATCCAACATACATGTGTGTTAGGCCCTGCGCTGGTATCCAGTCATGGTCAAGCTGTGTCCCCCTGGCTACCTCGACAGCTATCCATGCATGCCGCTAGCACCGTCTACCTGCTATGAGAAGGGAGGCCTATCCCTCCCTTCTCATGTGCTCAGACCGTGACTACATCCTTGGGGAGACATCTAGAGCTGGCGCGTAGACCGGTCCCTTTTTCATCTTTAGCCAGACCGGAGTTCGCTCGTCCATAACCGTGTCATGCAGCCTTTTACGGGCGATATCGTTAGGACAGCTGGAGCTCGTTACGGACGTGTTGTAGAAGACAACAAACGGGGTTCCACAATCGGGGCAAACCTCCAGGGAAACCTCCCGGGCGATGTAGGCAAGCGCCAGGGAATAAGCCTCGTTTATGGTAAGGATGCGTGGTAGTTTTTCGGACTGATTGTAGTGCCAGTTTATAGAGGCCAGATAAATATCATAGGCGTCTATAACATCATAGACCTCAAATTCTCCGCACTTCTTACCATTCAAAGCGGCGTAAGGAAGAATAAAAAACGCAGCGTTTTTGCGCTCCGTTGAATTCTTTATGATGGTTTGCACACCCTTTTGAAGCTTTCCCTTGCGATCTTCGAGCGGAAGTCCAAGTTCATCCCGTATTTTACGCAGGGTCTTTTTACTGAGCGACGTCTCAAGCTCAATAAAGCGAGTCACAAACTTTCGCATCAGCATAGTTCTGGCAAGAGCCAGTTTTCGTCCGGCTGCCATACTTTGATAGTGAGTGGTGTTTGAGTTATCGCCTTTGTTGTCAGTCATGTCAGATTTCCAGGGAAGAGTTAAAGCACTGAAGTTGGATTCGGCTCAACGCCTCTTTAGATAGATCTGCTCTACCGATGCCGTTAATCAATTGTGAGTCAAACCTGAGTTCAAGTTTTCCGGCAGTGGTATGCGCAACCAGATGCCGGATCTGGGCATCAGATAGCTTTCTGACATATTCGATATGTTCCTTCTTTACTCCATACCGAATACGGGTCACTCCGATACTTTGCCGGTGTGAGCAAAGTTTCACCGATAGCCAGAACCTGTATGCTAAGTCCTGAAACTCATTAAGAGTTGCGCTCGGTTGCGGGCTCGCAACAGGTAATACTTTTTTAAAATCTGTAATTGCATGGCTACAGGTAAAATGCAATACCACTGGATCAGCAAGTAACCTGATATTTTGCTGAGCCAATTGGGCCAGCCATGAATATTCTTTAGCCTGGATCTTGAACTCTTTGCGCGTCTCCGCGCATCCATCCATGGCGCTGCGATATAAATAGGACCAGACGTCACAATTAAGATCTGCCGTGTCCTTACAACTTACATTAGCAAAACCACTTTCGTAGTTATTGAAACTGCTCATTGCTCGCAAACTCCACCTATGACGTAGGATATGTTCTTGCATATAGCCAGTACTCTTGAACCGTAGTTTCTGGCCAGTGCTTCGTTTTTTATGTTGTGGTACCTACCGATACCCAATTCCAAGTCACCAGGAGCAGATCTGATTCTCTCGCTTAGTATGGATGCACCTGTTCTCAAGCCATTTTCAGCACTTAACAACGACTTCGGATCATTTATGCGATCGGAATTCCAGTACAGGTTTACCTGCATGATTCCGACATCAACTGATCTTGCACTTCTTAAAAGGTCAGTCAGGAGATGCTCTGCTTCTTCCAACGTTTTTGCATAATACGCTTTGGTTGCAGTTCGTATGGTATACGGCCACGGGCTTATACCTTCCGAAGAAGAATAAGCCGACTCAGCAAGTGCGACAGAGTAGAGCAGATTGACAGGCAAGCCATGCTCTCTTGCTATTTCACCAAACAGTGAATTATCAAGATCTGCATGAGCATGAGTTACGGATAGCGCTCCGAGGGCGAATGCCAATAGTGCAACCTTTTTCATATCTTCCCCGCTTGCTAAGTTTTAGCTTTGTCTGAACTACATATCCATTTTCCACAAAAATTCCATTATGCAAGTGCCGCATTCAGAGTGACGCTAAATCTTGCGCAGAGAAGACTATTCGGCTGCGAGTCCGAATATTGCGCTCATTGGTTTTCTGTAATCAATCCCTATAGACAAACGGGCAGGTACAACTTGCGGGAGTCTATGTAATAGAGATAGCCAATATCAGGCCGATATCAGAGTGAGGGCAAACTCACTGAGATCGGAGCGATATTGCGCGAGTGAATAGCAAACATTCGTTTGAACATTTGCATAAAGCATAAGCTGGTAGAGACTACGAGCTGGGTACAGAAATAATATTGACGCTAAATGGGCTGCTTCTTTAAAGAGGCCAGCTACCTCAAGAATGAAATGTAGACTACTTTTTATGGATTGAGCAACTGTCTGGATGAAATCATTTTCACGCAGACACCAACCTTAACGATGTCATCCTCAGGGCTACGGTCATGACACAGATCGATGCGGAACAAAAGCCAGGTCGAAAGCTTGGATTTATCAGTACGTGGCTGCTGGCTCAGCTGGTGTTTTTGGTGATCGCAGGTGTGTGGGTCGCTATCGGGACGATGGTAGGCGATGGGTATCGCATTACCAACCTCGCCCTCTTTGGCCTGTGTGCATTACCACCAACCAGTTTCCTGGCTTTGTGGGGCGTAAGGGCAGCTTTAGGAGGAAGGATTGCCAAGTTGATCTTTGGACTCATTTCAACTGCAGCAGTCATTGGGGCGGTATGGTTTTCAAAGCATGACGCTGTGCTGATGGCATCAGTGGTGTGGTTAGTCACTGCTGTGCCCTTTTTCTTGATCTCAGCGCTCGTAAAAATGATCAGAGAAAAAGAGCAGGCTTTTGCAGAGCGACGAGCTCAGCGGACGCAACAACACATCTACCGTGATGAAGAGGTCGATGAGTACGAATGGTTACAGCGACAGACATCTGCTCACCTCGAGCACTTAAGATCCAAGGTCTTGCATGCAGCTGACCCAAATTTTGTTGAGACTCCCCCTAATCCTTAAAAAGCCCGCGCTTGGCGGGCTTAACTTCATTATTCTGCAATGTCTTGTGGGTGAAAGCTTCTAGCAAGCCTTGCAGGATGTTGTAACAGACTGGAAGCAAGCTCTCTGTTAGTAGCCGCGGCTTCAATGCTGTCATAGGATCGATCAAGCGCTTTACTGAACAGCTCTTGATCTTCCCGAGGGAGATCCTCAAATCTTTCGTGTCCTCTTGCGGTTGCTATTGACTGCTTGTCCTCAGCTATACGCTCCGCTCTAAGTTGTCCATTGTTGACATCATCCAATCTTTGACCAACAAAACCAGCAGCCTTTAATACGGGGCTAGGAAGAGGAATATTGCCTAACTGCTCAGAAAGCTGAATCGCCTGATTGGCAGTGGTGAACCGGTCAGCGTAATGATTGGCCATCGGTTCAGATACCCCATCCTTTAATGCAGTCTCATACATACGTTCCCTCATCGCCTCTCCAGAACGATTTAGTGCACCTTCTTCTACGCGACTTCCTTCCCCTTTCGAAGCCTCGGCCAGTTGCCCCGCATACACAGCAGCTGCTTCCTCGTTAGACATATTCCCACTTACCTCACCGCCCATCATCCCCTTTGCTAGCAGGCCGCTGAGCTTTAATCCGGCCCCTTGCAGCCCGTCAGGCATTTGGAAGCGAGACAGATCCTCGCCAGATTGGGCGGCGTCACTAAACTGCTTAAGTTCTTGGTCATCCATCCCACTCAGCCACTGGATGGCCTTCTGGGTCATGTCTTTTGCCATACCTGTAGCGGAAGCTACTGCTGTATTGGCCAATGCTTCGGTGGTTTGAGACGTGCCCATCGTTGTATATGCCGCTGGTGGTTCAGGAGCCTGAAGCACGCTTTCGGCTGCATTCTTCATCCGGCCAGTTTGTAATTCACTACCCCAACTAGAACCTTGTGAGCGCGCTTCGGAGAGGCCTGCCTCGTGATGTTGGCCTACGGGGCCGCTATTGCCATTGAGTCTTCCCATACCCTGGGTGTAGCTGGGACCTGCGGCTGCGCCAGCAGCCGCCTGATCTCGATTAACCATAGCGGGGCCTTGTATTCCCTCGGCTTCTTCTCGTACGCCACCCGGAATACCTGCCGCTCTGTCGACCAGGCCAGCATTAGCCTCATGAGACATTTCCGGGGCCCCTTGCAGATCTCGGCCCAGCGTCATGCCTGTTGCCTTGGCAACAGTACTCATGGATGAGAGATAAGTGCTGTTATCGTTGCCAAAAGTCCTTTCGTCCGTCATAAGCACAAGAGAGGCAGCTACCCGGGCCTTGCGCTCATCCATACGATAGGGGCCATCATTGGAAGTGTACCTATCCATCAGCTTGCTGACCTTGGAGCGAAGCTCAGGGTGGTACTGGGCAAACTCAGTGAGCATTCGAGCTGCACCGTCGTTTTGCGACATCTGGTTGGCCAGATCATTGATGGTTAGTCCGGTATTCGACCCAAAGCTCTCAGCCATGGAAGAGGTACGAGCATAGGTCTCATTGGCACTTACCGCCTCGGAAGCGGCATTTTGCAGTGAGCGAGCGCGTTCAGATCCAAGTGCGTGAGACAGAGTCTGGGTACTCATACTGCTGATGCCATGGCTTAGTGCGTCGCTCAGCGCCGCCCGGCTGCTTTCACTAAAGCCGGCCTGCTTCAGGTACTTGTCACCGTCCGCTTTACTGAACTGGACTTGATTGCTATCTGAGTCTGTCATCTGACCAGTCGTAGCAGCTGCTCCTGTTACACCAGGCCCTTTTTTGCCCAATTCAATACCTAGATTTCCTGCGCCAGAAGCCTGTAAAGCAAATATTCCCGTTACTGATGCAGTTTGTGAAGCTGCAATATTGTGATCTTGCATGTAACTAGCCGCGGCGCTCCGGATTGCCTGCGCCTCACTGCTATTGCTGCTCATCACCGTGCGACCGATCTGCTCTGAAAGCGAGGTCATCTGCTGCTGCGAGACGTTATCGGTAAACGAATTGGAAAGCGTGCGGGTAAACTGCTCGCGCTTGTCGTTGGCATAACTTTGCGCCGAAGAGGCTGCGCTGCTGAGCCTTGCATCAAAAGCAAGATTCGGGAGCAGGCTGTCGGCGCCGGTTCCTGCGGTCCCACCTACGTTGGTGTTGCTGTTCATGGCCAGGTTGTTCAGGGCCGGACCATTGCTGACCGCATCGGGCGTCGTGATCTTCTCGTTGATGTGGTCCGCGCCGTTCATGCGCTGGGTAAGCGAAGTCCACGCAAACGTCGACCCCGTAATCAGCATCATGGTCAGTACCGGTGTGGCCGCGGCCAGCATCCCGCCAGTTGCCAGCCAGTTGCCCAGGATCTCGTCCGTTTTGTACAGGCCTATAAAGGAGTCCAGCGCGATTGGCGTACCACTGCCTGTACCGGCCAGTGCTTCCAGTTGGGACGTGGACACCATATACAGGTAGAGATTGATAATGGAGAGCACTGGCATCCACAGCTGGATCCAGACCAGCATCAGCAGGTACTTGCCGACCAGTGATTGGCCGAGTCTACCGATCACCATCAGGAAGGCCATGATGGGCACAATGGAATACATCAGACCCTCAATCAGCGACATCATGGGTCGGACCATACTTATAAACATGGACTGCTCAGCTGCCCACTGCGTGTTTCGCTGCATCAAGGCCTGTCCAATCATCATTGCGCTGGAAAAGTCGCGCATGTCCTGATAACGGCCCTGAGCGGCCTGTAGATAGACGTTATCCAGTACCGCGGCCATGACGTACTTCTGAGCGTCTACTGTCGCCGCACCTGCAGTGGCCAGCGAGCCAAAGTTGTTGGAAAGCTTGTTGTAGAGATCGTCATCCTCATAGAGCTTGATCCCCGCGGATTCTGCCAGGGCCAGCTTGACCTTATCCGTGGCAAACGCTTCGTTGGTGCGCTGGATAAGCAGCGTATAGGCCGCCGAGCAGGTCATGGTCGTGCCCAGAGGGTTGCCAGCGTCCAGGAACAGCAGGGTGTGGTGGATGCTGGACTTGTATTGCATGGCCTCCATGGCGGGCTGTGTCAGCAGCGCATCGAGGGTATAGCGGTTGGTATCGATACCCTTGAGCGTACATTCCTTGATGTAGTTGTACCAGGAGCGGCGAAAGTTGACCGTGCCCGTGCTTGTCCCGCTTTGCATGTTGGCAACTGACTGATCGCCCAGGGCCTCATTAATCGCCTGAAACACCTTGGGCTCAGAGACCTTGCGACGTACATCATTGATGCTCTTGAGCGCATCGGCAAAGTAGGTCTCGGTTATGCCCGGAACAATGGGATTGAACGCCTCCGCCATTCGGGTCAGGCCGTAACCGAACTTTGAGCTGAGGCTAACGAGTCCCACCATCAGGGGGACATTGTCTACCGGTCGCACGGCACCGGTATAGGCATCCTCGATAACAATCGTTCCCTTGGGAGCAAAGAGGAGCATCCAGATCATTACCGCGACCAGAGGCTGCTGAAAATCAACACCGTTTTTTCCGCCAGACGTTAATGCCTGCCACCCCATCACCAGCATTCCCAGCACCATCCCGATCGAGACGATCTGAATGAAGTCGTCCTCCCCGGAGATCATCGCTACAGCGTTGAGAATCTGTTCCAGAAAGGCACTATCGCCAATTGAGTACAAGTCGAATTCAAACATTATTTCTGCCCCCCACCGGTGATCGTTACCTGTTCCTGCATCGCATAACCGCTCTTCTCGACCAGGCCCAGCGTGGTCTCGGAACGCGCCAGCATCTGGCCAAGATCGCCGTAGTCACCGCGTAGCGCATCGGCTTCACGGTCAAGCTCAGCGAGAGAGTCACGCAGCTGCTCGCGGGCAAGGTTGGCGTGGGAACTCTGACTGGTGGCAACCGCCGTGTAGGCCGTTGTGATCATGCGACGTGCAGCATCACGAATCATGGAGAGCGCCATGGCCCCGGCTGATTCCTCAGCAAACTCGCGCGCAGTCAGGCTGCTTACGGTGGAAAGGCGACTGAGCATAGAACCGGCTGAGCCAGCATTGGCCGACACCGCCTGCTCCTGCGTGGTGGCAGCCATACCCTCGGTGCCGGTCGCGTACTTCATGATCAGGCCGTCCGAGGTTGAGCCATTGCCCAGATAGGCCTCCTTGATCTTGCTTCTGAGGCCGGTCAGAGTGATGGTCTTGGTGGGGCTGGTGCTGCTGATGGCACAGTTCTCGGTATCGCCGCCGCAGTCGTATACCTTAACGGTCCCGCCTTCAATGAGATCCCTGAGTTTGACAAGGTTGCCCGGCAGGGAGCGAGCGATGTTGGTGTCGTCATCACTGCCCTCCCCTACGATTACCGTGCCGGTCATGGACATGATGGCTTCAAGCAGGTCGGTATCCAGTGAGCCACTGGTGCCGCTTGTAGTGGTGGCAAACCACAGGTCGACCCGGTTACGCCGGAGCTCCTTCCAGACAATATTGCCCATCTGCTTTTCATACTCGGCCGGGTTGGACTGCTTGAGCGAGGCGCGAGAGCTGACACCATCGGTTTCGCTCCAGGTCGCAAAGTAGTCCGTCATGGCCCCGGTAATGGTGGCGCTGGTACGCACGTCGTTGTCCAGCTTGAACCCCATGGCCCCTACCGAGTCATTCACAACGCCCTGCGCCAGCTGGCAGGAGTTGCCCATCATCTGGTTGAGGTTCTGGATGCGGGATTGAAGCTCGGAGAGCAGTTCAGCGCCGTCCGGAAAGACATTGGATAGCGCCAGCTGGAAGGCATAGCCGGTCGCGTTGGCTGCCACACTTCGCAGGAGCTGGACGAACTGGTCCGCGTTGATAAAGGAGAACGATCCACCAAACAGATCCACCCCGCCGCAGCCAGCCTTCCAGCTCGGAATCTGGAGGTTGGCAAAGTTGGTGTTCATGATTGGACTCTTGGCGATATAGCGCCCGCCAGCCAGTGCACCCCGCGTCTGGGTCTCGAACACGCCCGGATCGGTGGTGTTGGTCATCTGATTGAAGAGGTTGTCCATCTGGTCCTGCAGGCCACCGGCTTGGGAGGCAACAGGCAGCGTGGCGCCAGCAGCTAGACATAGCGCCAGCGCTGCCGAGGTGAGCGTTTTTTTCATTGAAGTTCTCCTCCGCCCACGGGGGCGCGGCCAAGGGATTGGTCTATGTGCTGAAGCAGTTCGGAAGGGGGAATAAAACCGCTCTCATCGCCCTCGACTAAACCAGCGGGGAGCAGCTCGCTCAGGTTGTCATCAAGGTTGCGCAAGGGTCGGGTGCGATTAAGCGTGCGCTGGTCAATCCAGCCCTTGCTGGCCGCCGCCAGGGTAATACGATGCTCGATGTCACCGAGCGCCAGCGCGCCCTGAGCGATAGGCGCAAAGTCACCGTTAGGACTGGCCAGATAAATCGCCGGGAGCTGGCGCACCCCCAGCAGCCGGGCATGGCCAGCGTCAGGCTTGAAGGTTGGAAAAGGACTACCGGGCAGGTCCTTGCCATCTAGAGAAACAGGCGTCACGGTAAAACGGCTTTCCAGCATGCGTAGAACCGGAACCTGTGTTTCGCACAGGTCACAATCAGAGGCGTAGAAGAAAAACACGCCGACCTTTTGCGCCAGCTCATCAAGCACCTGCGCCTTGGCCTCCCCTGCCTGCTTGTCCAGTGCCTGCGCCGCGTAGGTCGCATTGGGACGGCGGGCGTTTTCATCCAGCAGGGGATCACCCTGCACCGCCAGCTGAGTAACGTCCGCGAACTGGGAGCTACGATCCATGGCGTAGCGCTGGAGCATCATGAATGCCCGTACATTCTCGACCGTGGGGTTATCCCAGGCGGCGTCCTTGTACTTGGGCAGGTTCTTTCTGAACCATTCCGCACTAAAGGCTTGCGGAGGTGCCGGGGCTGCCTGTGCTGGCGCCTCGGTTATGGTCTGTACCGTCTGGGATTGAGGTTCAGGAGGCGGAGGCGCTGGTGCTTCCTCTGGTGGCTCGGGAGGGTCTTCGTAAAAGAACCAGCCACGCTCCTTTTGTGACCAAAAAGAGTGAGGGTCGGTGGTGTCGGCCGGAGCATTGGAAGCAACCACACTGGCCAGCAAAAGAACAGGGACAAAGGCGTGTCGTTTCATGGCGTAAGCGTCGTAGTGGCGGTACGTCGATACTACGATGCAAGCCCACTGGCCAAGCCTCGTGGTTGGTACCCGCGCGGGTATCAACCACGAGGTTTAGGTGCAAATAATTTGCTAAGCAGACAAAAGGTGGGTCATTTTCGGCGGAACACTAACCTCAGACGCTGCCATACACGGGTAGAGAGCTGGTAAAGACTTGGCAATTGCCAAGGAGTCTTTTGCAGTGCGAGCCAGACTATGACATAGGTTATGAGAATGGAGCTTGGCACTATCTCAAGGTGGTTCTTCAAGAAGGCCATACTGAGACAGTTGATCAAAACAAAAAGAGCAAACAAAAGCATTGGGGATTTGCTGATAAGAAGGAAAACACGTTGCCTAGTCATGGTCTCGACCTCAATGGATTGAGACTTGGATATTAGAACCAGGCTGGACATGGCTATGTCCGTGGTTGATGCCCGCGCGGGCACGTTTAAGAGGAAGTCGACCAGTGGTAGGTGATGAGGTGCGCTGTTGTCCCAACTTACTAATGGCTAAAAGTGCGATCAAAACTGAGCATGCGGGACAGGACTATCACTACAGACAACACGATACTGGCGATAGCATAGGCGACCCAGCTTTCTCCGCGCTCAATCCCAACATGCAGCCCATACATTAAATAGGAAAACGTACAGCTAAAGAACACGGATGCCACCAACGCGGCTACCCAGACGGGACGCCGGGTGGCGGCCAGCTTTGCTAACACTACGCCTATCAGCACAGCACCGGTGATATCGGGCATACCCACCTCAACAGGCGCTCAATGGTCTTTGATGTCTTTTCTTGTCCAGAATGGAAGGGACAAGCACAAGACCATGAAGATAAAGCCCAACAGCCAGACGTAGACGATCCAGGTTTCCTGTCCGGCAGAGAGCGCTTTTGCATGCGAGTGCAGCTCATAGAAATGGCGAGAGGCCCAGAAGCCTCCCATGCCGAGCGCCAGCAAGATAGTAGGCAAAAGGAGGCGTAGGGTTTCTACCAGCTTCCAGACAGCTGCAAAGGTCGCAACTATTCCAACAATGGCAGCGGTGAGTACGGCCAGCATGGATATATCGGCGAGCAGGGCTTGAAACATTATGTTTTCCTAGGCGCTCAGTGATTTTGAACGGTATAGATCCGTCAGGCGAAAACCGGTCTTGACCAGTTTTACCAGATTCAAAAGTGTAGGCGTGATCACCAGCAGCTTCTTGGCCCGCGTCAGCGCCACATATTGCAGGTTCACTTCCCCTAGCATTTCCTGCATGGGAATCTCATCATCTGTGAGGTCAGGAAAGTCGTCGCAGAGATAAACCTGATCCCATTCCAGGCCCTTGCTCTTGTGAGCTGTGGTTATGACCATTTGCGCCTGCTGTCCACCCTTCACGAGCTGGCTCTTGAGAATGGCAAGGTTGTCAGGAAGATTGGGGTAACTGTCCACGACCTTCACCGCTCGCAGCATCTCAACGTCACGGGCTTCCTGCGCCACTATCTGGTAAGCGGTGTAATCCGGGTAGTCTTCAAGCAGGCGCTTGTTCTGGATGTTTTGCGGTTCGTCCTTTGAAAGCCAGTACACATCCAGGATGCCCTTGAAGTCGTAGGCGTCAAAACCGCCGACTAACTCAATGCTCAAGCCACGAGAAGAGAAGAACAGTGCAGCTTCAATCACGCCCATTACCGTACGCGCAATAAAGGCAAAGGGCGGCTTGGAATCGCTTAGCTTGAACTCGGACGAGACCACAATGCGGTCCTCCCCTCCCAGTCCCACAAGCGGTACATCCTCACCTTTATAACGTAAGAGTACGTTTGCCATAGCCGCGACATTGGGACCAAAGCGAAAGCTGTTGGTCAGGCGCAGTTGCTCGGCGTCGTGCAGCTGGGGATGACTCAATGCATCAATAGCGCCCCGGAACTGATAGATCTGCTGGTGCTCATCGCCCACTGTAATGACACGCGCCTTGGTCTGGCTGAACACGATATCGGTAGTCAGCTCGTTGCTGTCCTGCCCTTCGTCAAAGAGAATCACGCTGTACTGGGCAGACAGATCCGGACGGGAGAGCTGGTACTGCTTCAGATACACATCGTGCACCGCAATTTGCTTGCTGTACGGGTCCTGCATCTCATTCCATAACGCTTCGGCCACTTTGATTGCAGCGCTGGCCAGCCGCGGATCGTCCTTCTTTTTGGACTTTTTCGACTTCATCTCTTGTGCACGCCGGTAGTGCGCCTGCGTAATGAATTGATCGGCGCTGTTCATGTAGCAGGAAACGGTAGCAATGGCGGCGGCAGCGACCTGATAGTTGCACTCATAGTCACGGGCTACTTCAACGGGCCGCAGATTGCCCTTGAGCTTGTGCTGGAGTGTTTTCCCATAGCCGGTAAAGGCCATCTGGTGCGTGGTTTTGCATGTGACATTACGGGGAAACTTCTTGGTAGCTTCATCACGAATAGCGCGGTTGTAGGCCAGATAAAGCATCTGCTCACTGGGATTGGCCCTGGCAAAGGCTACCAGTGTCGACGTCTTGCCTGTACCAGCATAGGCACGGACCACCAGCTTTTTTGCCTTGGAAGCAATGATGGGTTCCTGCTCGAAGGTGGGCGTGAAGGCCATAAGGTGTCCTTGAATAGTGCTGCTAGATATAACCAGCGTCTCACAGGTCTTCCGGGATGCAAGTCCGGAAGACTTTAACAGCCAGCTTACCCAATTTTTTTGCACCCAAACCTCGTGGTTGGTACC
>NZ_DEYV01000023.1:44052-64063 GCF_002364655.1 Pseudomonas sp. UBA3149
CGGGTACCAACCACGAGGAATGACCTCACTTTCCTACGCGTAGCATAGATAGAACATGCCAAATCATTAGGGCTTACTGATGAGTTACGACATCAACACGAAAAGATTGCTTGATCGGGTAATGGGCACCGCCAGCGCAAGTGCAAAGCGGGCAGCCCTAACGATAGAGACACGCGCAGTTACCGCAAGAGACGCGATTCGCGACAGGGCAGACAGTTTTAAAGGCAGCGCAAGCAAGGTGTATGCGGGTGCGATAGGCACAATCGATCTGATCACTACTCTGGGCCTCACATTCTCTGCCATCGCTGCGCCCGTCCCTACCGTCATAGGGGTCATGCCGAGATATAAGTAAAATTCACTCACTTCGCACGTAACGTGTTGATGCCAAGAGAATTTACCAAATCGACCGCACAGCCTCTGATCGTGGACTATCTTTTCTGACTCCTCAGAAAAGGAGTTCCTATGGCTTCATTAGAGCGTACGGCGTATCCCACTCTGCCAAAGGCGTATTCAAAAGCTGAGCTGCAGCGTGATTTTTCGTTCTCAGATGATGAGATTAAGTGGGTACGAAGCAAGTCCAAGGCCCCCTTTCACCTCAATCTCGCCGTTCTCCTCAAAACCTTTCAGGTGCTCCGATATTTTCCTGATATCACCGACGTACCTAATCAACTGGTGGACTTCATTCGCGGAGAGTTGGGTCAGCGTAGCAAGGTGAAACTCGCGGAATACAAGTGGTTCCAACAATATCGCCACATGAACGCGATCCGAGCTCGCCTCGGTGTGACGGCATTCTACGGCTCTGATGCCATGGAGCTCGCCGAGCGGCATGCCAAAGCAATGTCGTTTGTGCTTGACCAACGCGCCGACATCATCAACTCCGTAATCGAAGAGCTGATCAGCCAGGATTATGAGCTCCCTGCGTACTCGACCCTGAATGATCTCGCTGAGCGAATTCATGCCGAATCCCAAGAGGCAATATTCAACCTCGTAGTAACCAGAACGCCAGTCGAGGTGATCCACAAGTTAAAGGATCTGCTCGACACTGATTTCGGCCGACGCCAGAGCGACTTCAATGCGCTGAAGCAGGCGCCCAAGAAGCCATCTCGCAAGCACTTGGAGGTGCTGATCGATCATCTGGCTTGGCTCGAGAGCTTCGGGGATCTGGGTGCCATTTTTGGAGGAATAGTCGACACCAAGATCCGCCACTTCGCTGCCCAAGCCGCGGCGTCGGATGTAGCCGAGCTGAAGGACTGCTCACTGCCGAAACGCTACACGCTGATGCTGGCCTTGATCTACCGCATGCGCGTGCGGACCCGGGATCACCTGGCCGAGATGTTCATCCGACGGATTTCGACGATCCATAAACGCGCCAAGGAGGATTTGGAGCAAATCCAGGCGCGGCAACGCCAGAAGCTGGAGCAGTTGGCGGCGACCCTGGATGGCGTGGTGCAGATTCTGGTTCAAGAACCGGATGACCAGGAGGCTGGCAGTCTGATTCGGGAATACCTCTCCCCCGGTGGCAATCTGGATCGGTTGCGTGAGACTTGCGCCGAAGTACAGGCTACCGGCGGTAATAACTATCTGCCGCTGATCTGGAAGCACTTCAAGTCCCATCGCTCGTTATTGTTCCGTCTCAGCCACCTTCTCCAACTGGAGCCCACGACTCAGGATCGATCGCTGGTTCAGGCTCTTCAACTGATCCAAGACAGCGAGAATCTACACCGCGAATGGATCGACGAGCACGTCGACTTGTCGTTTGCGTCGGAGCGCTGGGTCAAGGTCGTTCGTCGTCCTGCCAGTGAGGGGCCACCGACCAACCGGCGTTATTTAGAAGTCTGCGTGTTCTCCTACTTGGCCAGCGAGCTGCGATCGGGTGACATGTGTGTACATGAGTCTGAATCCTTCGCCGACTACCGCAAGCAGTTGCTGCCCTGGGAAGAATGCCTCCAGCGACTACCGGCCTACTGCGAAAAGGTCGGGCTGCCAGGCACGGCCAAGGAGTTTGTTGGCTCCCTCAAGACCCAGCTGGAGGAAACCGCGCAACAACTGGACGACAAATACCCATCTTGCCGAGGGGACGTATCGATTAACGAAGCCGGAGAACCGGTGTTGCGCCGAGTAACGGCGCGGGACATCCCACCTTCGGCCATTTCACTACAGACGGCGCTTATGCAGCGCATGCCGGCCAGGCATGTGCTCGACATCATGGCCAACATCGAGCACTGGATTCAGTTCACGCGGCATTTCGGTCCCATGTCCGGTAACGAGCCGAAGCTCAAAGAGCCTGCCGAGCGCTATCTGATGACCATCTTCGCCATGGGCTGCAATCTCGGCCCCAACCAGGCCGCGCGGCATCTGGCCGGTAATGTCACGCCACACATGCTGTCCTATACGACTCGCCGCCACCTATCACTGGAGAAGCTGGACAAGGCTAACCGCGAGCTGGTGGAACTCTATCTGCAACTTGATCTGCCCAAGCTCTGGGGCGATGGCAAGGCGGTGGCAGCGGACGGCACGCAGTTCGACTTCTATGATGACAACCTGCTGGCCGGCTATCACTTCCGCTACCGCAAGATGGGTGCCGTGGCCTATCGGCACGTGGCCAACAACTACATCGCTGTGTTCCAGCACTTCATCCCACCTGGCATCTGGGAGGCGATTTACGTAATTGAGGGGCTGCTAAAGGCTGATCTCAGTGTCGAGGCAGACACTGTGTATTCAGATACTCAGGGGCAATCGGCGACAGTCTTTGCCTTCACCCATCTGCTGGGCATCAACCTGATGCCGCGTATCCGCAACTGGCGTGACCTGGTGATGTGCCGGACGGATCGCGGCGCGTCGTACAAGCATATCAACCGCCTGTTCACCGACACTGCCGACTGGCACTTGATCGAAACCCATTGGCAAGATCTGATGCAGGTCGCGCTGTCCATCCAGGCCGGCAAAATCTCCTCGCCTATGCTGCTGCGAAAACTCGGCTCCTACAGCCGGCGCAACAAGCTCTACCATGCGGCCCAGGCACTGGGCAGCGTGATCCGCACGATCTTCCTGCTCAACTGGATCGGCAGCCGCGAGTTGCGCCAGGAAGTCACCGCGAACACCAACAAGATCGAGTCCTACAACGGTTTCTCGAAGTGGCTTTCGTTCGGTGGCGACGTGATTGCCGAGAACGATCCGGACGAACAGCAAAAACGTCTGCGCTACAACGACATGGTGGCCTCATCGGTGATCCTGCAGAACACTGTGGATATGATGCGTATTCTGCAGAAATTGGCCCGAGAGGGTTGGCAGTTCACCGACGAGGACGTGTCCTTCCTCAGCCCCTACCTGACCAGCAACGTCAAGCGCTTCGGCGAATTCAACCTCAAGCTCAACCGGCCACCGGAGCCCTGGATCAAGGACTTGGTGTTCCAACAAGCTGCCGGCTCGCTGCGGGTGATCACACCTCGCCAGCTAGATACCGAGAAAACCACATGATGAATGTTCCTCCCGCAGCCTTTCGCGTTACACCGTACGGCGAAGTCGATGCGGTGGCGTTGGAAAACCTGCGCGACGGCTTCGACGCCTCTCAACTGCTCCGGCTGGTTGATCGATTGGACGCCTGCTTGCTGGAACTGGGCGGAACCACCGCCATTCGCGACGAGCTGCTGAGATTGCATGCGATGGCTCTGACGATAGTTGAGGGCATCGCCCTTACGGTGCCTGCCGAGAATGCTTGTGTCTGGGCAGAGGCCGGATCTCTGCAGACGGATCTTGAGGGGCTTGTTTCCTGGGCTCGCACTGCTCAACTCCTCCTTGCGCCACTTATCAAGCTTGCACCAAACCATGATGCATGAGCACTCTGGCCGATTTCGACAAGACTCAGCTGTTCCTGACCATGGATAGGATCGCCGGCAAAGGGATCACCTCACCAATCAGCTCTACGAGTGGGTGATCAAAGCCGCTGCGGCCAATGCGCGAACTAGCGTGAGCGCCCATGCCCCAAAATGTGGTCTGCAAATTCGCTCAGGCTAGCGAAACGCTCAGGACCACTGATGGCATCGCGTTGTAGGTGGAAGCCATGTATTCCCAGCCTACCGGGACCGAGCACATCGGCCTCCAATGTATCGCCGATCATTGCAATGGAAGACGCTTTGCAATCCAACCGCTTTAGCAGATGTTCGTAGATCGCTGGCTCCGGTTTGATCGCGCCCACCTCGAAGCTCCAGGCATAGGCGTCAAACTCAGGCAGTAGCAACTTGGCAGGTATGGCATAGGGGGTAGCCAAGTTGGAGCACAGCGCCACTTTCAGCCCCGCTCTCCTAAGGCTTTCCAGTGCCTGCAGGGCGTCATCATAGGGACGTACGCTGGCCAGTTCCGCATAAAGATCAAGCTCCAGAGTGGCAAGCTCATCGTTACCTAGCTGTGTACCAAACAGGCTGGCGGCGCCGGCTAGCCCCACGTTTCGTGTCATCAATGTCCTGGCATCATCGGCCCTAGGTTGACGACCTTGGCTGCGTGCCTGTTTTAAAAGCTTGCGAAATGGCCGCCGTCGTTCACCGATTTGCAGGAGCGTGCCATAGACATCGAAAATTACGGCTTCTATCAAAACAGAGTACCTGCGCTTAGGCTTTGCACGGTTCGGTATTTCATCAATGAAAGCGGCCGAGCATCGGACAATGGAGGCATAGGCTAGGCCAGCAAGCGGTATTTGCGCGAGCTACTTTTTCCAGCTGCTCGCTTCAACATTCATACGACCTGACATACCGGAGAACCTGACAGAAATGTAATGGTTACTTCAGCCTTTGGTCAGGACGCTTTGCATATATTGGCTGTCAGACGCTGCAAGCATTGGAAAAACCACAAACGTCCCTGCAGTAGGCCACGTTCGTTGCTAACCAATCCATAAGGTGCCCGTATGTCTTCTCCGCAGTGCCATCACCAGCCCGACCAAACGAAAGATACTGCAGCACTCACAGACCCCGTCTGCGGGATGAAGGTGAAAGAGGGCAGCGAGCATCAAGAGCACTATCAGGGAGGCACTTTCCGCTTCTGCAGCCAGGGTTGCCAGACCAAGTTCCGCTCTGACCCTGCTCGATATCTCGCTGCACAGCAGGCTCATGGGTCATCGTCTCATGCATCCGCGCCGTTCGCGCAAAAGGCACCCGCCGGTGATGCAACGACCGAGTACACCTGCCCGATGCACCCTGAAATCCGCCAAATGGGGCCAGGTGATTGCCCTATCTGCGGGATGTCACTGGAACCGCTGATTCCTGAACTCGACGAGGAGGAAAATCCTGAACTCAAGGACTTCTCAAGGCGGTTCTGGTGGTCGTTGCCGTTAACAGTTGCTGTGACATTGCTGGCCATGGCGGGACATGCACTTCCGCTGTTTCACGGAGCTAGCCAGAATTGGGTTGAACTTGCCCTCACGGCCCCAGTTGTTTTGTGGGCAGGCTGGCCATTTTTTTCGCGCGGTCTCGCCTCGGTCAAACATCGCAGCCCCAACATGTGGACATTGATCGGTCTGGGCACGGGGGCTGCCTATATCTACAGCATCGTGGCAACGGTCTTACCGAGCATATTTCCAGCGTCCTTCATGGTGGGTGGCCGGATAGGCGTTTATTACGAAGCCGCCGCGGTCATCATTTCCCTGACGCTTTTAGGGCAGTTGCTTGAATTAAAGGCCCGCTCCCAGACATCCTCGGCAATCAAGTCCCTGCTTGGTCTGTCGCCTAAAACCGCTCGCCGTATCGCCAAGGATGGATCCGAGGAGGACATTCCGCTTACACACGTTCACGAGGGTGACCATCTGCGCGTTCGTCCTGGTGAAAAGGTACCGGTGGATGGAGAGGTATTGGAGGGCGAGAGCGCCGTCGACGAATCCATGCTAACGGGCGAGCCCGTGCCGGTGACGAAGCGAACAGGCGATTCGCTTATCGGCGCGACGATGAACACGAGTGGCTCGCTTGTCATGCGAGCCACTAAGGTTGGTTCCGGGACCATGCTTTCACAAATCGTACAGATGGTTGCGAATGCGCAACGCTCCAAAGCACCCATGCAGCGAATGGCGGACACGGTTGCTGGTTATTTCGTGCTGACGGTCATCGGGATTGCGCTGTTGACCTTCTTTGCATGGGGCCTGTTCGGACCCGAGCAGGGCTGGGTATTCGGCCTGATCAATGCAGTTGCGGTTTTGATCATTGCATGTCCCTGCGCACTCGGCCTGGCAACGCCTATGTCGATCATGGTTGCCACAGGCAAGGCGGCTGGAAGTGGCGTGCTTTTTCGAGATGCAGGTGCCATCGAGAATGTGCGAAAGGTAGACACACTGATAGTCGATAAAACAGGAACCTTGACTGAGGGTCGACCTGTCTTTGATCGTGCGATAGGCGTTACGCCGTTTGATGCTCAGGAAGTTATCCGGTTGTCTGCCAGTCTGGATCAGGGTAGCGAGCATCCCCTGGCTCACGCCATCGTGGACCATGCGAGGAGCGAAGGTATCCAATTGGTGAAGCCAGAGACCTTCGAGTCAGGGTCAGGGATCGGAGTCCGTGGCCTGGTGGAAGGCAGGCAGCTGCAGCTTGGCAATACCGCGCTTATGGAGGATGCGGGCGTGAGCGTCGAGCCCTTGAAAGATCAGGCAGAAAAACTACGCGAGAGCGGGACCAGTATTATTTATCTGGCCGTTGATGGAGCCCTTGCCGGCTTGCTGGCCGTGTCGGACCCAATCAAGCCAACCTCCAAAGAAGCTGTAGCCCGGCTCCAGGCCGAGGGCGTGCAAGTCATCATGGCCACCGGCGACGGGCTTACCACTGCCCGCGCAGTTGCTCGTGAGCTATCGATCGAGGACGTGCATGGCGAAGTAAAGCCGCAGGACAAGGAAGCGCTGGTGGTTAAGCTACAAGCCCTCGGTAAGGTAGTTGCCATGGCAGGCGACGGGATTAACGATGCACCGGCGCTCGCCAGGGCTGATGTTGGCATAGCGATGGGCACGGGCACTGACGTGGCCATGAACAGTGCTCAAGTTACGCTGGTAAAAGGTGACCTGATGGGGATCCTGCGTGCACGGACGCTTTCGGTGGCAACTGTTCGCAATATGCGTCAGAACCTTGTGTTTGCCTTTATGTACAACGGGCTGAGCATCCCAATTGCCGCAGGCCTGCTCTATCCGTTCTTCGGGCTGTTGCTGTCCCCGATGATTGCTGCCTTGGCCATGAGCCTCAGCTCAGCATCCGTTGTGTTCAACGCCCTCCGGCTCCGTCAAGCGCGCGTTGGTTAGCGCCAGTCGGTTGGCGATCTGAGGGAAAAGATCAGCGAAGGTGTCCAGCTCGAGTCCGGCATGAGCATCAGCTATTCCGGCCAGTTCGAATTCATGGAGCGCGCTAACGCGAAGCTCAAGCTCGTCGTGCCGGCTACCCTGCTGATCATTTTTGTCTTGCTCTACCTCACATTTTCCCGCTTTGGCGAGGCGCTGCTCATCATGGCTACGCTGCCATTCGCCCTGACCGGGGGCGTCTGGTTCCTGTACCTGTTGGGGTACAACCTCTCCGTCGCGACAGGTATCGGCTTCATTGCGCTTGCAGGGGTTTCCGCAGAGTTCGGTGTGATCATGTTGCTGTATCTGAAGAACGCCTGGATCGAGCGCCTTGATGCCGGAGCACAAAGTGAGGGCGCTCTCCTCGACGCAATCCGCGAAGGCGCCGTACAACGGGTGCGCCCTAAGGCCATGACTGTCGCAGTAATCATCGCCGGTCTGCTGCCCATCCTTTGGGGTAGCGGGACCGGCAGCGAAATCATGAGCCGCATCGCCGCGCCAATGGTAGGCGGCATGATCACCGCGCCTTTGCTCTCCTTGTTCGTTCTGCCGGCAGCTTACCTGCTGATGCGCCGCCGGCAATTGCGTGTCACACCCCAGCAAGCAACCAACCCCACTGGAGAACATCCATGAACATCAAGCACATCACCCTTGCGACACTCTTCCTAGTACCAGTCGCCTATGCCGCCGACAAGGAGCCAATGGACGGCATGCCGATGGATCACAAAGGCATGAACATGCCAATGGACCAGAAGTCGGCGGGACAGACCGCTACAGCCACAGGTACGGTCAAGAAAGTAAACACCGAGAGCGGAACCGTCACCATTGCCCACGGCCCGGTCGAAGCGTTGGGCTGGCCGTCGATGACGATGGGCTTCAAAGCAAAGCCTAATCAGCTCAAAACACTGAAAGAAGGGGACCAGGTCGAATTCGAATTCTCCTCGAAAGGCATGGATTCCACCATAACGCGCATCGAAAAGCAGTAAAGAGCAGAAAGCGACCGCCGCAGACGCGGCGGTCGTACCAAAAAATGAGCGATTACGGCTTTGTAACCTTGGCAACAGCTTCTTGTAAGTAGTAAGCCTTTAATCTACAGGCATCAACTAACCGAGAGGTGAAAACCATGAACCGCATAACCAAAGTAATTGTTCCTTTTATTCTGACCGTTGCTTCCTCGCTTGCAATGGCCGAAGGCGGAAGCGAACGTACTCTGAATCGCCTAAATGACTCGGCAGGAGTAAAGCCCACCCTTCAGGAGCTTGTCAAAGAAGGCAAAGTACTGAGCATCGCACCTGCAGGGGCGACCGGTGCGACAGGAATTATTCAAAACTATAGAACTAGCGCTAAAGTGCAAACGTACGAGATGACGGTAAAGGCCCCTGACGGGAAGATCCATACGGTAGAGTTCTTGAGCACCCCAGTTGGCGTGAACAACGGCTAATCTGCCAAGTTTGATATCCGAGGGATAGTTAGATGAGCAGCATGATGTCCAAGATTAAAAGCGTACTGCAGCGCAATCCGATCGTAACGGGGTTAGCCGCAGCTGTAGTTGGCTACATTCTCCTGAACCAAAGCACTGCGGCGTTGGCAACAACGCTGCCAAGCCTGCTCTTTCTCTTGCCCTGCTTGTTAATGATGGTCGTATGCATGAAGCATATGTCTAGCGGTAAGTGCGGCAAGCCCAAGGAGCCTAACGTTGGCGAAAACAGCTTGTTAAGCAAAAGCGAATAACCCACTGAACTTGGAAATATAACATGCGAAAGGCGGTTACCGTTACAGCAATCGCAATCACCCTGGCGAGCGGACTGAGTTTCGCAGCGGCAGATAAAGCGGGCCAAAGCCATTCGGAAACCGGCATGATGAGCGGCGACAAGCATATGGAAATGATGGGCGACATGCGTGGAATGATGAAAGAGTGTCGTGAAATGATGGAGGCGGCCGAAGCCGGCCACTCGCAAAATGGGGAAAATCCAGACGCCTCCTAGGATACGAGAGTGCGAGCAACCATGATCGAAGCAGGTCGGGCACCTTTTCTGGGCGCCCACCTGCTTTTTTATGCGTGATGGCCTAACCAGGACCGTACTGATGGGAAAAGTGTCACTGACGAGCAGAATGGCGATAGCTTTCATGCTCGTGGTTACGGTTGTGCTGATGGCCGCCGCAATCAGCTTCAATTATTTTTGCCAGCTCCATTTCGAACGCAAAGATGCACAAGTGCTGAATGAAAAGGCCACTGCAGTAGAGCGTACGCTACTCAACAGCTCAGCATTCGGGCCTGAGACCGCTTCAAGGATCGATGCTGTTATTGAGCACTCCTTTGGCTTCGCAACTGCGCTTGTAGTAGACGGTCTACTCCCATCACAATCTGTCTGAGAGCTTGCTACCTCTTGTCACGGACCTCCAAGAGGAACGCTGGACAGTAAGTTTCGATGGCCACCAGTACAGCGGCATTACCAGAAAAATAAACCAACGGGTCGAAGGGCAGGACACAGTCATCTATCTGGCTTTGGATGTAACGCATCGAGTCCACTTCTTTGAAATGATTCAGCAATGGTTCGCTTATACACTGGTGGTCAGTGCACTTCTGAGTGGCGCTCTAGGCGTGGTTCTGATCAGGAAAGGCTTAAAACCAATAGACGAACTGTCAAAGACTTCTTCTACGGTAACCGCCCACTGTTTGGATACCAGAATTCCGACCGAGTCAGTTCCAGGCGAGCTGCATGAGCTCGTAGACAACTTCAATGAAATGCTCTCGCGCTTGGATGACTCTTTCCTCAGGTTGTCAGGTTTCTCAGCGGACATTGCGCATGAGCTAAGAACGCCCCTGAACAGCATGCTTACTCAAATAGAGGTCGCGCTCTTGCGCGACCGCGAGAATACTGACTATAAGGATATCTTGTATTCCGCCCTCGAAGAACTTAGGCGCATGTCGAAAATGGTCGATGACATGCTGTTCCTCGCCAAAGCGGACAACGGGAAGATTACGCCCAGTGCCGAAGATGCCAGCATGGCCGAGATTACCGCGAGCGTTATCGAATATTACGAGCTCGCAGCCGAGGACAAAAAAGTTGAAATCGCGCTTTCAGGCGATGGGTCGGTACATGGCGATAAATCAATGCTAAGACGGGCCATCTCAAACATAGTCTCGAACGCAGTTCGGTATGCAGAGGAAGGCAGCATTATCAGCGTTGAAATAAGCCAGAGCGGTAACTCGGTTTCTACAGCCATATCCAACCGAGGCATAACTATTCCAGCCGAGCTTCACACCCGAATATTCGACAGGTTTTACAGGGTGGATACCGCAAGGCGCGAAGGAACCACCATGAATGCAGGGCTCGGCATGGCTATCACTCGTTCGATCGTGGAAGCGCACAAAGGGCGCATCGCCTGCGAATCAGCTGAGGGGCACACGACTTTCACAATGACGCTTCCAAGGCTGATGTCTAGTTAATGGCAGAGCGCTAGCAACGACGCTGTTCTACGCTTATAGAAATGCCCGGCTGAACCGAAGGAGGCCAAGGCTTTCGAACCTGTATATTTGGTTCTGGAGGTTCACGTGCAAGCGTCCTCATCAAGAAAATGCGGTTCGACAGCCGCAGCGCTCAACGAAGCGTGCTTCTGCGTAAGCCTAGATCAAGCTGCGCTCGTAAACGCATTGACCGAACAGCTTGGGGATTCAGAGCTGTCGGAGCTATTGAAGTCACGTTGCCCCCATGTGTTTGCTGCACGCCCGGTTTTTGTTTCATCCTTGCGGCTGCGCCAGGTTAATGAGGTTATTCAGGCCATCGAGCAGACCGTGAGTTCGCCCGATTGGCGTGAGCATGCTCTGGATTCTGCACCTCCTATTGCACGACATAATCCTTGGGGCGCGCGCGGCGTCTTCTTTGGCTACGACTTCCATCTGGATGATGACAAGCTTGGGCTCATCGAAATAAACACAAATGCGGGCGGAGCGATGCTAAACGTATTGCTCGCCCGCGCGCAGCGTAGTTGTTGCAGCAGCGTAGTCGGGCTTTCGCCAGGTCAGGAAGGACCCGGCGGCTTCGAGCGCTCGATTCTGGATATGTTCGCCCAGGAATGGTCTGCGAGCGGCGAGCAACGACCGCTCAAGCGCATGGTGATCTTGGATGAAAGCCCGCAAGCCCAATACCTGTATCCGGAGTTTCTTCTTTTTCAGCAGTTATTCGAGTCAGCTGGAATCGACTGCATAATTGCAGACCCAGCCGATCTGGCCTTTCACAACGATTGCCTCTTGGTCGACGGAAAGCCTGTGGATCTCGTCTACAACCGACTCACCGACTTCTATCTGGAAGGTGACAATTGCAGCGCGCTGCGCCGCGCTTATTTGGCTGATGTCGTGACGGTAACGCCGCACCCTCAGGCCTATGCCCTTTATGCCGACAAACGCCGGTTGGTTGACCTAACCAACGCACGTTTTTTGGAAGAGATTGGCGTTGATCAGCAAATCCGAGCCGTATTGGCCCAATACGTCCCGCTTACCGTTCCTGTCGGGCATGGTAACGCAGAGCACCTCTGGCAAAACCGCCGTAGCCTCTTCTTCAAGCCCGTCAGCGGGTTTGGTAGTCGCGGGGCGTACCGAGGAGACAAGCTTACCAAGCGTGTATGGGAAGAAATCGTTGGCGGAAACTACCTGGCTCAGTCCCTTGTGGCTCCTGGCGAGCGCAGGACTGTCGCGGACCCTCAGGTACGACCAATGAAGTTTGACCTGCGCGCATACGCTTATGCTGGCGAGGTGCAGTGGAACGCTGCCAGGATCTACCAAGGCCAGACGACCAACTTCCGAACAGAGGGCGGCGGCTTTGCTCCGGTGTTTACCTTAGGCGAGGACGAGGAGCGAGCTGTTTCCACAGAGCAGCGGTCGCACGCCTCATTCACTTTCTTGCTCGATGAAAACGGTGCCGTGGAGGAACTGCCGCACCCGCTGTATCTGGCGTTGGTTCGAACCGAAAAGGCTACCTCAACACTTGCGGGTAAACGTTTCCGACTGGCGGACTGGTATGTTGCAATGGAGGGCAACCATCCGTCCAAAGTCATCCGAGAATGGTACGGCTGGGTTGCATTCGACGCAGGTGGCGCTTACCACCCTGAAGTTGGCCCACCAGAAAATGGTCAGCCGAATAGCATTGGAAATGTAGATTCATCTGCTCTGCCAACACCGGAGGAACATGATCGAATCGAAGGTCTGTTGTTTCAAAATGACAGTGGTTCTGCGCGCCGCGAAAGGTGCGGCTTGGGACAGAAATAAGCTCGCCGCTCAGTCCTGGGGCCACCTACACCCAGCCGTCTTAGCCGTCACACGTCTAATGTGCGAGTACTAACCCTGCGGTCACACCTGACAAAATGTGGCCTATGCTAGGTGCTGAATTGTTCTTTCCGAGCGTTCTATTGCTCAAGATAACTGGGCTTCCTAATGCCGAGCAGTCGGGCCTCAAGGCTCGAAGGCCATCTTAGTGGGCCCGCTCTTTCGCGCAGTGGTCCATAGCGCGACGTTGGTATTGTCTGCTTATAAGCTATTAGCGATTGATTATTTCAGGGGAACATCACCCGTAGTACACCAGAGAATTCGCGCAGCTGACAGCGCTTTAAGACGGTCTCAAACGGTCGATGGTTACATTTTTGTAAGCTTCTCAAAAAATCGAAACCTCATCATCCTCGGCTTGTCCGTTTTTAGGAGAGCATTCGAAAGCCACTTCTAAGCAGGGCTGCGCGAACACGTTGAGCCGCCGATCCAGCAGCAATCATTAAAGGGGTCTAACTATGCAAATGTCTTACTGGCGCTTTGCAGCGATGGTAGCTACGTCTACGATCATTATGTATGGCGTGATGTACTTAAATACTTACTCGTTCGAGCATGTTTTTTGGAGCGAGACTCGCGCTTGGATGGCATTAGTGATGGGCGCGGTAATGGCAGTAGTCATGCTCGCATTCATGCTCAACATGTATAAGCGTAAGTCTGTAAATCTAGCGATATTTGCAGGAAGTGCAGTAGCTTTTGCCATTGCACTATGGCTTGTACGTGGGCAAGCGACGGTAGACGACACGGACTACATGAAGGCCATGATCCCCCACCATTCGATAGCCATCCTGACAAGTGAACGAGCTCAGATTTCAGATCCTCGCGTCCGCAAATTAGCCGACGAAATCATCGACGCTCAGCGCCGAGAAATCGCAGAAATGAAGTCCCTGATCATTGATCTAGAGAGGGCAAATTGACACAAGGTTTGAAGCGCCTCGTTGCCTCTAGGCTTGTATTTCCCAGCAACATCATGATTATCGATCGCTGCTCACACCTTGTGATGATTCAGCTGGTAAAGGCCGGGATAAGCCGGCCATGATAAGGGCCTGAAGAGTGGCGATCGGATGGTTCAGTTGTAAGAAATAGGATCGAAACTAAGTTTTACCGGTGCTGAATCAGGCTCTGCTTAAAGAGCTACATCAGAACAGAGGAGCCGGCTGCGAACGCCCTTGTGGCTGCACCGAGGCAGCTTTACGCAACCGACTATTTAGATTGCGCTCGTGTAGCTTCTTCCTGCTCCATACGTTCACGTACACCGCCATGCACACCGGTGCCGGATTGCATTGGCTCGTTGAGCGAACCCGTCGTCGGCGATGCCGGTGGTGCTTTCTCAATCTGCCAACGGTGCGCGATATTCGCCGCGACTCGCTCGGAGAGAGAGGGGAACAGTGAATGCGAGATTATCGCACCCCGGGCTTTCCAGCCTACCGGTAGTCGTTTGCGCGGGTTGACCGAAACCCAGGCGATGGCTTCGACCACCTGCTCTGGTCCATCCATTGCGGCCATGCGTGGGGTGCCGCCGGTGTAGTTGGCCGCGTGTTCCCAGAACGGTGTGTCCACAGCCCAGGGCATGACGGTGGCGACATTGATGGTCTCGCTACCGCTCAGGCGAACCTCCTCAGCGATTGCCGCGCCGAGATTCATGACGCCACCTTTGGTCGCTGCGTAGGAGGCATGATAAGCCAGCGGTATCTCGCTCTCGACTGAGCCCACGTTGACAAGCGTGCCGAAGCCTTGAGCTCTGAACTGGCGCATGGCTGCGTGGCTGCCATAGATCACGCCCTTAAGATTGACATCCACGATCCGCGCATGGTCCTCGACGGGAACGTCCTCGAAACGACCCAGCGCTCCGACCGCAGCGTTGTTAATCCAAACGTCGATTCTGCCGAAACGCTCGATGGCGGCTCGTGCCAAGTCCAGTATCTCGTTCGGGTTGCTCACGTCGGTGGTCACCACCAGTGCCGATCCTCCAGCCATGCGTATCTGCGCGGCCAGTTCTTCGAGCACGTCGGTCCGACGGGCCGCTAGCACCACTTCGCCTTGCAGAGCGGCAAGCTTGAGCGCCACGCCCCGGCCGAAGCCACTGGAGGCACCAGTGATGACAAAGGTTTTGCCAGCAACGCTTGGCTGGTCGCTTGGTTTCAGGCGCGGGGAAACGGCGCAGCCACTGAGTTGCAGAACGGCGAGCAGTACTAGCAGCAAAGCCAATCGCTGCGATGGGAATATTCGCAAAACCATTTTCGTTTTTTCCCAGCAAAATAAAGTCGCATGGCCCGCTTGGTTGTTCTAGGACCGCCTTTTGCCAGGAGCTTTCATGCTAATTCACTCAATTAGTTTTCAGCGCTAAATTGGGAAACAGTAGCAAGATAATAGACCGTTACGGTGGCGACCATCGGTGGCTAAGTAAGAGTTGCTAGCGCGTAACGAGCGTATTTCGCTTTGGAGTGAAATGCTGCTGGACAGGGATTTATTCGCTCTTGGCAGTTGCGGGTATCGTACGCGCTTTTTCGATATGTCATGGAGGCACGAACATTAAGCGCACCATGGTTTTTCTTACTCTTCAAGGGGCTCTGACACTCCCAATTTAGTTGTGCCAGAGCGGTGAGTTACGGATGTTATCCTGCCATCCGCTCACATTCCTCAGCGCAGTTCATACATGCCTTCGCGCACTCTTGGCAGTGATCCATTTGATGTTTCGCACATTCCTCTCCGCATGCACGGCAGATCTTGGCGCAAAGGGCACAGAACTCCTTAGCATACTCACTTTCGCGGCTCATTAGTGTGGCGGCCAACCTACAAATGTCCGCGCAGTCGCGGTCAAGCTCGATGCAGCGAGCCATCATCTTTACGTCATCCTCACGAAGGCACGCAGAGGCGCACGTTTCGCATACTAGGGCACAGTTCGAACAAGCTTGGATACAGGAAGCGAACATTGAGTTTGTCATTGCGTTCTCCAGGTTTCGAAAGTTGTATGTCGCCGGTGCCTACTAGCCGAACACACCCATAAGCGTATTAACAGGCACAAAAAATACGACAGGCTCCTATCTAACCCGTTTCGTCCAACTTCATTACAATTCTGTAAGGTTCGTCCAACCGCACCGGGGAGCTATGCGGGCGCAGTTGGGGGGCGACAAGCCAATAGATTGCCTGGCCGGCTTCGCTAGTCTGGTCTAGATGATTAGTGGGGTATGGCAAGCTCCCTGTCGCCACGACTGGGAGCCCTTACTGGGGAACGGCCGGAGCGAAAGCCGCTTAACTTTTTGAGCTACTTGCCTTGCGGCCTAACGTTTAGGAAGCAATCGCAGAGCCCTCCGGTACCGTTGCGTCGACTAGGATGGCCTAGAGCCGACCCTTATGCTTTTGCTGAGGCGCCTTTCAACGAGCCTAGTCAGGACCGACTAGGCACACACATACCGGATGTTAGTGCTCGTGTTGCTTTCCGTCTGCGTGTACATGGTTTTTTGAAGGAGATTTGCCTTCCGCATCGGCACGGTCATTGTCAGTGCTTTCTTCCGCCGTCTGTGGCTGGTCTGACGCATGATGGTCATCGCTTTCTTTACCATCATGATGCCCGGAGCCTGGCTGGCCGGGTGCTCCACCTGAGCCGCTAGAGCCGTGGTGATCCGAGCCGCCACTGTCGCCCTGATGGTGGTCGTCCGAGGCAATCTCACCATGTTGTTTACCGTGCCCTGCTGGGGTCTCCCCACCACCATGCTGGTGACCACCGCTAGACGCAACGAGCGCTCGATACGCTCCTTCATCTAGGTCAGGAAGCTTCCGCAGAAAAGCCACCATTTCCCAGATGTACGGGTCAGCCATGCTTTTACCCCACGCAGGCATCCCAGTGGCCTTGATGCCATGCTTAATGACCCAAAACGTCTTTGCTGGGTCATCGTATAGCCCCGCTTCAGCCAAGTTGGGTGGAGCAGGATAAAGGCCATTACTTAGCTCGGTCTCAGCCATGCCTGGCGCCAAATGACAACCCACACACATCGAGTCGTAGTTCCCCGCCCCGGCGCGGATTTGGTCTTCATCGTCGAGGGATGGCACGGCTATGTCTTCGGAGCGAACCTCAATCGAGCGATTGCGAGCAGTTTCCAGGAAAGCGTGAACGGCTCCGGTATGAGGATCATCTGCGGCAACGCTAATCAGTCCTGAGAAAACAACTCCGGCCACCACCAACAGGCCTAGTGCGCAGAAGGCAGCGAAGCTAATAATTATTTTTTTCATCGAAGGTCCTTAGAACCAAATCCGAATGCCAGCAACGAACCGCGCTTCATCTATATCTTCGCCTTCATCTCTCGCCATATCGGCGGTATTACCGTATGCCCGGCTCCAGGTGACGCCGATGTAAGGTGCGAACTCACGAACGATTTCGTATCGTAGGCGGAGCCCCACCTCCGTGTTTGCCAGACCAGCCCCTACTCCGCGCGCAGGGTCATCCTTGCCATAGAAATTGAACTCGGCGGTCGGTTGGAGGATCAGCCGGTTAGTGAGGAGAATGTCGTATTCCCCTTCAAAGCGTGCTGCTGTCTGCCCACCTTCACCAAGAAAGGCGGTGGCTTCCGCTTCGAAGCCATACAGAGCCATCCCCTGAACGCCTAAGGCTGCCCACGTCTGCGGCGACTCGGGCTTAAAGTCCTGCCGAACACCAGCTACCACATCCCACCATGGGCTGATGGCGCGTCCGAAGAGCGCTTGGATTTCCGCGTCTTCAGTAACGCCATTTGTTCGCTCACCTTCCGAGCGAAACCAGAGCCGATTGATATTGCCACCGACCCAGGCGGTCGCTTCCCAACTGAGGGTGCTACCTTCATCTGCGTTCTGGTACTCAAGTTGATCTAGCACAAGGAACCAGGCCAGATACTTGTCATGAACCGTGTGTCCCTGAAGATTCTGGAATGCTGCTGTCCGATCCGCATCGGTCAAGACTGGAATGAACGAGGGATGAACCATACCCGGCATTTCGAGCGTATCGTCATGCTTCATCTGACCATCGTTCATCTTGCTGTGGTCCATCGCACCATGACCCATTGCGGAGTGGTCCATTTGCCCACCGGGGCCATGATTCATAGCTGCGGGCTTGGCAGACGATGCTGGGGCTTGAGCTGCCGGAGTAGGAGGGGTTTGATGCATCGAGTGATCCATCATCTCGGCGGCGTTAGCTACCCCTCCAGCCGCTGCGCTCAACGAAACTCCGAGCGCAATCAGAGCAAAGCGACAAGATCTAGTGGTCATGGTGTGAATCCACCTCAGTACCAGTAGCCTTCGGGTCATGGCCCATTTTGCCGTGGTCCATTTCACCATGGTCCATCGAGCCATGATCCATGTCGCCGTGGTTCATTTCGGAATTAGAAATTTCTGGTGCCTGAGATGCCGGCTTGTTGACCGGATTCTGCGACGAAGCCGATGATTGCTTGTGTTGATCATGTTTTTGATCTGCAAACGCAGCTGACATGCTCATTACGCCCAGCAAACTGAATATAAACGCGCTGCCGATAAGAGTTTTACGCTTCATAAAATTCCCCATATAAAGTTCCTCTTACTCGTCCACTCGGACTTCACGAAACATACCCATTTCCATGTGAAGCAGTAGGTGACAGTGATAAGCCCAGCGCCCGAGCGCATCAGCTGTCACGCGATAGCTCCGCTTTGAACCGGGAGGCATGTCGATCGTGTGTTTGCGAACCATGAACTTTCCATTCTCATCCTCAAGATCGCTCCACATACCATGAAGATGAATCGGATGGGTCATCATGGTGTCGTTGACCAAAGTGATGCGTACCCGCTCGCCATATTTGAGCCGCAGGGGCTCCGAATCAGAGAACTCTATACCGTCAAATGACCAGGAGAACTTCTCCATGTGGCCGGTGAGATGGAGTTCAATCGTCCGACTGGGCTCACGGCCGTCCGGATCGGGGAAAGTGCTTCTCAAGTCGCCATAGGTCAAGACTCGGCGGCCGTTGTCTCGTAAGCCAATACCGGGATCGTTCAGCCTATGAGTCGGGCTCATGGTCTGCATGTCCACCAGTGGGTTATTTGACTCTGAGGGCGGGTGCGACTGCATACCTGCGCTCATCCCAGCCATTCCAGAGTGGTCCATCCCGGACATCCCAGCCATTTTGCTGTGATCCATTCCGGCCATGTCGCCCATGTCGCCCATCCCTTGCATGTCACCGTGGTTCATGCCGGACATGTTGCTATGGTCCATCGCGCCCATGTCGCCCTGCATGCCGCCGCCGTGGTCCATGCCCGCCATACCGCCCATGCTGCCGTGATCCATCCCCATGTCGTCCATGGTGATTAGTGGTCGAGGATCGGTTTCTGGAACAGGAGCGCTCAGCCCTTCGGCAACCGCTAGCGTGCCACGGGCGTACCCTGTGCGGTCCATCGATTGAGCGAAGATCGTGTAAGCCTCCTCGGTTGCAGGCTCGACAATCACATCGTAGGTTTCTGCCACGGCAATGCGGAATTCGTCGACGCTAACTGGGTTGACGTATTGGCCATCGGCTGCGACTACAGTCATCTTCAGCCCTGGAATGCGGACATCGAAATAGCTCATGGCCGAGCCGTTGATGAACCGCAGACGAAGCTTCTCGCCGGGCTTAAAGATACCGGTCCAGTTCCCGTCGGGAGCTTGGCCGTTCATTAGATAGGTATAGGTGTAGCCGCTTACGTCGGCGAGGTCGGTGGGACTCATTTTCATCTGAGCCCACATTTTCCGATTCGCAATCGTAGCGGCCCAGCCGTCTTCGCTCACGTCGTTAATGAAGTCTCCGACAGTGCGCTTGTGGAAGTTGTAATAATCGGACTGCTTCTTGAGCTTAGAAAGGATTCGAGCGGGATCCTCATCGGACCAATCAGTCAACATCACCACGTAGTCGCGGTCATAGCTGAACGGTTCGGGATCCTTCGCATCGATGACCAACGGGCCATAGACACCAAGCTGCTCTTGTAGGCCTGAATGACTGTGGTACCAATAGGTACCGTTCTGTTTAACCTGAAACTTATATACATACATGCCATCGGGAGCGATGCCGTGGAAGCTCAATCCAGGCACGCCATCCATGTTGGCCGGCAAAATCATGCCGTGCCAGTGAATCGACGTATCTTCGCTCAGCTTATTCCTGACTCGCAGCGTGACGGTATCCCCTTCACGCCAACGTAGAAGCGGCCCTGGGATAGTCCCATTGATTGTCATCGCCGTCCGGGCCGCGCCGGTGATGTTGACCGGCGTCTCCCCAATCAGCAGATCGAACTCCGTGCCGGTTAGTACGCTGGGCTGGCCCGGGCTACTCACTGCCCAGACCGGAGCTCTCCACAAGCCAAGACCGCCAAGGAGGCCTGCGGCAGTCAAGCCTTTAACAAAGGTTCGCCTAGGGAAGGTCTGAAAAAGA
>NZ_DEYV01000009.1:0-7354 GCF_002364655.1 Pseudomonas sp. UBA3149
GTCTTTTTCAGACCTTCCCTAAGACAAGTTATCGCCAAGGTGAGGTGAACATTACAATATTGAAAGCTTTTTACCCCCAGCCGGTTGTATGGATGAGTTACAGCGTTGATATTCAATAAATAAATGATTTAAAGAATTTCCAAAGGGTATTCAACTATCAATCTGACTTCATCAAGGTCGGACTCAAAGCTGGTAGCACGAGTCGTAGCCTGTCGCATCCGGAACGACATATCTTTAAGGGTGCCGGTCTGAACGACATATTTGATCTCAACATTCCTCTCCCAACGCTTCTGATTGGTAAGCGGATTACCTTCATCATCCGTCCGCATATACACATCGTTTGCCTGAGAGTAATCAGCGTCCCAACCTCGGGCATAGCGAGTCATAAAGGAAAGACCCGGTACTCCATAGCTGGTCATGTCCAGATCATAGCGAAGTTGCCAGGACTGCTCCTTGGGCGAGTTGAAGTCGCTATACTGGATAGAGTTGTTGAGGTAGATCGAGTCAGCCTGACGAAGGTAGTCAAAGTCGTTATTGCCGTTGTTGCGCTGATAGGCGACTGCAACGGTGTGCGCCCCAAACTGGATACCGGTACTGGCGCTCCATATATTGGTATTGAAGCGGCCAAGAAGCTCTTTGCCTTCATCAACTGCCTTGTAGTAGTTGAAGGTCCCAATCAGCGCAACAGTATCGGACAGGGGATAGCTGGCCGAGGTACCAAAATAGTATTGATCCCAGGCATCCTTTAACCGACTGGTATAGAGGCTGAATTTTACATAGTCATTAACGGTGTAATCACCTCCGAGATACCCAATCCATGGAGAGTTTACCTGTCCTCCATAAAAGGTAACAAATTCATCGCGCATGCTACTCGTATTGGGCTGACTCATGGCGTGCAGGCGTCCACCCTGAAGCGTCAACCCTTCAAAGGAGCTATTTTCAAGGGTAATACCCTTAAAGCTTTCGGGTAGTAGACGTGAATCACCGTATTGCACAACGGGCGTTATCGGAAAGACATCACCCACTTTAAGCACGGTATCGAACAACCGGACCTTGGCTGCTCCACCCAGTTTGGAATAATTATCTGCAGCCTCACCACTACTGTTATGGGGAAGTAAATCAATGCTTCCTCCGGCGCCGGACCGGCCACTACCAGTGTCAAGCTTCAGACCTAGCATGGCAAACGCGTCGACACCAAACCCTACAGTACCTTGTGTAAATCCAGACTTAAATACAGCCATTACGCCGTGAGCCCACTCTTCAGAATAACCGTTGCCCGTTGCGCTTGACTGTCCATGCCGGAAGTCTCGGTTAAAGAAGAAATTTCGGTTCGTCAGGGTCAGACTGCTTCCTTCAATAAATCCATCGCCTTTTCCTGTCTCCTGGGCGACCGCAGTCTGGGCTGCTCCCCATACAACTGCCAGGGCTACAAGCGAAAGCTTAGCCTTATTGCTCATCACTGATGCTCCTATTAATCGGCAGGTCGATTACGAAATTGCCTTGCGTCTTATTATTGGGCTCTTCAAAAGGCTGTCTTCTGAAGACCAGGCGCTATCGTTACAAGCCTTGGATAACAGGGAGGTGAGCTGAAAATTACAATTTTGTAAGAAGGGTCAGGGCTCAATAAGGCAATGTACTCTGAGCCTAAAAGATAAGCCCCTGATGGTCAGGGGCTTGTAGTTCTCACAAATCAGAACGCTACTACTGTCTCAAAAGCCGCAGACCATTGAATACAACCAGTAGACTTACACCCATGTCGGCAAACACTGCCATCCACATGGTGGCATGCCCTGTTAATGTAAAAATCAGGAATATAGCCTTGATTCCAATCGCAAAACTGATGTTTTGCTTCAGCACAGTAGCTGCCTGACGCGATAAGCGAATGAAATCCGCTGCTTTTCGCAGGTCATCGTCCATGAGTGCAACATCTGCTGTCTCAATAGCAGTATCTGTACCTGCAGCGCCCATCGCCAGGCCGATGTCAGCCTGAGCCAAGGCGGGGGCATCATTGATACCATCACCGACCATTCCGACTACATAGCCCTTTTGCTGGAGTTCCTTTACAGCGCTAAGTTTATCGTCAGGCAACTGGTTACCACGAACCTGATCGATACCGACTTGTGATGCTATAGCCTGAGCGGTATAAGGATTATCCCCTGTTAAGGTCAGGGTTTTGATTCCCAGGGTCTGTAAGGCACTAATGGCTTCACGGCTTGAGGGTTTAACCGTGTCTGCAACGGCAAACAACGCAAACACACGGCTTTCATCCATCAACATCACAACGGTCTTGCCTTGTCGTTCCAGTTCCTGGGTCTTGGATTTCAGCCAATCGGAAACAAGCTTTCGCTCTTCAGCCAAACGGTAATTGCCAAGCAGATAGATATGACTGCCGATCTTTCCTCTAATACCACGTCCAGCCAGCGCTTCGAAATGATCTACCTCCTGTATGAAAATTCCTTTTCGCAGCGATGCGTTAGCGATGGCTTTAGAAACAGGGTGGTCCGAGCGGTTAGCCAGACTTGCAGCCACCGACGCATACACATCGGGAGAGGCCTGCATTTCGACAGGAAAATAGTCAGTCTGCTCGGGTCTGCCATGAGTAAGCGTACCGGTCTTGTCAAAGGCTAGATGAGTCAGCTTGCTGCCTGTTTCAAGATATAGACCTCCCTTGATCAATATACCTTTGCGGGCCGCCGCAGCCAGTCCGCTCACTATGGTAACCGGCGTAGAAATCACGAGCGCGCAGGGGCACGCCACAACCAGCAGCACCAAAGCACGGTAAATCCATGTAAACCACTCACCGCCCATAACAAGCGGGGGAAGCACCGCTACGGCCAGAGCAAACAGGAAAACGCCTGGCGTGTAGATCCTTGAAAACTGATCAACAAAGCGCTGAGTAGGCGCCTTATTGCCTTGAGCTTCTTCTACTGCATGAATGATGCGAGCAAGCGTCGACTGGCTGGCCGGCGCAGTCACCCTGAATTCCAAAGCTCCCTCCTGATTGATTGTCCCTGCAAAAAGCATATCGCCGGGAGCCTTTTCAACAGGAAGGCTTTCACCTGTAATGGGGGCCTGGTTGACGCTTGAGCTACCCTGCTCAATTATACCATCCAGCCCTACGCGCCCACCGGGCTTGACACGAACTCGATCACCGACCAGTACATCATTGACGGCTTTTTCAACCCAAAGGCCGTCAGCTTGCAAGACAGTAGCCTGGTCGGGTGTTAACTGCATTAGGCCCTTAATAGCATTACGAGCTCTATCAATGGACTTTGCTTCAATCAGCTCGGCAATGGCAAAGAGCACCATGACCATTGCGGCCTCTGGCCATTGACCGATGAGGAGGGCACCTGTGACCGCAATACTCATCAAGGCATTGATGTTCAAATTTCGGTTTCTAAGTGCAATCCAGCCTTTTTTATAAGTGCTTAAACCACTTCCCAGCACAGCAACCAGGGCCAGCGCAGCAACTAACCATTCAGGTGCGGCCTGGGTAAAATGAAGGAGTTCAGCACCTAACGCGCTCATCCCCCCTAATGCCAACGGCCACCATTTCTTTGCCGCGGGCAATGAAGCGGTTTGTTGAGACGTATCGGCTTCAAGCTCTGGTGTAAAACCCAGGCCGCGTATGTTGTCCAGCATCGGCGTAAGCACTTCAGGATCATGGTGTACCGTCAACACGCGCTGGATCAGGTTGAAGTCCAGTCCAAGTATGCCCTCCATCCGTGAAAGCTTGTCACGGATAAGCTTTTCCTCAGTAGGGCAGTCCATCTGCATGATCCGTATGCGTGTACGGGTCGTATCGTTGATGGGTTCAGCCTTCATGCCCAGTGAGAAAATGGCCCTTTTTATAGGCTCTTCTGAGGGCAACAGATGCCTAACACCAAGAGTACGCTTGAGTAAGTTGAATTCCAAAGACTGGACTCCAGCCATACCTTCAAGCTTGTTCCGGATCAGACCTTCCTCAGTAGGACAGTCCATCTGTTCAATTTTGAAAAGGGATAATTGTCCGCCTTGAGAAGCAGAGGGCGTAGTATGAGTATGAGCAGTTTTAATGGTAGAACCGCCACAGCAGCTTACAGCAGCTACTGGGTTTGGCTTCGGTGCGCAGCAGCTGGTGGGATGCTTTGATCTTTCTAATGGTTCTGCCTGCATGTCCAGCGATTTTATCGCTTCAATGATGGGCGTTTCAGAAGACAAGGTATGTCCAACCAATAGCGTGCGATTGCTCAGGTCGAAATCTAATGATGAAATGCCATTCAAGGCTTTCAGCTTTTGCCTGATCAAGCGCTCTTCAGTAAGGCAATCCATAGCCTCAATCTTTAACGCAATCTGGCGCACCTGTGGTTTAGTAAGCTTTACAGGATTAAACACCGCAGATTTTAAACCACACTCAGGGGAGGTAGCCGTGGAATTACAGCAGCTGTCCTGAGCCTTCTTGGGGGCAGGCTCATGGCCACAACAATTTGACATCAGGATGTCCTCTATATAAATCACGTGTAGAGTGAACACCCTGTAGCAGCTACAGGGTCAAGTAAAAGAGGAAAATCCATGCAAATAGGGACACTGGCCAAACGAACAGGCTGTCAGGTTGAAACAATCCGCTATTACGAAAGAGAAGGTCTCTTGGCGGAGCCTGAACGCAGCGAGGGAAACTATCGCCTGTACAACGCTGAACACGTTGAACGTTTAATCTTCATTCGCAACTGCCGTGCACTTGACATGACCCTGGATGAGATTCGTAGCCTGTTGCGCTTCAAGGAAAATCCTCGCGACAACTGCTCAAGCGTTAACGATCTGATCAATGAGCATATCCAGCATGTCAGGACTCGAATCAACGCGCTTCAGGCGTTGGAGGAGCAATTAAATGACTTGGGTCGGCGGTGCGCAGTAGAGCAGGCTATCGGAGACTGTGGAATTCTTCAGCGGCTTACCGATATAGACGTCGCTAATACGCTTTCCGAGGCTGCCGATACACATGTCGGTAAGAGCCATCATTGAAGCCCATCATGGACGTGCAGTTTGCACCTTGCCAGGGGATGGCTCAGTTTTTCTTCGAATTTTCTAGGGGGCATAATAGGTTGCGCAAACTCGATAAAGACCTAGGGCAATGATCCGTTAGATACAAGACCATTTGGCTTGCCCTTCAGTCTGATGGAGATGTATGCGCCCTAACCAAAATCTTAGAGCAAGCACGACAAGGCTCTGCTACAACCATCTAAGCAGCACGCTGCCTAGGCTTAATGGGCGTCAGCAGCTTAGTCAGGCGATCACTCTAGAGTGTTTTACCTGGTTTAGGTTGTATCAGGGCTTGCTCAACCTTTCTACAAGTCTGTTTCTGTCTTCAAGTAACTGATCATACATAGAGTACACTTGCTGGAGATGGGCTAGTAGTTGGTTAAGGTTTTTTTCTTCCTGTCTTTTTTCTTGCACCTCTAACTTTTTTAACAAGACCTTATTTTTAGCTAACAAATTGTCAATTAGCTGTTGATCAGTCGTCGTTTTTTGCCGGTCTTTCTGAACACGCTTGAACTCTTTGATCCTTTCTTTGAGGTCCGGGTAACGGTTATAAATGAGTGAGTGCGAGACACCACATATAGCCGCAACCGCACTAATACTGATGCTACCACCTGAATTTACAAGCTGATCTATAGCCTGAAGAAGCTGATCTCTAGTATTTGTGCTTTCATCCATCACGTCGCCCTTTTTGTAGTCATGTCATCAGGAAGGAGGCGGCAAATGATCTTGTTAGCCGCAAACAGGTTGTCCTCCAGTGACTGCTTGAACACTTGAAACTGCTGCTGTGTGTGATCAGGCATTGCCGAAATACGGGCAAGCTTACTCTCACAATTGCTTTTTATAGCCTTCCAGTAGGGAAGATGCTTTGGGGTTGTAAAATATGTGTCGCAGTAAAGGCAGTGGGAGGGATCAGCTATATTCTTGATCTTGCATGACGGTCCCTTGATACAGTACCCGTGAGGTAGGCCTCGAATGGAGTCGCTGTGTCGAGTCATGAATTTGATTATGTCTTTTATTTCATGAAAGTGCGGCTGTATATCGGTGCCAAATATCATTTCCTCCTCTGTACTATTAAGAGCCTGCAGCATACGGGTCAATCGCTCACCGCCACCACCGGCGACAATACCTGTTTCAGCTGCTTGCACAATATCGTCTAGTGAGCGCTTATTCAGGAGATTTCCAAAATGCTCAATCACAGCTCTGAGCTCATTAAATGACTGGAAGCCTCTTTCAGCGTAGACAAGGCTCATGGCGCGGTGCAGATGTTTGAATTGGTATTTGATATCGTCCAGATCACCTAGACGATTAGCTATGATGAACCAGGCAAAGGTATGTCGGAACTGATGAGCCGTAAACTTGAACACATCCCCGACCCTGTAAGGTACTCCTCGGTTGCCACTATTGGCAGCTACAGAGCGGTAGTTACACGCCATCGTTTCAAGCTGCTGTAAATCCTGCTCTGTCACTAGGGTTTGTCTGAAAAGTCGGCACGCATGCATCGCTCGATACAGGCCAGCGTAACCATGGCCTTGAAGCTGCTAGCCAGCTTGTCAAAGCGAGTACAGAGCCGACGCTTTTCCTTTAACCAACCGAATAGCCGTTCGATCACGTTACGCTGTTGATACTTGGGCCTATCAAACAGGCGAGGCAGACCTGTCCGGGGCTTGCGGTGCATCGTGCGCTGAGCAATCACCGGCTGCATACCGAAGCGGTCGCAATAGCGACGCAACCCTTCACTATCGTAGCCCTTGTCCGCGATCACTGTCCGGCAACGCTTACGTGGTCTGCCCTGAGAGCCAGGAAGACGCACCTGATCTAGTAACGGAATAAAGTTGCGCGAATCGGCCTGCTGACCAGGCGAGAGGGTAAAGCTCAGCGGATAACCATTGGCATCGCAAAGCAGGTGAATCTTGGTACCTAACCCACCCCGGCTGCGTCCCAGGCAATGATCTACAGGTTCGTCCGGGCCCCTTTTTTTCCGCCTCCTGCCGCGGCACGGGTAGCTCGAATGGTCGTAGAGTCCACCATCCAGGCATCCAGATCGATAAAGCCATCCTGGCGAAGCCGCAGATGCAGACGAGTCAATACGCGCTCAAACGTTCCGTCGTCCCGCCATTGGCGAAAACGCTGATAAACCGTTTTCCAAGGGCCGTAGCGTTCGGGTAGATCACGCCATTTGGCGCCGGAGCAAAGGATCCAGAAGATACCATTGAGCATCTGTCGATCATCCCGGCGAGGACGGCCCATGGTCTGGGGAGGGGAAACGATATCTTCAATCAATGCCCAGCGCTGACTCGAAAGCTCGTAGCGACCTGTCATGTCTGCCTCCGCTTGC